>CALMZO010000103.1 GCA_937870825.1 uncultured Chloroflexota bacterium | reverse complement strand
ACGCCATCGCATACGCCGACGAACACGTTGACGCCAACGCGGACCTTTACCCCGAGCGCGACGCCGACGAATACGAATACTCCAACCAATACCCATACTCCCACGAGTACGAACACGCCCACGCCGACGCCGACCTCTACGGACACGCCGACGTTAACGCCGACGCTGACGGCGACGCATACGCCAACACTGCCCGCAGGGTGTAAGGACAAGCCCGAGATGGCGGAATTGCTTGCCCCGAAACCGAACGCGAAAGTTGCCAAAGGGCGCGTCTGGCTGGTGTGGAACGGCGACGAATGTGCCAGACAGTACCGCGTCGTCTTGCGCAGGGGTTCCAAAACAGCTGCGCGCGTTCACAACACCGTCATCTATACGACACGGTTCCGAACACGGATTCTTGCAGCAGGCAAAACCTTTGTCTGGCGCGTCAGGTCGTGCAATGAATTTGGCTGCGCCAATACCCCGTGGCGGAGCTTTAGCACCCTTGAATGAGCAGCCCACGCGCAGCAACATACGGCGCGGCGATAAAAAAGATCCGAAACGCGTACACGCGTTTCGGATCTTTTATCACAAATCTCCCGGACGCTCCATGCTCCGCTCCGGCTCTTGCAATTCCGTAAAACCAAACTGACGATACAAGTCGTGGGCATCTCGAGTTCGCAAATACCACATGCGAAATCCTTGCAGTTGCGGATGCGACAGCATCGTCGCCATCAACCACTTGCCCAAGCCGCGTCCTTGCTCGGAGGGAAGGATAAACACATCGCACAGATACGCGAACGTCGCGTAATCGGTGACGATGCGCGCAAAGCCGACTTGGACAGTTCCGCGATAGACGCCGAAATTTTCCGAATGTTGAATCGAACGCTCAATCACCTCGCGCGCGCGTCCCTTTGCCCAGTACGCTTGATTTTGCAAATAGTCCAACACCACGTTCAAATCAATTCGCGCGCGGTCCGTGCTGATGGTGTACTCGCCGTTGTGCCATTCGTGCGTCATGTTGAAATTTGAATGTTGAACGTTGAACGTCGAAAATGCACTTGAACTTTCACCGCTCAACCATTAACTCACGTCATCTTTACGACAATATCCGAAATAATGTTCCCCGCTTCATCGCCGCGGTCTGCCGCGTTGGATAAATGGCGGTACACTTCGCGGCGTTTCAGCATCAGCATAATGTCGTCAATCGTTTTCGGCTGCTGAAACAATTCCGCCAACGCTTCGCGGTACAAACCCTCCGCGCGGTTCTCTAATTTTTTCGCGCGCATCGCGTGCTGCAATGCGAGTTGCGGACGTTCGCGCAATTGCAAAACGCCGAGATGCAATTCCTCTGCCGCTTCGCGCAAAATCGTCACCATCTTGCGCATCAAATCGGTCGGCTCCAAATTGAACAATTGAATTTCGTCCACCGTCGTGTACGCATAATCCAACACATCGTCAATGGTGCGCGAGAGCGCGAACAAATCTTCGCGGTCAATCGGCGTGACAAAGGCGCGATTCAAATCGTCAATCAAAATCCGCCGCAGTTCGTCCGCCTCTTTTTCGATTTGTTCGACGCGCCGCGCGTCGGCGGGATTGTGCGAGTTGAAAAAATGTTCCAACATCTCCAGCCCCTCGCGCGTCTTGTCGGCTTGCTGCGCGAGATGCTGCAAAAAATTTTGTGAACGAGAGCGAAACGGATTTGTGAGACGCATGGTGAAAAGCCGTGAGCAGTAATCAGTGCGCTCGCTAGCGCACCAGACGCGCGAGTACGAGATACAACAACGCGGCGGTGATGGCGACCATCGGAATGGTCACGAGCCACGCGGTCAAAATTTGACGCACCACGCCCCAACGCACGGCGCGGATGCGATATGCCGCGCCCGTGCCAAGAATGGACATGCTGACGACATGCGTTGCCGCGACGGGCGCGCCGACCAGGGTTGAACCAAGAATAATCGCTGCGGCTGCCGCTTGCGAGTCCAAGCCGTGAATCGGACGCAAGCGGTACATTTTTCCGCCGAGCGTGCGAATGATACGATAACCGCCCGTTGCAACGCCGAGCGAGAGCGCCGCGGCTGCCGCGAACGTCACCCAACGCGGAATCGTGAAATCATCTTGCCTTCCCAAAACGACGAGCCCCAACGTTATCAACCCCATTGACTTTTGTCCATCGTTGGTGCCGTGACTCAACGCGAGCGCAACGGTGGTCAAACCTTGCAGGGACCGAAACACACCGTTGATGCGCGGCGATGCGCCTTGTGCGAGAACGAGCGTCAGTTTCAAAAACAAATAGCCGCCAAGAAAACCGAGTGGGGGCGCGAGCAGCAGCGCCGTGAAAATGCGCACGATGCCGTCCAGCTTGAAAATCTCCAAGCCCGCCGCCGCAAATGCCGCGCCGCTCAGCCCGCCAATCAACGCATGTGACGAACTGGACGGAATGCCGAGAAACCACGTGACCGCGTTCCACACAATCACGGCGATCGCCGTTGCAAGCAGCACATTCATATTCAACGCGCGGGTCTCTAAAAAATCGCGCCCGATCGTCGCCGCAACCGCCACACCAAATACAAAGGGTCCGATAAATTCCGCGACGACCGCGAGCGCAATTGCCAAACGCGGAGGCAAGGCCCGCGTCGAAATCGGCGCGGCGACCAGTGTTCCGGAATTATTGAATCCGTTAAAGAACGCATACAGCAACATCAACGCGAGAAAAAGAAAAAGAGGTGTCGACAATCGGGTACGCCTGCTTGTTAAAAATTCTTAACAAAAACATTCTACTACAAAACGCGCGAAAAAAAAGACGCGGGCGCCACGTTCCGCCCGCGTCGTTCCAAAAAACTTTTGGAAAGTTTACGCGCGCACGCGCGACGCTTCCACTGCGTGGGCAATCGAGCGGAGATGTTCGGGCGAGGTACCGCAGCAGCCCCCGACAATTTGTGCGCCCGCTTCGAGCCAGCGCGCCGCCGCTTCGCCCATCATTTCGGGCGTGACATCATACATCGCAATATCATCGTCCGTCATGCGCGGCAAACCGGCATTCGGTTTCATCCAAATCGGCAGGTGCGTCGCCGCGCGCATTTCTTGAAGATTGATAAAATTTTCGTCGAGCGAACGTCCGCAGTTCACGCCGACCATGTCCGCGCCGAGCGCGGTCACTTCTTTAGCCACTTGCCCCGCTTTCAACCCCATCATTGTGTTCGTTCCCATATCGAAACTGAACGAAAGAATAATCGGCAAATCCGTCACCGAACGCGCGCCTTCAAACGCGGCGGTCGCCTCGCCCATATCGAATTGCGTCTCGATAATCAACAAGTCCACGCCGCCGTCCACCAACGCGCGCGCTTGCGCGGCGAATTGCGCGATGGCTTCGTCGCGCGTTAATGTGCCAAACGGTTCGAGCAGCGCGCCCGACGGTCCAATCGAGCCCGCTACCCACGCACGTTCGCCGTTGATGGCGTTGCGCGCCAATTCCACTGCGCGCCGGTTCACGTTCGCCGCATCGTTTTCGAGACCCGCGTGCGCGAGCCGCATCGCCGTTCCGCCAAAGGTGTTGGTGAGAATAACGTTGGAACCCGCCTGAATAAAATCGCGGTGCAGTCCTGTCACCTTGTCCGGTTCTTGAAACAACCATTCTTCCGGCGCTTGCCCGCGCGCCAAACCGCGCGCTTGATAATTCGTACCCGTTGCCCCGTCCGCGACCAACCGTTCGCCGCGCAAAAGGACATCACGAAAATTTTCCGTCATTGTTTCTTCTCCATTAGTGTTGAATCGAGTATTTTATAACGCAGGTGAGGGGAATGGACAAATTACAAGAATAAAAAAGGAACGCGGTCTGGTACACCAGACCGCGTTCCTTTTTTATTCCGCTTCCGCTTCTTCCTCTTCCTCTTCTTCTTCGTCCATTTCGTCGTCGTCCAATTCGAGCGAAGTATCTTCGTCGAGGTCGAGTTCTTCTTCTTCTTCCACTTCTTCTGCTTCTTCTTCTACCTCTTCGACATCGGCGACAACATCCGAACCTTCGACTTCGGATTCGGGCGCTTCTTCGAGTTCCGCGTCCACTTCGCCAATCAATTCTTCGTCGAGCGCTTCCACTTCGGCGAGTTCCTCGTCCTCCAAACGGATATCTTCATCCAATTTGTGACCGAGACGCCCCATCGTGCCGATTTTCATTTCGGCAATGTCCGCGCGTGTGCGTTGGCGAAAGCCCGTGCCGGCAGGAATCAGTTTGCCGATGATGACATTTTCCTTCAAACCGTACAAATCATCGCGCTTGCCTTCAATCGCGGCTTGCGAGAGAACGCTGATGGTGTGTTGGAATGACGACGCGCTCAAGAACGAATCGGTCGAGAGGGACGCTTTCGTCACGCCCAAGAGAATCGGCTGCGCCGTTGCGGGAATGCCGCCCGCTTCGGTGATTTTTTCGTTCACGTCTTCAAACGCGAGGCGGTCCACCAATTGACCGGGCAGGAAATCCGTGTCGCCGGTAGATTTCACGCGCACGCGGCGGAACATCTGACGCAAAATCATTTCGATATGCTTGTCGTTGATGTTGACGCCCTGTGAGCGGTACACGCGTTGAATTTCTTCTACCAGATAAATTTGCGCCGCATCGCGTCCGAGAATTCGCAAAATATCGTGCGGATTTTTTGGACCCTCTGTAAGTTGGTCGCCTGCGTTGACGCGTGCGCCGTTTTCGATGCCCACTCTCAAACGCGCGGCAGCCGCCACTTCGTACACTTTTTCATCGCGGACTTCGCGCCGAACCGACAAGGTGCGCCCATCACGAACGACAGTGCCTTCATTCATCGAGTACACATCGTTGCCTTCTTTGTCGTGGAACAACACTGTATCCCGCGCGATGAAATCACCGTCTTTGACCAATGCTTTCGCGTGCGGCGGCAATTCGTATTCGTCGTCTTCGGTTTTCGTCGCGATGATTTTGATTACGCGTTGTCCGTCCTCGACGCCAAGTTCGACAGTCCCGTCAATTTCGGCAATGAGGGCTTGCCCTTTCGGGTCGCGCGATTCGAAAAGTTCTTCAATACGCGGAAGACCCGTCGTGATGTCGTCCGCGCCTGCGACACCGCCCGTGTGGAACGTGCGGAGCGTGAGCTGCGTGCCGGGTTCGCCGATGGATTGCGCAGCGATAACGCCAACCGCTTCGCCAATGCGAATCAAACCGCCGCGCGCCAAATCGCGCCCGTAGCATTTCGCGCACAAGCCGTGACGCGCGCCACAGGTCAACGGACTCCGAACGAACACGCGATTCACGCCCGCCGGTTTCATTTGATTCCAATGCGCTTCGGTGATGAGTTCGCCCACGTTGACGATAACTTCGCCCGTCTTGGGATTTGGCACCGCGCTCGCGGCAACGCGTCCCACCACGCGTTCTTCAAACCCTTCACCCGTACGTTCTTTGGAATCTGCCGAAAGCCAGATGCCCGCGTGCGTGCCGCAGTCGTCTTCATTGATAATGACATCTTGCGCCACGTCCACCAAGCGCCGCGTGAGATAACCTGCGTCGGCGGTACGAAGCGCGGTGTCTGCGAGACCTTTGCGCGCGCCGTGCGTGGAAATAAAGTATTCCAACGCGGTCAGACCTTCGCGAAAATTGGATGTGATGGGCAACGGAATGATGCGCCCTGCCGGGTCTGCCATCAAGCCGCGCATCCCTGCCAATTGACGCAGCGGTGTGAAACCACCTTTCGTCGCGCCCGAGTTTGCCATGACGCGCACAGGTGAATCTTGCGCGAACGATTTGGAAACCGCGTCGGTGATTTCTTCCGTCGCTTCCGTCCAAAGTTCGACCGTTTTCACGTACTGTTCGTCCTCGGTGATGAGACCGCGCCGATATTGTTTTTCCACTTCGGCAACTTTGTCTTCGACGCCTTTGACGATTTGGTCTTTGTTTTCCGGAACGGTGATGTCGTCAATCGCAATCGTGAGACCCGAACGCGTCGCGTACTTGAAACCGATGTCTTTGATGCGGTCAACCACTTCGGCAGTGCCTTCCGGACCGACGACTTGGTACGCGCGCGCGACAAGTTCTTTGAGTTTTTTCTTGTCCTGAATGTCGTTCACGAAACGCATTTCTTCGGGAAAGATTTCGTTAAACAACACGCGCCCGACCGTCGTATCAATCAATTCTCTGGCTGCCCCGCGCCCCGCTTTGCGAATAAATTGCACTTTGATTTTGGCGTGCAAGTCCACGACGCCCAAATCGTACGCGAGCGCGACTTCTTCCGACGACGCAAACACTTTGCCGTCGCCGCGATTCGTCGTGTGCGAGTCCATCGTGAGATAGTAACAGCCCAGCACCATGTCTTTGGTCGGTTCGACAATCGGTTCGCCCGACGCGGGTTTCAACAAATTCGACGCGCTCAACATCAACGTCCGCGCTTCGTGTTTTGCCGATTCCGAAAGCGGAACGTGCACCGCCATTTGGTCGCCGTCAAAGTCCGCATTGAACGCCGCGCACACCAACGGGTGAATTTGAATCGCGCTGCCTTCGACAAGCACGACTTCAAACGCTTGAATGCCCAGCCGGTGCAAAGTCGGCGCGCGGTTCAAGAGGACGGGATGGTCTTGGATAATGTCTTCCAACACATCCCACACTTCGGGCGACATGCGGTCGACGAGACGTTTCGCGGACTTGATGTTGTGCGCGAAATTGTTTTCGACGAGTTTTCGCATCACAAACGGTTTGAACAATTCGAGCGCCATTTGTTTCGGCAGACCGCATTGATTCAATTTCAAATGCGGACCAACGACAATGACCGAGCGTCCCGAATAGTCCACGCGCTTGCCGAGCAAGTTGCGGCGGAAACGTCCCTGCTTGCCTTTAAGCAAATCGGACAGTGATTTGAGTTTGCGCTGACCGCGTTGGCTCACGGCTTTGCCGCGCTGTGAATTGTCAATTAGCGAGTCCACCGCTTCTTGCAACATGCGTTTTTCATTGTTGACAATGACTTCGGGCGCGCCGAGTTCCAACAAACGTTTGAGGCGGTTGTTGCGATTGATGACGCGGCGATAGAGGTCGTTCAAATCGCTCGTCGCGAACCGTCCGCCGTCGAGCTGCACCATCGGGCGCAGGTCGGGCGGAATGACGGGCAGAATCGTGAGAATCATCCACTCGGGACGATTCTGGGACTTGCGAAGTGATTCGACGACGCGCAGTTGCTTGATGGCTTTTTTGCGCTGCTGTTTGGAACGCGTGCCGCGAATTTCGCGGCGCAGCGATTTCGCCATTTCGTCCATTTGCATACGACGCACAATTTCCAACACCGCTTCCGCGCCCATGCCCGCCTTGAACACGTGACCCCATTTGTCGGACAAATCGCGGTACTGCGATTCGGTCAAAAATTCTTTGACCGCAATCGCTTGCAGCTCTTCAAATTTCGGGTCGAATTCACTGCGCAGCGCGTTCGCCTTGTCTTCGATTTGTCCGTTCAATGAAGACGCTTCTTCTTCAAAATCCGCTTGCAGCGTTTCGCGCTTGCCTTGCGCGTCGAGACGTTTGTCTTTTTGCTGCTGCTTGATGTCGGCTTCGATTTCGTTCAATTGTGCTTGGATGGCTTCGGCGAGTTTCTTGCGATGCTTGGGCGCAATTTCTTCGCCCTCTTCGACAATCACTTCTTTTGTCTTGCCGAATTCAAACACAATCGCTTTGCGAACTTCTTTGCCCCGGTCTTCCAGTTTGCGTTCCAACTGCTTGCCCAAAGAAACAACCTCGTCGGTTTGCTCCGCGAGTTTTTCATCGAGTTTCGCAATCGCGTTCTCGGTCTTTTTTTCGAGTTTCTCGATTTCTTCCAGCAAGTCGAGTTCGCGTTTTTCCAGTTTGTCGGCGAGGGACTTGGTATCTTTGGCGATTTTGTGTTCGAGTTCTTCTTCGAGTTTCTTTAATGCTTTGTTGCGCGCGCCTTCGTCAATGTGCGTGATAATGTACTGCGCGAAATATAACACGCGGTCGAGATTGCGGCGCGACACGTCGAGCAAGAGTCCGAGATACGAAGGAACGCGGCGCGTGTACCAAATGTGCGCAACAGGCGCGGCGAGTTCGATGTGTCCCATGCGTTCACGGCGCACGCGCGACGGCGCGACCTGGACGCCGCACTTTTCGCAAATCATTCCCTTGTAGCGGACTTTTTTGTATTTGCCGCAGTAACATTCCCAATCGCGCGTCGGACCAAAAATACGTTCGTCGAACAGTCCATCGCGTTCGGGACGCAGGCGGCGATAGTTAATCGTTTCGGGTTTCAACACTTCGCCATGTGACCATGCTTTGATTTGGTCCGGCGAAGCGAGTGAAATACGGACGGCGGAAAAATCTTTGATTTCCATGAACTCTCCTTGGGGTTAGAGTGAACCAGTGCTGACAACCAATTGATTTTGCAAAACAATTCATCTTGGAACCAATTCACCATTGATGTATTGGTGGACAATATCTGCAACTTTTGATTCGGCAGTAACGCCCTCGGCTGCCGCTTGCGTAAAGACTTTGTGCAGGTCTTCTGGTGCTAGCTTGATACTCAACTCTAGATTGGCAAGTGTAAAACGCGCGGCTTCTCGCAGTTGGGCAAGCTCTTCCTTCACATTCGGAATAGATTGCCATTCGCCCCGCTCGTACGAATCAAGAATATCCTGTTCTTCCGGGTCAAGTTTCGGGTTAATCATTTTTTCCTCGCAGATACTTGCGTGTAGCTTTTCGGCTCGGAAATGCGGTCTTGAGAAATCGTCCCGTCTTTGTACTCACATATGGGACGAGCCAGATATAGTCATTCATTTCAAGCACCAAGACAAATTGGTCTTTATGTTTCATCGGATTGTCATGGCGAACGATATCCAAAGCGTTTCCTTCTTGAATCAATTTCACAATTTGCTCGAACGTAATTTTTCGGCTCTCTTCGAGTTGTTGATTCTTAATTGGGTCCCAAGTGAATGGCTTCATAGCAAGGTTGGCGACGTGAAATTTTAGGAGAGCTTCCAAATAATCGCCGACGTCATTGGTGTCAAAGAATTCAACCAGTTGCACGAGCGTATCGAATTTCGGAAATGTTATTTGTACTTGTTCAGCGACTCTACACTTTTATGTCCCAGCCATTTCGCCACTGCTTCGGGTGAATTTTCATCCAGCAATTTTTTCGCGCAGGTGTGACGCAAGCTGTAGGCGGAAACGTCTTCGAGTTGCGCCGCGTTTGCGTATTCTTCGACAAGGCGTTGAATCGAACGCGTGGCAAGTGGTTTGCCTTGTTGACTGACAAAGAGCGTGTTGACATCCGGCAGGTTCGGGCGCACTTGGAGATAATCCCTCAATGCGCGGGCGAGGGTTTCATTTAACGGCACTTGGCGAAAATGATGTTCCGCGCTGCCTTGAATCACCAATCTCATTCCGTCTGAGGTTGCTACAATGTCTTGTTTTGTGAGCAGCGCAACTTCGTTCACGCGCAGTCCCGCTTGCAGCATCAGTTCGATGATGGCGTAATCGCGGCGCATCAAACTTCTGCGCGCGCCCGCGCGGACGGCGACAATGAGCTGCGCGATTTCATCTTCGTCCAAGACGCGCGGCACGGATTCTTCATAACCATTTGCGATGAGTTGTAAATGTTGCGCGGGATTGGTTTTGCTGAATCCCTTTTCTTGCAAGAATCGTCCAAAGACGCGCAGCGCCTGAAGGCGGCGATTGATGGTGGCGGGCGACTGGGCGGTGGCTTGAATCAAATGCTCGCGATAGGTTGAAAAATTTTCTTTGGTGGGAATCGCGGGCAGGTGACCATTGAGTCGCTCACGCAGAAAACGCACAAAACCCCGCACATCTGCGCTGTAATTGCGGATGGTGGCGGGGGCGAGTTCGACGCGTTGGAGATGCCCTTCAAATTCTTGAATCAGCGTCGGCGCAAGAACGGGCGTTGGTCGTGCGCGCGGCAAGACGTTTTTCGGTTCAGTTCAAAGCGCGAGACTTGACTGTTGCCAAGTCTCGCGCTTTGAAAATTTATGCGTCAGTATTATATGCAGTTTTCGTAAGCTGTCAAGCGC
>CALMZO010000102.1 GCA_937870825.1 uncultured Chloroflexota bacterium | reverse complement strand
GCGAACGCGGCATCGCTGCGCCTCGACCATGTTGTTGCCGACGATATTGATATGGTCAAAATCGCGCGCGAGGCGTTTGAACTCTTGTGGCTCAATCCGCCGTACGATGTCGTGCAAGGCAAACGTCTCGAACACAAATTTCTCACGCACTGCACACAATTTCTCGCGCCAAACGGTTTGTTGATTTACATCGTTCCGCAATATGCCATCAACGCAAAAATCGCGAGCTATCTCGCGCGTTGGTATCACACGCTGCGCGCGTATCGCTTTCCCGAATCCGAGTTTGCGGATTACAAACAAATCGTCGTCTTTGGAATCAAGCGCGAGGCGGCGTGCGACGACGCGCAGGAACAAGAACAAACACTCTACAACTCATGTCAACGCGGTTTGCCATTGCTTGCTGAAACGCCAAACGAAGAGGAAATCTATCAACTGCCGCCCCCGCGCGCGATTTCGGAATTTTACTTTTACGCAAAAAATCTCTCGCCCGAAGAATTGATTGCGGCGGTCAAACAAAACGGAGTATGCAACACCGCCGCGTGGCGCGCGAATTTTGACGCCGCGACGGAACTCGATTCGTTTCGTCCGTTGCTCCCGTTGAAAGAGGGACATCTCATTTCGCTCATCGCCGCGGGGCATGTCCAAAACATTCGTCTCGAACGCAATGGCGAGCGCATTCTCGTCAAAGGGCGCACCTACAAAGACCAGGTGGAAAACGAAGATGAAGAATCGGAACGCGTGACCGACCGTTTCGTGACCGAGTTGATGATTCTCGATTTGGAACAGGGCGAGTTCACGCGCATTGACGACACAAGCAAACTCGCCGCGTTCGGTGAAAAATGGAATGTGATTCTCTTGCAGCGCGTGCTCGATTCGTTTCCGCCGATTTACAACATGGATTACGAAACGTCACTGACGCCCGCGCAAGTGCAAATGTTGAATTCATTGAGTCCGCATCGCCGTTTGCCGCGCCGCAATGTGTGCGGTCTGTTCGAGGCGCAAAAGCACGTTGCCGCCGCGTTGTATTTCTATCTGCAGCGCGAAAAATGCGCCGCGCTCGTCGGCGAAATGTCCGTTGGCAAAACGAGCATCGGAACTGCGCTCGCGGCATTGATGGGTGAGCAAGCGAATCCCGTGTTTGTGATGTGTCCCGCGCACTTGGTGGACAAGTGGCATCGCGAGATTCAAGAAATCTTGCCGGGCGCGTATGTAGAAATTGTCGAACGTATCAGCGATGTGGCGCGGTTTGCGCGCACCGTTCGCAGAATGTCGAAAGAACGCATGGCGTTCGCCATCTGCTCCAAAGAAATGGCGAAACTCGGTTCGGGACACGAACCTGCATTCACACAAAAACATCAACTTGAATTCGTGCCGACAAAATATCACGATGCGAACGCGCCGCGCGTGTGGGATTGGCTTGAGGGCGAATCCGCGCAATGGTTTGACACCGATGGCAATGCGGATGTTGCCGAATCAGAAAGCGACGAATCCAATGATGGAGATGATTGCAACGCGTTCGACACAATGCTCGATGAAGCAACATTGCAAGCCGCGTATCTGGGCGAACGCGAGGAGTACCCAGAAGATAAAAGCCGCGCGCTGGATTCACTTCAAGTGACACCGTCGTTCAGAGATGGTTACTTTCTCTTGCGCGAGCACATTCATTGCCCGCGCTGCGGCATCGAAATTCGAGATTCGGAAGAGCGTCCCGTAGATGCGAACTATTTTGAAAACAAAAAACGCTTTTGCCAAGCGTGTCGGACTCCGCTGTTTCAAATGATTCATCTCAATCAACGCGGCAAACGCGAGGTGAATCTGCTGCAACTCAAAACGATTCGCTATCCCATCGCAGAATACATTCGACGCAAGTTACCAAACTTTTTCGGACTGTTCCTCAGCGATGAAGTCCACGAAGCAAAGGGACACGCGACGGATGTGGGTTACGCGATGGGCGCGCTCGCGCAATCGTGCCGTCATACGTTGGGCATGACCGGGACGCTTTACGGCGGCTATGCGTCCACGCTTTTCTCATTGCTCTATCGCCTCGACCCTAAAATTCGGCGCGAATATCGCTGGAACGAAATGCAGCGATTCATTGCGCGTTATGGGATTCTCGAAGAGGTGACGTTCAAGGGCAACGGAAATGTGGACGATGAAGATGACATCGGCGTTTTCACGGCGAAACGTCGCAGCAAAACCTACGTGCGCGAACGCGCGGGCATCTCACCGGAATTGATTGTGCGCCTGCTCAACTATACCGCGTTCGTGCAGCTCACCGACCTCGGTTATGACCTTGTGCCGCTGCGCGAGCATTTGGTAGAGATTGACCTCGCCCAGGACCATCGCAAAGAATATGACGCATTGCGAAAAACGCTCGAAAAGGCGTTGAAGGAATTGCGCGACAACCATTCGAGTCCGCGACGCTTGCTCGCCGCGTATCTGCAATCGCTGCTCGGCTATTGCAATTCGGGGCATCGTCAAGAAATTGTGCGCGACCCGGATGGACAAGTGATTGCGGTTGCGTCCGCGCTTGGCGAGGACCGACACTATCCCAAAGAAAAGCAAGTACTCGAACTCACACAAGCGGCGGTGATGCAAGGGCGCGGCGTGATTGTTTATCTGCGCCAAACAGGCACGCGCGACATTAGCGAACGTTTGCGAAAATTGATGACAAATGTTGGACTGCCCGTGGCAGTACTCAAGTCAAAAATTTCCTCGCGCAAACGCGAAGCATGGATTGAACAACAAGTGCGGAATGGTGTAAAGGTTTTGATAACGAACATGGAGCTTGTCAAGACCGGGCTCGACCTGATATTTTTTCCGCGCGAAATCTTTTTCGAGCCAAATTATTCCGTGTTCACCATGCAACAAGCATTGCGCCGTCCACTGAGGTTGACTCAAAAATATCCAGTGGACGCGTATTATCTTGTCTATCGCGACACGATGGAAAGCGCCGCCGTCGCGCTCATCATGGAAAAAATGGCGGCAGCCGAAAAAGTGAACGGCAACAGTCTCGAAGCATCGCTTATGGCAAGTCAAGCGAATGCGGATGATGTATTGAGTCAATTGGGGAAGGTGCTGCAAGGAACAGCACAGGTGAAGGATTTGCGCGCGTTGTTTCACGAGAAGGAGCGCGAGGCGGATGCAAAGCGCACGCAGGACGCGGAACGCGTGCTTGCTGCCTTGTCCTCCCAAAGTGAGCTGAGAGCTGATGAAAAGGAATCACCGTTCCCATCGTTACCAACTCTCCCGACCAGCGCAACATTAGGTGCGGTGCTAAAGCCAGTCGAAGTGTCAAGCGCACATCAGAGTACGCTGTTCTAAAGGAAAGCGAAAGGCAAGCCCACTGTGCACATGACGCAGTGGGCTTGCCGAATATGGACCGTGGCGCTGTGACGATTTCGTTGCTGAATTTTGAACCGAATTAGTCTATCGAATTTTCACTTGCACAACGAAAGCAATGTTTATAGTTGTGTTCAGCGTCCATAATGCAGCCCAATGTTCCAGCGCGTGAGATTGGATATACTTATGTTACCAATTTTTCGATAAAGGGGGCAAGGGCTGTTACTGCTTTTGCAACATCTGGAACAGTTTTCAGTGCTGTGATAAGCCCATCTCCAAGAGATTTTATGAGGGATTTGTTTGGTTGGGGTTTCGCAGCTGCATCACCTAGTTGCTGTACAACCTCCAAGCTTTCACGTTTCTGATCGTCCGAGAGATGGTTACTTGTTGCTACTGCTTTAGTCAACTCTGCTAAAGCGTTGCCAAGCTCTTCGTTGCCAGTGGCATTTAAACTGGCAATGGTGTTGTTGAATTTGCCAATGAATTGCTGGCCTCCGATGTTGTTTATGTTGGCACCTCTGAAATCTTGTATGTCCATATTAATGACTCCTCTATTGATTATGATTGGTAGCTCATGTGCGTATTGAGCTAGCCTAACGAAGTCAAACTGTCCGCGTCCAACTGCTGATAGGGGAAATTCAATTTGGTTGTTAAAGTGTTGGAAATGCTCGTCAAAGTCACTCAGGATGAGTGGCTGTGGTGCATGTGAATAACGAAGCGCATAATCGTTCAACCAATTCACGGCCGCCTTCACATCTTGTTGTGCTGGATCGAACGAACAGAATGACCATAATTTATCACCGATTCGGCCGTTATACGAAAAAGTTATCGCTACAGTAGAAATTAATTTGATTGAAGGCCCCAGGAGCTCCAAATCATCAACAAAAAGAAAATATCTACGGATCTGACCATCAAAATTAATAGGTATCTGCTCTTTCGGCACGATCTTCAGATGTCCAACAAGATTTACAAGACACCCCCCCGACTCTGAAAGCGAACGCATAACCTTGCGATATTCAGATTCTCGCAAAATAACAGGAATCCCCTGATGGCTAATCCCGGATGCTGAAGCACATAATGGGTGTGCGTCGCTGCCACCTATGCTTCTCTCAGCTAGCCTAATGGATCCAACCCCACCAAGGACCATGAACTGCTTACCAATTGGAAGATATTCGCGACGCTGATGATTGACATACCTCTCGGCTTCGTTGCGAGCATCTGTGGCTTCAGATGTAAAATACCTTCCAGGCGCGGAGGGCACCCACTCAGTCAGGTGAAAGCCACTCAAACCAATCATCATTCCATGTATGAGAGTATTGTTGAGCGCGTCCTTCCAAAAGTTCTCGTTGTCCTCATACGTCCTGTCAGATTGAATCTTCAACTGCGGGGGTAGCAATCTCGTGTATAAAGACGGATCAATTGCTTCTGCCACGAGAGGCCCTAACTCACGCGAGTGTAGATCTCGTTCACTTCGTCCACGAAAAACTGGCATCGCCTCTTCAATATTCCTACTTCGTTGATCAGAATGTCTGAGTTCATGCTCGCGGGACACGCGCGTAGAGTTCGGCTGTCGTTCAATAGATTCTCTTTGCGCGCGTTCACGTTCCGCTTCGCTTTCCTTGAGTTCGATGGCCTTCCTCTCTTTATGCTTTTGCTCAATGCTGTTTTTGATGGACTTTAACTGTTCATTTGTAACTGGAGTTCTAGAAGCTCTAAATATCTGCAAGATCTCGTGTACCAAAAAGCTGATTTCTTCCTCGGTATAACCAACCGAGCTTTGGCGTAGCATATCTGCCACAATTTTGGGTTCGTCGGAGTAGACCTGCTTACCAGGTTGCAGTTTGAAAACGCTATGTCCCTTACTGCATTTCAAAGCATGGTCATCGAGTTGCTCTCCGCAGATTGCACACTCTTTCATTGTACATCTCCGATTCGGTCCCGGCGGTAAATTTACATATCTTGCATCACTTCGGGGGGCTGGGATAGCTCAAGGAGATCCCTAACCAGAATGGATCGACAAGCTAACCGCGCGCGGGTAAGATGCTAACGACCAAAATTTTACGTCACATCCATCCGTTTTGCAATCACTTGAGAAGTACAAGGATTTTCTTCCTGATCGCCATGCCCGCAAAAAATCAATCAACTGAACATGTGCAGGAACAGAAGGTGCGATTCCCAAAAATGGAATCGCACTCTCTTTGTACGAGGAGATCCAAAATGACGCACCAACAGACTTTCTTACCGCAAGCTCGACGCACAAAATGCGAGGGACGCTATGGCGCGACGTAGATTAGCGCCTACAATGCAAGCGACATTCCTTGAAGCACTGGTTCTTGGAGTCGAAACCGAGCCGATGCCTATTGAATCGGCTTATACGGCTTCGCGTGCTTCCGAAGAGAATCCTCGACCTTCCAGTCCCTCGCCAACGCATGAAGAAATCGCAGACCTCTTTGGTTTCCTCTCCGCGCTCGAAAAAATATCGCCAGACAAAATCACATTGAGGGCGCAACACACAGAGCGAGCCAACGCTTTGGCGAATGTTCAAGAGAACGAAAAAGATGAATCACGAGCCGGCTTCGGACCTATTACTCCGAACTGGCTCCTTGAGCATCATCCTGATTTACTCGCCAGAATTGCTGGAATCTGCAATTCCATGCGTGAGTTTGAAAAACTGAATCCACACGAAAACGCCGAACAATTTGTCGCGTCGCAATTGGCGTATGGCTTGCGTGGGGCGCAGACAGAAACAGAGGTAAAGACAGAATTGTTCGAGTGTTGCCGCGCGCTTGAGAGACTTACGAATCGCTTGTACGGCGATGTTACGAATTCGAGCGATGAGGTTGCTCGCCATGTGGACGCGCTAATGGAAAATGCACTGCGTCAACCTTACGAAGATGAAGCGCAATGGATTGGTCAAGCAATGGAGGCGGCGGTGCGAAAATGTCTCGCGGACCCATCGAAACAGATTTACACAACGCTCGTTGTCTCGACGCTTCTGCGCCCATTCCGCGTGGTGGTGCGCGAATTGATTCAAGCGAGCGAAATTCCATTCCCCGAGCGCGTCTTGGCTCAAGTGCGTGAAAACGATTATGCCAAGCTGATGCGCGAGAGTTTGCAAACGGTGGCGCGTTTGGGACTCACTGCACAGACAACGACGTTGGCGTGGCAAGCCGCGCGCAGTGGTCAATCCGAAAAAACGCTGACGCCATGGCTCGCACGACGTGTTGACGGAGCCATTGCTGCAATCTGGGAAGGATACGCGAGTGTCGAACACCGCGTCGTTCGCACATTGGACTATGCGTTGTTGGCGACGTTTGATGCGGACAAACATATCAGGCATCAACTGACAATTGCGAAAGGCGACATCGAACGCGCAAAGCAAACTCTTTTGGCGCAGGGCTATCGCTGCGGAGAGACCGCGCATCCGCAGTGCAATCGCGTTGTGAAATTGTGGAGTGATTTTTGTCGCGGGCGCGATAGCGGTTGGTGGTTTGGCGATGCGACAGGGCGGGTGATGGTTGTCATTCCCTACTTGATGCGTCGTCGTCTCACGTATCACAAACCACTTTGCCGCGCGGTTTCGCAAATGCAGGCGTGGGGTTATCGCTTTTACTACGATGTCCACACGCTGTATTTTTTGCCAAGTGGAGTTGAATTACCGGCGGATGCTCTCCGTAATGGAGATGTCGCGGAACACGAAGGAGGAGGATAAACGAAATCAATTCGAGCGATGCAATTCAGAAAAATGTTTGCGGCGCGTTGTACACGGTACAACGCGCCGCTTGTGTTTTCAAGGAGGATATGGAAAAAAAGTGAACCGCAAAAAATTCACCAAGCGTCTGCCGATTCGCATTGGACTGCATGATGACGAAAACGATGCCGCCGCGATTTCTGCCAACCTCTTTTTGCGCCGCGCCGCGCTCTTGCTTGAATTCCCCGACGCGAATGGTCAACGTCTGGGAACGGTCAAAATCGAACATCACAGCGGCGAAATCAATCTCGTGTATTGGAATACCGACGCGATTAAAACGAATGACGCGGGAACCGTCGTACCGCTTTGTAAGTCACTGCATCCACACGCGACGAACAATAACGCAGAAAGGACTCTCGATGCAAACAGATACAAGTTTGAGTGAAACTGCAAATACAGAAACGCCGAATGTGACAGCCCCAACAGCAATCACAGCTCCATCTACACCTGAGCTCAATGCGTTGTGCGCGCCTGCGCCATTGTCGCTCGCACTGCGCTATGTGAAACCAACCGTCGCTTCACGCACAACGTTGCCCGCGCTGAAATGCGTTCTGCTGAACGCGCAAATGACGAACGATGCATCCAACGGGCAACTCGTGGTGACGACGAGCAATCTGAACGCGACGACGAGCTCGTGGCTCGCCGCGCATGTGACGACGCCCGGCAGCATCGCCGTGCCATACGCGACATTTTCGGAATTGGTGAATCGTTTGCCGCAAAACGCGACGCTGCATCTGGAGATGGATTCCGCCACTCAAACGCTGCGTGTGCAATGCGACGACATCGTGACGAATATCAAAGGCGTTCCCTCACATGAATTTCCGCAGCCGCCTGCATGGGACACGGGCGCGCAGATTGAATTAGGCGGCAAAGAATTCAAGAGCATCGTTCGCCAAGTTGCGTATGCGGCGGCATCGGATGATTCGCGTCCCGTACTGACAGGCGTGTTGTTCGAAATGGGCGCGAACGGATTGGCATTCGCGGCGGCGGATGGGTTTCGTCTTTCACTGCGCGCGCAGGCGACGGCGACGGGAATGCAAGAGACGTTGCGCGTCATTGTCCCCGCGCAAGTTTTGGGCGACGTTGAAAAAATTATCGCCGACGATATGACGTTGACTGTGGCGATCAATTCCACCAAGTCGCACATTCAATTCACCATGCCAAACTATCGTCTCATTGCATCTCTGCTTGATGGAAATTTCCCGAATGTGCAGAGCATCGTTCCCACCACACATGCCACGCGCGTTGTGGTGGACGCGGGCGCGCTCGGTTCGAGTGTTGACCTTGCAATGATTTTTGCGCAACAAGCCAAGAACTTGGTTGTCCTCGAAGCAGAACCCGGCGCAAATGAGAGCGCAGGGACATTGCGTCTCGTCGCCGCGTCCGCCGAAAGTGGAGACACGCGCCGCGCGTTGCCGAGCAGTATTACAGGTGACGCGCAGAAACTCGCGCTGAATGGCAAGTTCATCAAGGAGTTTGTCGAATCGGTGAACGCGCCGCAAATCGCAATCCAATTCAACAACGCCGCGTCGCCCGTCGTATTCAGCGAAGTTGGGAATCCGAATTACACCCACATCTTGATGCCGATGCACTTGAGCAGCAAGTAGACCTGCTATAGGAGGTTCCGATGCCTGATGAAACAGCGATACTGGAAGAGCAGGTGCAACAAGATTCTGTCAAAGAAGATGAACAGATTGAGAATGAGGAAGGAGAAACAAACGCAGGCAACAATGAAACCGTCGTCGAAACCAAGACAGCGACGCGTGACACGAACCCAGCGCGTTCTCTTGAACGCAAATTCGCGCGCGATGATGAACCATACGATTTTGAAAAATGCACTGTGTTAATGATGCTGCAACTGATGCCGTTGCGCGATGGGCAACCGCCAGACGCGCGCAAAGTGTTTATCACCGCGCGGACTCATTCTTACGCGCCGTATGCGATGCAAATGCGTTGGGATGAACTCGCCCCGCGTTTGCCAAATGAAATCAACGCGCTCATTGAACAATTGCAAAGCGAGCTCGCACAACGCGAAGCCGAGAAACTTGCATGTGAGCAAGCCGAACAACAACGCCAAGCCGAATTAAAAGTCGAAAGTGAAAAGCGTCGCGCGGCAAAGAAACAAAAATCAAGTTCCGAATCGAACACAAACAAAAAGCATTCGCAAGCGAAGCAGGGCAAAAAGATTGACCTCAATGCGCCACCTGCGCTTGCAGAGAATCCGAAAACACTCTCACAAGAGAATGAAATTCCAATTGTGATAAAGGATATCGAGCCCGAACCATCGGCATCGTCCGTTCAAATGACAATGTTTTGATTTCGTAACACGAGGAGGTCAAAATGGAAAATGAAACCACCACGATGACAGATTCACAAAACGAACAAGCCAAGTTGGTCCAAGATGTCAATGCCGATTCCCCCACACAACAACAGCCACCAACCAAAGCAAAAGTGATGTTCGAGCAAGCGATTCTCTTTGAACTCGAACCCGAAGAAGCGCGCGATACGGAATATCTTCGCAAGTTGCTCGAGCCGCATTACAGCGCGGCGACGGACGCGAAATTTGAATATCGCCAAGAAGGCGATGTGTTGATTGTGACAATGCTTAAACAGAATCCGCCCAAGGGCTAAATGGCGAAACGGAAATCTACACAATGTTCGCGCCGCGCGCCGAAAACGCCAGCGCGAACATTTCTCGCGTTTGCGCGTCGCGAATTTGACGCCGCACTGTCGCATTTGAATCCTGCGATTGCGATGTATGTTGAACTCGCGCCGAAAATTCAAACGCTTTCGCTTTTTGATTTGCAGCTCTTTGCGGCGGACATGGAAGACGCGGCGCGCGCGGGCGAACAAGAATCCAATGAGGTCCATGAAATCGTACGCGCGTTGGAACAACTCACGCCCGAGCCAATGACCAACGCGTCGTT
>CALMZO010000101.1 GCA_937870825.1 uncultured Chloroflexota bacterium | reverse complement strand
GATGCGCTTCTCCAACCACACTGCGCTCTCAGCCGCTCACTTCTTGCGCCGCTTCGCGCGGTGTAAGCCGTTTGAATTTATCCTTGTTGATGAGTTTGGCATCCGCGCCGCGCCCATCCATTGTCAAATTCAACAATTTGAGTTCGTTCCGCCAATTGCGTTCGAGTTTTTGTGGCGTCAATATCGCGGCGCGTTTCAATTCACCGCGATCACGCAGCAAACGAATCACCGTTGCCGTTGTGCGCGTTTTGCCCAAGCCAACGGAATCGGCGAGCAGCGCGACATTCAACCGTTTAAGCCGTACCGCGATTTCGGCTGCTCCGCGCGCCTGATGCGGAAAGAGGTCTGCTTGACGAATCAAATCTTGACTCACATCAATCCAATCACCGCGCCGCGAATCGGCCAATGCTTGTGCAGAAGCGAATGGCATATCAACATTACCGCTCAACAGGCGTGACCACGCAAGCCCCAAACCTGCTACGCGGAATTCGGGACTGGGTTCTGCCCGAACATCACCTGCACGCAACGCGCTGGCTTCGCGGTCCCAACGTCGGCTAGCGTTGTTTCCCGCGCGCACATCTTCAAGGCGGTCCCAATGACTGTTTATGTCACCGAGTTGCAGATGTCCAAGAAACAGATGCGCGATGGCGTGTTCGAGTAGTGAACGTTTGGATGACTCATCCAACTCCGCGTCGAGAAAGAGAACATAACGGTCAGACGGTTCGCCCACAGGAACAAGCGCAGAATCAAACTTGACTGGCGGGTGGGAGAGGAAAGAGAGTTCGGGAGAAATCGGAAAGCTTTCTGCCAACGTCTTGTACAGCGAATCCACATTGAGGTTCGATATACAAACGATTGACGCGGGGACAGCGCGCCGCCAGCGAGGACGTATTTGTGGCTCGGCGCGCAAGGTGGAGACAAGCTCTTGGGTTGAGAGCGATTGATGTTGCGAGAAAAAACGGGGCAGCCAAAGTGGGTCCAAGTTCCAACCTCATTTCGACACGCTGCTCTTGTAAACCAATAAACAATTGAATTTTCTGGAACGGATTATAGCCACTGCGAGCGAAGACTGCAATAGCCGAGCCGCATCATTCTCGGCTGAGGCAAAATCGTTTAGAGATGGTCAAAATTAGAGCTGTAGCCCTGATGAATGCACTCTCCAAATTTTGTACACGAGACTTTATGCGAAATAAGGTATGCTGTGGGAGTGCTAACCTACACTCACCTCAAACGCAACCGCCGAAAATTTCTGGCACTCACCGGGCTGACCTCGAAGGAATTCCAAGCGGTGTTACCAGCCTTCGCGCAGGCGTATGCTCGGCGTTATCCTCGGACCAAAAGTATGACGGGCAAACCGCGTAAGCGTCAACACGGCGGCGGACGCAAGAGTACGTTGGATGCATCCGAGCAAAAACTGTTATTCGTGCTGGTGTATCTCAAAGCCTATCCCTTACAAGCGATGTTGCGCGACCTCTTCGACCTCAGCAAACAGTGCGCCAATCGGTGGATTCATCGGATCTTACCCATGTTGCAGCAGGCACTGAAAAAACTCGGCGTACGACCCGAACGCAATCCGCGCCGATTCGGACGGCACGAAATGCAGCAAGGTGAACCGCTCGACTTGATCATTGATGGCACCTAGCGCCCGCGCCAACGCCCGAAAAACAAGGCGGATCGGGACCGCTTCTTTAGCGGACGCAGGCGCATGCACACGGAAAAGAATCTGGTCATTGCCAACGTCAAGACCAAGCGCATTGGCTTTTTGAGTCAAACTTATCCCGGCACGATGCCCGACAAGAAAATGGCTGACCGCGAGCAAATTGTCTATCCGTGCGGAGCGAACTTGTATCAAGACACAGGCTTTCAAGGTTACGCGCCGCAAGGCGTGCAAGTTCGGCAGGCGAAAAAAAGCCACGGCAAGGTGAGTTCCGCCCGTCGGACATCCGACGCAATCGTCACTTGAAACGCATTCGGGTGCGCGTGGAACATAGCATTCGCGGAGCCAAGCGGTGCCGGATTATCAAAGAG
>CALMZO010000100.1 GCA_937870825.1 uncultured Chloroflexota bacterium | reverse complement strand
CGCCCAATGAATGTCCCCACATGCCAATCCGATTCGGGTCCGCATCTGCGAATTTTTTCAGCGAACCCATCGCGTTCAACACATCAATCGTATAGCCCGGCGCGAAATGTCCGCTCGGCGTGCCTTCGGAATTGCCATTGCCGCGATAATCGGATTTGAAGGTGATGTAGCCCGCGCGCGCGAGCGCGTCTTGATACGCGACGTAACGTTCCGTCGTGCGATATTCGCTCGGTGTGATGTAACCGTGATTGAACAAGAGGATGGGCCAGCCCGTGGCAGGTTTTTCACCCGTTGGCACGGTGAGCAAGCCGTAAATTTTCAAACCGTCCGAAAGATACGAAGCGATGTAGCGCTTGTAATTGCTGCCGGGCGTGAGTGCTTGCTCAATCACCAAGTCGCTGCCGGGAAAATCGCGCGCGCGGAGCGCGGGAATCGTCAATGGATTGAGGGGTGTCGCAGTCGGTTCGGGACGCAGCGTCGCGGTTGCGGTGGCAACGCGCGTGACGTTCGAAACGGTAGGCGGAATTGGTGATGCAGTTGGAGCTGCGTTTGGCTCCGTCACGCGCGTCGTTTCAGGCACAAGCGTTGCTTGTGAAACGGAGCGAACGGGCGTGCTTGGTTCCACAGTAGCGAGAACGATGGTTGGCGTACTGGTGGTGGCGGACGCGCACGCCGTCGCCAAGAACGCGCACGCGAGAGTCAAAAAGGAGGTCCATTTGAAATTGAACATACATTGATTTTTTTCTGAAGCGGAACGTTTCTGCGGAAACATCTTTCATCATGCCGCGAGCTGCGCAATGATGATGATGCGAAAATTGTCCACGCGATAGGGCCAGCAACTAATGAGTGTGAGAATGGACTCGCGTGAGGCATTCAAGGGACTCAAGTCGGTTGGCACGACGATGCGCCGGGCTTGAATCACATAGCGAAATTTGCGGCTGCCCGCATAGACAAAAATTTCTTGTCCCACGTCCAACTGGTCCAAATCGCGAAACACTTCGCCATACACATCATTGTGTCCCGACATGACCATATTGCCGCGCACTCCCGGGTTCGGCGTGCCGATGCGATGCCCTACGCCTTTCTTTAATGTTTCCCAATCATCACCGGGCACGACGGGCGAATCTATCGCGATGGCGGGAATGACGATGCGCGAGGGCGAGTCGGGGCTGGGTGTGGGCGCAAGCGGAGACGCCGCCACCTGTGCGCGCACACCCAAAACCCCGAGAGCAGGAGGAAATGGCTCTTCAGGCGCGAACGACGAACCTGGCAATTCCTTCACATCCAAATTGGCTGGAGGAAACGACGAGCCAGGCAGTTCGCGCACGATGGGGGTCGCGAATTGTGTATTTGTATGCTGTCCAGCTTGCGCTTGCGCTTGAAGCGCCTCTATTCGCGCCGTCACACCGAATTGATTGAGTGTTTGGATCTTGAAAAGGACGAGCGCCACAATTCCGATGAATCCGACAACCAAGAGCAGCTCGACGAGCAACAACAATCCGCTTTTCCGTGAACGCGATTTGCGCAGCGTTGCCGTACTGACTCGCGAGCGTGCGCCCTCGATGCGGCGGCGCGTTTCAAGGATGGCTTCCAGTTCTTCCAGCGTCAATTCGCTGATTCGGCGTGAGTCCATTACGATTTGTAATTATTTAATGGCGCGAATCGCGCGTCGATGATTTCCGCTCAGGATTTCTCGAGATGCGGTATCGTAAAATTCGCGCTCCTGAACACCTGCGCGCAGCATCGCCTCACAAAACTCGGTTGTCTTGAACCACTGTATTGCTTTCGGTAAATCGTTGGTATTGAGTTGCACCATCGCCGCGTTGGGATTGTCCAACTCGCGATACACTGGACCGTCCGATAGTCCGTACTTGGCTCGCGCGCGCGATTGGCGTTTATGCTCACGATACCACGCCCCAAAATCGGGGACTTGAACGCGGATAAAAAGATGATGCGAAAAATGTTGTCTGTATTTCATTCGGGTCTCCTTCTGCAAGACGGCAGCGGAGTTGCCGATGTCCAGAATTCGGGTCGTAGAATTTCGGTCTTGTACGTCATTTCTTATGGCGCGGGTGTCGGATGTTCAATCGCATCTTCCGTCGTCCGCAGATATTGAAATTCGCGATGTTCGGTCGTCCATAAACTTTTAAAATATGCGAGCAGCGCGTTGATGTCCGCGTCGTTCAATGTGTTCCCAAATGCGGGCATTCGCAATTCGGAATTGGGTTTTAACGGATCGCGCAGTCCATCGCGTATTGCTTCATATAACACGCGGTCCGAATGATGCCACGTATGTCCCGCGTCATTGTGCGGCGGCGGCGGATAATTCAAATTCGCGTCAGGGATTTTCCAATTCGGATCCCCAACGCCATTTTCGCCGTGACAGCGCGCGCAGTTCGCTTGATAAATTTGTTTGCCGCGCGCTGCTTGCGCCGCGTCGAGCGCGGGGAGCGGCGGCACAGGCGTTCCATATTGATTGACCAACGGCGGCGCAGGCGCGAAGGTGGTTTGGAGCGTCGCGCAGCCCGCAAAGAGCAGCAAACTAAGCAGCGCGGCGAGCCAGAGGGACGGAACTTTTTGAGAGATGCGTGTCATGGCGAATTTGTTTTCACCGCTTGCCAATTTCTCGCGCTGTCGTCACTGCGATACAAAACGCCTTCGCGCGTCATCGCAAAGAGCGTGTCGGGTTCTTGCGGATTCAATGTCAGCGCGGCAAACGTCGCAGGCGTCAAACCGTTCGCGCGCGCGTCCCAAGTCAAACCTCCATCACTCGATTGAAAAATTCCCGCGGGTCCTGCGGCGAAAACATTTTTCGGATTGCGCGGGTCTACGATGACGCCATTCACTTGAGGGGTGACGGGCAAACTGCCCATCGGACGCCATCCTCAGAAACAATCCATCGAAAGATACGCGCCGCTCGCTGTGGCGGCATAGAGCCAGCCCGTGTTCATGCTCCCTTCCAGCGCGGTGTGGGTGAGCGCGGTAACGTCTTGATTGCTCAAACCTATTTTCGTGTCCGCCGATTGTTTCCACGAATCGCCGTCATCATGCGATTCAAACACGCCCACGCGGTCCACCCAAACGTACAAACCCTTGCTCTCATCGCGCGGATAACCGTTCGAGTGCAGCGTCAGCGCGGTGACGCGCCCACTTGCAATCTCGTTGTTGACTTGTTTCCAACTCGCGCCCGCGTCGCGGCTGCGCCAAACGCCAATCTCTTCGCCCGCGATGAAAATAGTATCGGGCGTTTCTGTGCGGAGCGCGATTTGCGAAATTGGCTTGTCCGCGATTTCATTCGGCAGCGCAACCTTGTTCCATGTTTTGCCTTCGTCGCCGCTCACGAACAATCCATCCGACGCGGCTTTATACAAATTCTTGCCGCGCGCGTCCATCGCCAATTGCTGTACGCCCTTTGCGCGCGTGAGCGGTGGCGCGGTTGCGACAGCGGTAGGATTTGTAATTGCAGTCGGTGACGCGACAGGATTTTGCGCGCACGCGCTCAACACGGCAGCCAACGCGACGCCAATCAAAAACATTCGCTTCACGGCAACTCCTTGATTTGCGGCAGGAGTTGAATCGCGCCGTTGCCAAATTGCATATCCACGCGCTGCGCGCGCACGATGCCTTTGCCGTCCACGACGACAAAACCCATTTCGGGAAATTGTCCCATCATCCCCATCGGCCATTCGGGACGCAGCTGCATATCGAACTGTGTTGTCACTTTCAAATCGGGATCCGCGAGAATCGGAAACGTCGCGCCCGTGCGTTGAACCACTTGCGCGGCGCGCGCGTCCGAATCTATGCTAATGCCAATGACTTGCGCGCCTGCCTGTTCAAATTGTCCAATCTGTTTTTGCAACTCACCGAGTTGCTGCTGACATGCGCCTCAGCTGTAGCCCATATTGAACGCGAGTACATATTTTTTTCCATCGCCCGGTTGAAAGGTGAACGGCTTGCCCTGCGCGTCTGGCAAAGTGAACGCGGGCGCGGGTTTCCCAACGCGCGTGCCGACGTTGAACGCGTTTTGGGTATTGGACACGTTCGCGGCGATGTCAGAAGGGTTCGCGCTCGCGCTCCCAATCGTA
>CALMZO010000099.1 GCA_937870825.1 uncultured Chloroflexota bacterium | reverse complement strand
AAACAAATCGAAACGTTGCGCGCGATGACACAACCCGCGCCTGCGGACTTGCGCGAAGCATTGGCGGAAGAAGAAAAGAAACCCGTTGTTGTCACTGCCACGCCGCAAGAGGAAATCGTAAAAATTCGCGAATCCGCGCAGCGACTCGGCATCGAGTTGGATGAAGACGAGGCGCTGCAATGGCTGACGCAGATGGCGGTGCAGGACAAGGACGAAATCACCGTTGACGCGAAAAATTTTGTGTACGGCGCCAAAGTAGCAATTCTCGATTTTTCACCACAAGACCTCGCGTATTTTCGGCGCATCGGAAAAATTGTTGCGCTTGCAGACAAACCGGGCGTGATTGAAACCGCGCTCGCGTTGAGCGGCAGTGCCGCACAAAGCAAAATTCAACGCAACCCCGGCGACGCCGATTTCTTTCAACGCGTCAATATCAAAGCGCCGACGCGCGACGAAGCGGTGAAAATTCTCGCCGACGCAATGCGCGCCAAAGGGCTTGAAACCTTACACGGGACCGATTATCAATTTCTGTCATTAAAGTTTGGAACACATGCGGAAGCCGCAACGCGCAACGGCAAGCCCGTCAAAAAGGGTTCGCCGATGACGTGGTATCCGCGCGATTTGGAAGCGGGCGCGTTTGAAGTGGAACTCGCGGACGGCACAAAAAAAATGGTTCGTTGGGAAGAAGGCATGAACGAGCCGGGCTGGACGAAATTGGATTGGATTGTTGCCGACATGCAGCGCGGGCAGTTGGCGAATGCGAGCAACTTGCTCGACGTGACGTGGGAATCGCCGACGGGCGAAATTGTTCCGCTCGACGGATTCGTTGACCCGTACTTTCAAGAAATTTATCTCGACGCGACATCGGTACCGATTTTCAGTAAACTCGTGCAGCAGGTGGACGAAGGCGCGCTCGACAAATATGTCACCGATTTGGAATACGAGGTGTACAAACACCTCGTCAAACATCCCAATTACGGCAAAGTGGCAAAACGTTCGTACAACATTTTCCGTTTGACGGACCGGTATGCCGAAGCCGCGTACATTCGCGAACTCTTTGACGAGCCGACAACCGCGCTCTATCGCGTGTGGTCCCTCTTTGAAACGTTGAGCGGCGCACAGACGCCGGATTCGCGTCTCGACCGCGTGGCGCTCTTGAAACAGTACGACCAACTCATCGAGCAAGTGGTGATGAACACCGAAGGCGAAAAAGAAATCCGCATTGTGCGCGCGTTGATGGGCGCGCGCGATGAATCGTTGGGCTACAAACCGTACATCGAATCGCTCGACAAACACTTTGAAGCGTCGCGCGAAGATGTCATGCAAATTCTCAATGATTATTTTCACGACTTGCTGTACGGCTTTCAACCGATTGCGGAATTTTTGGAAGGGATACGGACGCGCACGTACGATTGAGACCGTATTTGACATCCACCGCGTGGTTTGCTATAAACTGGAGCGCATTTGCAGAACATCGCGGATGCGTTCGCTAAAACTTTTGAAAGGAGGCGCGCCGATGCAAACTCAATATCCGGTCCATGTGATGCTTTGTTCGGGCGCGCCTGTCGTTTGAGAGTGTTCCCATAGGGAGCAAATTCCTCGTGTGAAATCCTCACCGTGGGCGCGCGCACAACGCGTCCACGGTTTTTTATTTCCTTGTGAATGGAGAGCCGTGGGCTCGGTTTAACAGACAAGCCGATTCAACCTGCGGCTCTTTTTTTGCCGCGTTCCTCAAGGAAAACCAAATGCCTTTCGCAACAACCGATTTTCAAGAATTCGACGACGCGCCGTTCGAATCCGGGCGCCTCAAGCGCAAATCCAAACGCTTTAAACATTCCTATGCGGAACTCGCGCCGACGGAAAAAAATGACAAACAAGCGTTCCGCCCATCCTTCACCGGCTCGAAACACGAACGCCAGTGGATTATGGAATATCTCGCTCTTTTCTATGACGATAACGTGATTACGGATGTGCTGCGTCAAGTGAAAGGGGGCAAGGAAGCGACCGTCTATTGCTGTCGCGCCAACCCCTCACTGGGCGTAGAACTCATCGCCGCGAAAGTGTACCGCCCGCGCATGTTTCGACAATTGCGCAACGACGCGGTGTATCGTCAAGGGCGTGAACTGGTGGATGAACAAGGAAAAGAAACACGCGGTCGCCGTGAAAAACTGGCGATGCACAAGAAAACCGATTTCGGCCAAGTTTTGCGCCACACGATTTGGCTGGGCAATGAATTTCAAACGCTCCACCGTTTGCACGCGGCCGGCGCGGATGTGCCGAAACCGTTTGCGAGCAGTGACAATGCGATTCTGATGGAATACGTGGGTGAAGAAAAATTCCCTGCGCCCGCGCTCAGCCAGGTTCAATTGCCTCATCGCGAAGCGCAGTCCATCTTGGACCGACTGCTGCACAACATCGAATTGATGCTCACGCACGATACAATTCACGGCGACCTGTCCGCATACAACGTGTTGTATCGGAGCGGCGAAATCAAAATCATTGATTTCCCCCAAGCCGTGAACCCGTACAAAAATGCGGAAGCGTTCCCGCTGCTCGCGCGCGACATCGAGCGCGTGTGCGCTTACTTGGCGCGCTATGGTGTTACTGCGGACGCGATGCAGCTGGCGCGCGACATGTGGGCGCGGAAAATTTTACATCAAGACACAGCGCGGCGAGAGAGAAACGATTTCTCGTAAAAAAAATCGGCGGCAAAGTTGCCGCCGATTTTTTTATCCCGTCCTTCCGAACACATACAAAATCACCACTACCGCAATCGCCCACAACACCGCGTCAATCAACAAGGGACGGTCACGCAGTAACGCTTCTTCGGGACTGCCTCCCTCGTTCTTGATGTAAATGAGATACATGTAGCGAAAGATGCCGTACAACGCGAATGGAATCGTCAGCATCATCGAGTGGTTCTTTGGCAAATTCTCCGCTGTGAACGTGTACAAAAAATACGCAATCGCCGTACACGCCATCGTAATCGCAATCATCTGGTCGAGGAGCTGCGGGCTGTATTCTTCCAAAATCGCGCGATGGTTTTTCGCGGTGTCTTCGAGAATCACAATTTCGTTGCGCCGTTTTGCAAATCCGATAAAGAGCGAAAGCAGTGTGGTCAACACATAGAGCCAAGGTGAAATCGGCACTTGGATGATTGCCGCGCCCGCCACCGTTCGCAATACAAATCCCGCCGCGATACAAAACACATCCACAATCACCACATGCTTGAGCCAAAACGAATATGCCACTTGCAGCGCGAGATACGCAACGGTGACAACCGTGAATGAAAAAGGCACCGGAAAAATGGGCGCGCCGGCAGGATAGGGAAACTGCTGTGAATACACATCGAGCAAGACCGCGCCCCCGAGCGTGAGCAGCAGCAACAGCACCGCGATGGTGCGCGCCAAGCCTTCGGGCAACGCGCCGGAGGCAATCGGACGTTTGCGTTTTGTCGGATGCGCGCGGTCCTTTTCCACGTCGACCAAATCATTCACGTAATACACAAAACCCGACGCCAGACAAAACACTATGAACGCGCCAATCGTCAGCGCAAGAAATTCCCACATCGTCTCTGTGAACGGGCGCCAATACTGGCGGACGGTGAAAATCAAAGGGAGAAACACAAAAAGATTTTTGGGCCACTGACGCGGGCGCATTTCTTTGATGATGAGTTTGAGCATAGGGCGAATATCTTAACTGGGAATCCACGCAAGTCAAAACAATCGTGCTATAATTTTTCGACGGGTGAGTAAAAAACGTTTGGATGTTTTGCTTGTCGAACGCGGGCTTGCGGAAACGCGCGAACGCGCGCAAGCGTTGATTCTCGCGGGCGATGTCCAAATCGCCGGGCGCGTGATGGACAAGGCGAGTACCCAGGTGGACGCGCACGCAGAGCTGACGATTCGCGCGCCGCTGCCATACGTTTCGCGCGGCGGCTACAAACTTGCGGGCGCGCTCGACGCGTTTGGGGTTGACCCGAACGGATGCGTCTGCGCGGACATTGGCGCGTCGACCGGCGGGTTCACGGATGTTCTCTTGCAGCGCGGCGCGAAAAAAATTTATGCGATTGACGTGGGCTATGGCCAACTCGCGTGGAAATTGCGTAACGACGAACGCGTCGTGGTGATGGACCGCGTGAACGCGCGCTATTTGGAAAAGTTACCGGAACTGGTTGACCTTGTCGTGATTGATGTTTCGTTCATTTCGCTCGAACATATTCTTCGTGTAGCGCAAACGCTATTGAAACCGCACGCGGGAAAAATCATCGCGCTCATCAAGCCGCAGTTCGAAGCGGGGAAAAATGAGGTTGGGCGCGGCGGGATTGTGCGCGACCCGAAGGTGCATCGCGCGGTGCAAGAAAAAATCGCGCGGTTTGCGGAATCGCTCGGACTGCGCGTGAACGGAATGATTGAATCGCCGATTGCGGGGACCGAAGGGAACGTCGAATTCTTGATTTATCTGGAAATGAGTTGAAATCAAAAATGCCGCGCTGTGATTTGCAGCGCGGCATTTTTGATTTGTGATTTTGTTTTACCCTGCCGTCGGCTCGTAGCGAACACATTCGCCCGCTTGGAGCGAGAGCGGACCGAAATTCGTCTTGCCTACGCCTTGAACTGACACGCTTGCTGTAAATTCTTGACCGCCGGGTACTTGCACCCACATGCGGCTGTGCGGGTCAATTCGGTATTCTTGATTGAGGACGGTGAACGTCATCAATCCGTCAAAGTTATTGATGACCAAAATGCCCGCGTTGCCCGGGTCAATCGGGCAACCTGACGGTGGATTCGTCGGCGGCGCGGGCGGATTCGTCGGACGCGCGGTCGGCGGGACGCGCGTCAATGTCGGCGGCGCTTTGGTGGATGTTCTCGTCGCCGTGGGCGGCACTTTGGTGGGTGTCTTGGTTGCCGTGGGCGGAACTTGAGTCGCCGTTGCCGTCGCCGTGGGTGGGATGGGCGTGTTGGTCGGCGATGGCGTTGCTGTTGGGGGAATCGGCGTCTCGGTCGGAGCCGTTGTCGCCGTCGCAGACGGAAGGGGTGTTGGTGAGGGTGGCGGCGGGGTTGCGGGCGCTGAACACGCCAACAAGAAACCCAGACTAAGAATCAAACTACTTGAGATCGCGAAACGCCTAAGTGCCTATCCGATTAACCCAAGAAACGCCTTGTTTTCAGGGAAAAATCGGGTTATTAGGATAGGCACTAAACCACTTCATCACAGGAGCTCTCCTCGTATACGCTTTTCAAAAATGGCTCCGGACATCCATTTTGTCACGGCTTGACGTGACTTGTCGGAGGGGCAGGTTAGTGAAATTCATTTTTGAAAAGCGTTTGTGTGAATTTTGAAATAACAAGATGTGCCAAGTCTATTGAACATTTTTGATTTCGTCAACCGCTCGGCGACGCTAGTGCAGCATTAAACAAGCTCTTGTGAGTCGCGCACAATGAAATCGTTTAGAAAGCGTCTTTCAACGCATCGGTACGCAAAACAAGTTGGTTAATGATGCACTAGGGCGTTTGCCAAGTCTCTTGACAAGCGAATGTCATTTCGAACGGAGTGAGAAATCTCGCTTCGCACGAATAGAGATTTCTCACAAGGGCGGTTCGAAATGACAACTCACGCGACTTGGCAGTTGCCATGTCGGCGACGCTTGTATTGTTGACCACGCGCGCCAATCTCGTACAATTCACTTTGGATGTCTGTGGAAATGACACTAAAGGAAATTCGCCGCGCGCTGGCAGCCGCGCGCGTGGGACGTTCCGCGCAAGAACGCATGAGTCCGCGCCCGCGTCCCGGCGATATTTTTCCGATGCCTGACAATCCGGCGGGCAGGCAAGCGGCGGTGTTAATTTTGTTGTACGAGCGCGAAGGCGAATTGTATTTTTTTCTCACGCGGCGCACGGAAACGGTCGGCACACACAAGGGACAGATTTCACTGCCGGGCGGAAGCAAAGATGCGAACGAGTCATTGCAAGCAACCGCGCTGCGTGAGGCGCAGGAGGAACTGGGCATTGACCCCGCGCACATTGAAATTCTCGGCGCGCCGTTGACGCCGCTGTTTATCCCCGTGAGCGGTTTTTGGGTGACGGCATTCGTCGGTTATTATTCGGGGGAACCGACGCTGAGTGCGGCAGCCGCCGAAGTGTATGAAATTTTGGCGACGCGGCTCGCGGACGTTTTGGATGAAAACGCGATTGCCGAAGAAGAATGGGAACTGCGCGGCTACAAGGTCCATGTGCCGTTTTTTCGCTTGCACGGTTACAAAGTATGGGGCGCGACCGCGATGATTCTTGCAGAATTTATTTCCTTGCTGCGCGTACAAGGGGTGGATGAGAACGTATGAAATTTTTTCGCGTACTCGTGTTGGTCAGCTTGGTATCCATCCTGTTTGGTTGCACGACTCTGCCGCCGCGTGTGCTTTCCGCCGAACTCGGCACGCAGGTCAATTCGGGCAAGATTGCCAAGCCGACGACGATTTTTGAGCCGGGTGACCGCATGATTCATCTCGTCGTCCAGGTGGACAATGTTGTGGCGGGAACAACGGTCGGCGCAAAATGGTACTCGGTCACGCCGCCCCGACGTTTGTTGTTTGAGAGTGAACTTGCGCTCGATGTATTCAACACGTCGGCGGATTTTACGTTGACGACGACGGGCGATTGGACGCCCGGGCAATATGAGGTTGTCGTTTTTCTCGACGGCAAACAAAGTCGCACTCTCGCGTTTGCCGTCAAAGGCGAGTAGCGTGTCGCGGATGCAATTCGCGGCGGGCGAGCATAAAGCGTCGCCCTACGGATACCTGAACGCTGATTACTATTGCACTCTTATGACTATTCTTTTACTCATTCGTCACGCTTCAAATGATTTTATCAAAGAAGGACGGCTTGCGGGGCGCACGCCGGGCGTACATCTCAACGCGGAAGGGCAGCGCGAGGCGGATGATTTGGCGCGGCGCACCGCTCATCTCCCGATTGAAGCGATTTATTCCAGCCCGCTCGAACGCGCCCTCGATACGGCGAACGCGGTGGCGCAGTGCCAAAAGCTGCCCATTCAAATTCTTGACGATTTGGTCGAAACCCACGCGGGCGATTGGACCGGCAAAAAACTGACAGAACTGAATACTACCGACACGTGGAAGGCGATTCAAACCAAACCAATTGGTGTAAAATTGCCGGGCGGCGAAAGCATTGACCAAGTGCAAACGCGGATGGTTGCGGCGATTCAAGAGATTTGCAAAAAGCATCCCGATGGCATTGTCGCGGTTGTTTCTCATGCCGACCCGTTGAAAAGCGTGATTGCTCATTATTTGAATTGGGACTTGAACCAGTTTCAACGCATCGCAATTAATCCCGCTTCGGTAAGCGTATTACGTGTAGACGACAACAGTGCGGCATTGCTGCGGACGAACGATACAGGACCCTTGCCGAAATTTGAAACACCAAAAAAGAAACAAGATGATGCGAAAGCAGAACCCGAAACCGAGAAAAAGGACGAACGCAAAATGGCGGAAGCAAACATTGTGCATGATTTGAATCCTGTATCGCGGATTACCGTCGGCGCAATCGGTGAACCCGGAGCGCGCGTATTCTTTTTGCAGGGACAGCAAGGACGAACGCTCGTGAGTTTGGTGACGGAAAAAGAGCAGATGAACGCACTGGCACAAGGTGTCACCGATTTGCTGACGCGCCTGGGCGAAAAGATGGACGCAGCGACCGAAGTGAGCGATTACGAATTGGCTTTGCAAGAACCGGTTGACCCTCTCTTTCGGATTGCCCAATTGGGTTTGGGCTATGACCAAGCAAGTGATTTGTTGGTCCTTGTCGCGTATGCATTGCCTGAACAAGAAGAACAAGAAATCGTTGATGTGGTGCGGTTTTGGGCAACGCGTGACCAAATGCGCGCCCTGGCGCAACATGTAACACAAGTCGCCGCCGCCGGACGTCCGATGTGTGTGTTGTGCGGCAGACCGATTGACCCGCAAGGACATTTTTGCCCGCGCCGCAACGGCCACGCGGAATTTGTACAGATGATGTAGAGAAATGACGAACGACGAACGGCGAACGCCAGAGAGCGACACCAAACGATATCTCACCGCCGCGTTTCGCAATCGCGAGGAACGCGAAGAATTGCGCGCGCTGTTGACGCGCGGCGAAATCGCGATGGAAGGCATGGTGCCGTGGAGTTCGAATTACACGTATCTCGTCCGTATCCAGTTGGAGGAACATTCCGCGTACGGCATCTATAAGCCGCAGTGTGGCGAACGCCCATTGTGGGATTTTGAAACGGGGTCATTGTGCAAGCGCGAAGTCGCGGCATACGAATTGAGTGCGTTTCTAAATTTTCCAAATGTGCCTGTCACCATTTTGCGCGATGATGCGCCGCAAGGACTCGGCATGGTACAGCAATTCGTTGACCACAAACGCCGCGAAAATTTTTTCACGCTGCGCGACAAGTGCCGCGCAGAGATGGAAAAAATTGCCGTGTTCGACGCGCTCATCAACAATACCGACCGCAAAGGCGGACATATTCTGGCTGACCAGAACGGAACCATTTGGGCAATTGACCATGGCGTCACGTTTCACCAAGACCCGAAACTGCGGACGGTGATTTGGGATTTCATTGACGAGCCGATTCCCGACCCGTTGTTGGAGCAATTGGAAACTTTGCGCGTTGCTCTCAAAGCAAACGAACCCATTCGTGCAACGCTCGAAAAAATGCTTGCGCGCAGCGAACTGCGCGCGCTGAACCAACGCCTCAACGCGCTCTTGAAAGAGCGTGTTTATCCCACTCCGCCCGAAGATTGGCCCCACATACCCTGGCCCCCCGTTTGAACACGGATAGATGTTTCAGAGAACCATAAGCGGCGCGCCGCCGAACCATTGACGAAAAGTTGCCTCGCATAGAACACTCGAAGAAAAAAGTCGTATGATGGATTCTACGCTTCACGCCTGACGTTCCGGACGCAACTTTTGACGCGGTTCGCGAACTGCATATAATCACCTGGCTTGAGGTTGCCGCTATCCAAACGTCCCTATCGTCTAGTGGACTAGGACGTGGCCCTTTCAAGGCCAAGACACGGGTTCGAATCCCGTTAGGGGCACCTTTGGCACACTAGGAGCGCAGAGTAATCTGCGCTCGCTCTGTTTATGGGGTCACGATGTTGATTGAAGGACTGCCGCCCACGGAAACAATGCTTGTCGGTTTTGGCATCGGACTCATTGCATCCCTTGCCCTCATCATGGCAGAGCGTGTAATGAATCCGCGTCTGCGCCTCTTGCTCTTGTTCATCGGTCTGGTTTTGGCGGGGATTGCGGCGTATCTCGTTTTTACTTCCATCCGCAACATGCCCCAGCCCGAACCGGCTTAACCGGATTGCATCGTAAATTTCTGTCCCGATATTTCAAGTCATTAAAACTCTGGAGAGGAAACCCATGTCCAATCTCATCCTCGAATGGATGCAAGAAAACATTGGCAAGACAATGAGCGAAGCGCCGACGCCAGTGGGACGCTGGTTGAATGGTGTGTTGCGCGACGCGCAAGAAGGCGCGCTGGTCGCGGATTTTACTGTGCGTCCCGAAATGACGAATCCCGTCGGACTCTTGCACGGCGGGATGATTGCGGTGATTATGGATGATTTCATCGGCGCAACCGTGTTTGCGTTGGGACGCGATGGTTTTTATACGACGGTTGATTTGAGCGTGGACTATTTTGCCAGCGCGCGCGAAGGCGAAGTAGTGACTGCAAAAACGCGATTGGTGAAAGCGGGGCAGCGCGTCATTCACGGCGAATGTGATTTGTTTAACGCAGAGGGACGTTTGCTCGCGCGGGGAAGAACGAATTTGTTGCGCGTCGAACCGCGCGAGTGATTCCTGCGCGTGATATAATCCATGTGCGGAGGGAGAAATGAATGAGCGGATTGAAATTAATCCAAATGTGATGTTGGGCAAACCTGTCATTCGCGGAACGCGCATCTCCGTTGAGTTGATTTTGCGGAAACTAAGCGAGGGCATGACGGAAGCCGAAGTGCTAGACGCGTACCCGCGTTTGACGCGTGTGGACATCCAATCTGTTTTTGCGTACGCAGCAGATACAATTTCACACGAGACGGTTCTGTTGCAACCCGCGTAATGCATGGCCGACCTCAAATTTCTTGCAGATGAAAGCTGCGACTTTGCCATCGTGCGCGCATTGCGCGGAGCGGGTTACGATGTCATTGCTGTTGGCGAGTTTATGCGGCGTTCAGATGACCAAGATTTGATCGAACGCGCGTATCGCGAGCAAAGAATTTTTCTTACTGAAGACAAAGATTTTGGATGGTTGGTGTATGTCAGCCATGCGGATTCGGCTGGTGTTATTTTTGTTCGCTATCCGGGAAATGTGCGGAGCAAGTTAGGTCAGGCAGCGTTGCGAATCGTTCAAGAACAAAAGAATAATCTGGTTGGCGCTTTTGTGGTTTTGCAACCGGGGCGTGTGCGCGTTGGGCGCAAACCAGAAAAGCGACTATAGAAAACCTCCGATGTTTCCAAAACATCGGAGGTTTTTTTTACGAAACCGCATCCAACACCTCTGGAATCGTCTCGCGAATAATTTGCGCGATGCGGTCAATTTCGGAATCGGTGACGACGAGTGGCGGACACACTGCAATCGCATCAAACAAAACGCGCGTGTACAACCCTTTCGCGAGCAGCGCGTCCATCATGCGTTGACTCAATTGTCTGTCGGCGGGGTATTGCGCTTTGGTTTCTTTGTCCGCGACAATTTCGACTGCCGCAATCAAGCCCAAGCCGCGCACATCGCCCACGCCCTCCATCCCGCGCAAACTTGCAAGCGACTGCATCAATTTCGCGCCCTGCACCGATGCGCGTTCCACCAATTTTTCATCCTCGAGGATTCTCAGATTTTCCAAAGCCACTGCACAGCATGTCGGATGTCCCGAGTACGTCGCCGCGTGCATCCAACGCTGTGACGGCGGAACGGAATTGATGACCTCTGCAATTTTGTCCGAGACGCCGATGCCGCCCAATGGGACGTAACCGCTTGTAATCCCCTTGGCGAATTGCATAATGTCGGGCTGCACGTTGTAATGTTCCAGTCCGAACCATTTGCCCGTGCGTCCGAACCCCGTAATCACTTCGTCGCTGATAAACAACACGTCATACTTGTCACAAATTTCGCGGATGCGCGGAAAATAATCGGCAGGCGGAACAATCACGCCGCCCGCGCCTTGCACGGGTTCCGCGATGAACGCCGCAATCGTTTCCGCGCCTTCCTCCAAAATTTTCTGTTCCAATAAATTCGCGGCATCTACGCCCGCGCTTACGGATTTGTCTTGATGATTGTATCGGTACGGATACGGCGACTCGATGTGCAAAAAATTCGGCACGCGCGGCTCGAACATTGTCCAGTACGCGGGCATTCCCGTCGCGCTCATCGCTGCCATCGTCACACCGTGATAGCCGCGCATCCGCGAAATAATTTTTATCTTGTCGGGTCTGCCAACCGCTTTCCAATAAAAGCGCGCGGTCTTGAAGGAACTTTCGGAGGATTCCGCGCCGCTGGTGGTGAAATAAAAGGTGTTGATTTGCGGATACGTCAGTTCGGACAATTTGCGCGCGAGGTGTATCGCGGGCAGATTCGTGCCGCCGATGTACGCCGAGTGATACGCGAGTGTGGACATTTGGTCGAACGCGGCTTGCGCGAGTTCCGCGCGTCCGTGTCCGACATTGATGTTCCACAACCCCGCGAGTCCGTCAATGTATTCGTGTCCTTCGGCATCTTCCAAAATCGAGCCGCGCCCTTTTACCCAAATTTTCGGCGCGCGATGAAAGTTCGGATGATGCAGGGGATGGATGAGATGTTGTTGGTCGGTGGTGATGGTGTCTTGGAGATTGGTCATTTCTGGGAAAGAGAAATCAGCAATCAGTATTGGGTATTCAGTCTGACTGATTACTGATTACTGTTCACTGATTACTGTTCACTGATTACTGGTAATGTCCATCAATTCGGGATTCACAATCCGTTTGTAATCCTCCGCGCGCATCGCGACGGAAAAACGGCGGTCGCCCGCGTTGAAAATTATTTTTTCGTTGTCGAACAATTTTGGGTCGACGATGACGCGGAGGTTGAACAAATTGCCGAAAGGCGGAACGCCGCCGGGAAGAATGCCGTTCGTCAATTCACCCACCTC
>CALMZO010000098.1 GCA_937870825.1 uncultured Chloroflexota bacterium | reverse complement strand
CCCGTCATTGGCGGCTTTCATACGCCGATGGAACAAGAATGTTTGCGTATCCTCTTGCGCGGCAAGCAACCTGTTATCATTTGCCTCGCGCGCAGTCTTGGCACAAGACAAATAATGGATGAATACCGCGCGCCGCTTCAAGAAGGACGCTTGCTGCTGATTTCCCCGTTTGAGGCAAAACATTCGCGCGTCACTGGCACCACGAGCGCATATCGAAATCGCGTTGTCGGCGCACTCGCCGCAAAAATCTTTGTCGCATACGCCGCGCCACAGGGCAAGACGGAACAATTCTGTCGCGCAATGATTCATTGGCACAAACCACTATTCACATTTAATGAGCCGCAAACCGAAAACCTGCGCGCGCTTGGCGCGTCGGCGGAGTCGTTCGCGCTCAAGGATTGAAACGTTTCCAATCAATTTCCTCAAACAAAATCAATCCCAAACATCACACCACTGCTCCCTGCTTACCACTTGCTCATCCCCCTCTTCTCCATCTCGTACTCCATCACATCGCGCATCAATTGTTCTATGGGGCGCGGGAATGCCCGCAAGGGACTCCCACATTTGCATCGCCTGTCTCCACGTCAGCGGCTGACCGCAAATGCAGTACGATTCAAATGTCCCGCGTTCAAGCGCCGCGATGTGTCCGTCGGCGGTGTCGTCCACGTGCGCCCAACACACGCCCGAATTTCCGCCAAAGCCGACGGGCACGCGATAAAAATACAAGTCATATTGTAACGTGTGCGGTGATGGGTCCTTCGGACCGACGACGAGACCGGGCTGTTGTGAGTCGCGCACAATGAAATCGTTTAGAAAGCGTCTTGCAACGCATCGGTACGCAAAACAAGTTGGTTAATGATGCACTAGCGTAGTTTGTTGATGCACGCCTCTGCCGAATTTTGCATGGCGCGCGCGGCGTCGTTGACGGGCGTGTTTGCATTCAGCACGCCGAGTTGATTCGGATGAATCGCTTCCCAGATACAGGTGAGGATATTGGAATCGGGCGGCGCGATGCCGAGCAGCATTTGTTCAGTCAAACCTTTCAAGATGGCATCATTCGTAATCGCCGCATCTTTCAGCGCGTCGTTCACTGCGGGCAGGCGGCGAAATTTTTTCGCCATATCCATTTGAATCGGCTTGCTCGTGACGAATTGCATAAAGCCGCGCGCCATGTCCAATTTATTTTCGCTCACACCCGCAGGCACAGCAAAATAAATTCCACCGGTGAACGGACGCGGCAGTTCATTTTTGGAAACTTGCGGCAGGCGCGTCACCCCCAAATCATTTCCAAATTTTGCCGCGTACGCGCCCAATGCCTCATCGCCGTTGATAATCATTGCCGCGCGTCCTTCGGAAAAAATCGCGTCGGCGATGATGGAATCCGCGTCGGGCGACACCACTTTTTTCTCTTTGAAGGTTTTGAGCAGCGTCAAGGTTTCCGTCATGGCGCGCGTGTTGAGCGTCGGCGTTTGCCCGTCAGCGCCCACCACACCGCCCTTGTACGCACCGAGCCACGGCATCAACCAAAACGGATTCGTCGTGTCATACACCAGCGCGTATTGTCCGAGCGGCTCTTTGGTCAACGTCGCGCCGAGCCGAATCAACGCATCGGTATCGCGCGGCGGTTCGCGCAATAATTTTTTGTTGTAATACAAAAGCAAATTGTTGCCCGTCGCAATCGGCATGCCGTACAAAAATCCGTCGCGCGTTGCGCCTGCAATCGCGGGTTCTGCATACAACGTCGGCGTCACAAAATCCAGCGCGCGCAACAAATCACTCGCCGCGAATTGTTGAAGCTCTTCGTTCGTCGTCCACAAAACGTCCACGCCTTCGCGCGCGTCTGCGAACGTCTCGCGCACCGTTTGCGCGTCTTTGGGTATCAATTTGATTTCGACGCCGCGATTCGCCGCCATGAACGCGCCCGCAAGGTTCGCCACATACGCGTACATCGGACTCGCGGCATCTTCTTGAATCCAAATGTTCAACGTGCCGCGCGCGGCAACTTGCGGCGCGCTTGCGCCCGCGACGAGCGGCGCAAAACACGCGCCCAATTGATTCGAACTCACGATGCCCGTTTGCACCAGCGCGGCTTGAATCGTGTCCGATGTGACGGTGCGTACAGGAATCGCGACTTGGAACACATCGCGGTCGTCAACGCGAATCGTCGTGTTTTGAACATTCGCGTCGGCGGCAGTTTTGTCTTGCGCGAACGCGACGGCGAGACGCGCGGCAGCGCGCGCAAGTTCGGCATCGTCCAGCGTCAAATCCAAATTTTGCGCGCCGCTGCACAACGCCGCGTAATTTTCCGAATCCGCGCCCGCGCCCGCGACAAAAACTTTGCCCGTCAATTTTGCCGCATCGAGCGCCTTCAACGCGCCGCGCGCGAGCGCGGAATTGTTGGCGAGAATCGCGACGACATTGTTTTTCGCTTTGGCGAGTTCTTCGGTGACCGCCGTTTGCGCCACAGCGGCATCCGGCGCCGCGCGGTCCGCGACAAGTTTCACTTCGTTTTTCGCAATGCGCACGTCGAGAATCTCGTGATAGCCGCGCGTGATTTGCGACGCAATCGGGTCGCCTGCCGCGCCTTCGAGCAAAATAAAATTCCACGGCTTTTTCACATTGCGCGCGGTGAGCCAATCGAGCGCGGCTTGCGCCTGCACGCGGCCCATTTGCGCGAGGTCATGGGAAACGTACGCGTCCAAATCGCGCGTGTGAATGAGCCGGTCAAACGCAATCACGCGCGCGCCCGCTTTGTGCGCGGCGTCCACGTACATGCCCGCCGCGTCCGCGTCCACCGGCTGAATGAGCAAAAGCGACGCGCCTTCGTCGAGCGCGGCTTCCACTTGGGCGCGCTGTGTGGCGACGTCATTGTCCGCCGTTTCCACGCGCACGGTTCCGGTGATGCCTTTGGTATTTTCGGTCAGCGCTTGCTCGAACAATTCCTGGCGCGGCGAATCAATCGAAGCAAGGAGAATCGCGAGTTTTAACGCGCCGGTGCTGCCGCTCGAGCGCGTTGGCGCGGGCGTAACGCGCTGCGCGGAGGAGGTGCTGGTTGCGCGCGGTTCGCGCGTATTGACGAACGGCGTTTCTTGCGCGGGGCTTGGCGTGGGTTGAGGCGTGTTGCCGCCGCACGCGGCAAGGAGGAGGAGGAGAAAAACGAGTGACAGGAAGCCGAAGTTGAAATTCGAGAAATGTGATTCGTTCATGGATTACTATTTCGGTTGCAGGATATGTCCTGAACGCGGAGCGAGCGTGAGCGGTACAGCGGCTGCGGGCGCGGGCGGAAACGTGTCGGCGGTGAGCATGTCGGTCAACGTGACATTGCCCGCCGCCAGCGCGCGCAAGTCCAGGGCGACGGCGGCAGATTCTGCCGTCGGATTGAGGACGATGACGAATGTCTCATCACCGGCGATGCGCGCATAGGCAATGACTTGCTTGTGGCTTGGAATCGGAAGCGGGAAAAAATCGCCGTGCCGCAGCGCGGGATGATTTTCGCGCAACGCAATCAACGCGCGATAATGTTCGAGCAGCGAATCCTTTTTCCCGAGTTGTTCCTCGACAGAAATTCCATCGTCGGCTTTGTTAAAGAGTTTATACCATGTCGGCGCGCCCGGACCTGTGCGCGCGGCGTACCACTCCATCGGTTCGCGCACCGTTTTGTCACCGTCCGTTTTGTCGCCCAACATTCCGATTTCTTCGCCGTAATACATCATCGGCGTACCGGGCATCGTGAGCAAAAGCGTCGCCCCAAGTTTTTGCCGCGCCATGTCACCATGCGCTTGGCTGGCGACGCGCACCGTGTCGTGATTGTTGAGAAAACGTACCGACTGCGCGCCGGGATGATAGGCGACGCGTGCCAGCTTGAGCGCGGTCTGAAAGGCGGACGCGGGCGCCTGTCCGAGCAAAATACTTTTGCCCGCGCGTTCATGCGTCCCCATCAAGCTCATGTACGTTGGAAAATCAAACGTCGCGTCGAATTGGTCTTCATAGTACGGCGCGATTTTGAACATGCTGTCCCACACCTCGCCGAGCAAGAGAAAATCGGGGTTCGTCTTTTTCAGTTCGGCGCGAAACGCTTTCCAAAAATCGTGCGACGGACCGAGCGCGTAATCGAGACGATAGCCGTCAATGTTGGCTTTTTCAATCCAGTACTTGGCGGCGTCAATCAAATAGGCGCGCGTTTCGGGATGGTCTTGATTGAGACTTGGCAAAGTCGTCGACGTGCCGAACATGTGATATTCGGTCTGCGCGTCATTTTTCCAGCGATACCATTTGCTGTACTTGGACGCGGGATTGCCGAACGCGTCTTTGAAAAACGGATGTTGGTTCGACGTGTGGCCCGCGACAAAATCCAAAATAATTTTGATGTCGCGTTTGTGCGCTTCGTTCACCAAATCAATCAGGTCTTGTTCCGTGCCAAAGTCGGGATTGATTTTGTAATAGTCGGTGATGTCATAGCCGTGATAACTCGGCGACGGATGAATCGGCGTGAGCCACAACGCGCCAACACCCAAATCGCCCAGGTAATCCAATTTTTGCGTGATGCCTTTCAAGTCGCCGATGCCGTCGCCGTTCGTGTCGTAAAAACTGCGCGGAAAAATTTCATACATGACCGCGTCGTCGAACCACGCGGGCGTTTGAATGGCGGGCTTGCTCGACGTAGGTGATGGGACGAGGGTGAGGCGTTGCGGCGGTTCAAGCGTTGGGACAGCAAGAGTGGGTTGGGTCATTACGGTTGGAGTGGCAGGGGGTTGACCGGCGCAGCCGAGTAGAAAGGTTGCAATGAAAAGCGCAAAAGGGACGAAATGAAATTTATCGTACATACTATCCAACGATTATATCATGCGCGTCTCTCACACCAACAGCGCGCCGCTGTGCGCGCGCAGCACGATTTCGAGTTGCCCCGCGCTTGCGTTTACGCATTGTGCGTTCAACACATCGCGCGCGGTGGTCGTCCAACGCGGCACAGAAATTGTTTTGTCCGAGTCACTCGTATTCACGGCGACGACAACAGTGGAATCGTTCCACTCGCGCGCAAAAGCATAGGTACCGCCCGCGCTGTTCAAATGCAGCAAGCGCCGCGTCCCGTACGCGAGCGCGGGGTACTGTTTGCGCAACCGGATGAGTTTGCGAAACGCGTCGTACAAGTCCGCGTTTTGTTCGGCGCCCCATTTCATGGGACGCCGCGCTTCTTCAAACACGGCGCGATTGTTGGCGTGAATCAACTGCGTCTGCGTCACGCCCACTTCGGTGCCGTTGTAGACGATGCCGGGCTGCGCGAGTGCGAACAGCACGAGCGCGGCGAGTTTTAATTTTTCGGCATTGTCGCCCGCCAAAAATAAAAAGCGGTCTTGGTCATGATTGTCCAAAAAGACGGGGCGCATCAGCGCGGGCGGGAAAAATTTTTCGTGTGCGGCGAGAAACGCTTCAAACTGCGCGAGCGTCCATTCACCAGAGCCGAATGTTTGGCGCAGTGCGCGCCCCAAATGAAAATCCAGCACGCCGTCCATGATGCCTTCGTAACGCGCTTGCGCGGACGGGCTGGCAATGATTTCGCCAAACAGCCACGCATCCGCTTTGGTCGTTTTGCACGCGCGATAAAAATCCGCCCAGAAATCGTCCGACGGTCCCGTCGCGTAGTCGAGACGGAAACCATCCGCGCCCTGTTTGAGCCAATACGCCGCGCTGTCGAGCAGATAGTTGCGCGCGTCAGGATGGCGCACGTTCACCTGCGGCAGCGTCGGCACATCAAAGTACGTTTCGTACGAATGCGGATACTCGCGCCACGTGTACCAATCGCGGTAGGGACTGTGCGGGTCCGTTTGCGCGTCTTGAAACGTCGCGTGGAGGTGCGACCAATGATTCGCGACGAAATCGAGGAGCACGCGCATACCCCGCGCGTGCGCGCGTTCAAACAATTCCACCAAATCCGCGTTCGTGCCGAGACGCGGCTCGACGCTGTAATAGTCGGCGGCGTCATAGCCGTGATGGGAGGGACTGACAAACAGAGGCGAGAGCCAGATCGCATTGAATCCCAATTCGGCAACGTAATCGAGTTTTTGAATGATGCCGCGCAGGGTGCCGCCAAAAAATCCGCCGAGCGAATCGGGCTGCTTCCAGGCGACACCATCGCCCGGATAAAAGCGGTCAACAAAAATGTGATACACCAGCGCGTCGCGCGCCCATGCCGGCGCAACGCGGTCTGTCACATACATTGCAAATTCCGTCGCGTCCGCCATACGCGTACTCGCGTTGTCCGCGAAAATTTCCTCGCCGGTCCCCGCCACATGCGCGGCGATGCGATATCGCACCATCGTCTCATTTGCTTGCGGCGGCAGTGTGCCTGTCCAGTAGGTGAGATAATCGCCCACGCCCGCGTCCCACGTTACGCGCGTGCGCGCCAGTTCGAGCGTCTCTGTTTTCTGCGCGGCGATTTGATACAAACAAACAGCGCGCTCGAAAGGGAGCGCGCCGCTTGTAACCAACGTGAGCTGAATGCTTTCGCCCGGACGCGGCGCGCGCGGCACGACGCGCCGCGCGTGTTTAACGCCCGCGTGCAGTTGCAGATGTTTTTCCAACCGCTGCGCGGGCATCATCGTATCGCCAAAAATTGGGTCCATCATTTCACCGCGCCTGCCGTCAAGCCGCCAATCAAAAAGCGCTGGAGCACCAAAAACACGACAATGGTCGGCAGGATAATCACCAGTGCGCCCGCGGCGAAATAGCCCCACGGCACGCTTTGACTGCCCGCCAACGAAAAGAGACCCGGCACGGCGAGCTTCATGCTGTCGGGCGCAGGAATCAACACCGACGAAAAGATGAAATCGCCCCACGCCGAGAGGAATGCCAACAATGCCGTGACGGCGAGCGCAGGCGCGGCGAGCGGCAGCGCGACGTACCAAAACGCCTGGACCGGTCCGCAGCCGTCCAACATTGCCGCTTCTTCCAAATCTTTTGGGAGCGTGTCAAAGTACCCTTTCATGTTCCAGGTGCAAAAGACGAGCGTACTCGCCGTGTACGCCAGCACAAGCCCCTCGTGTTTGGCGAACAGTCCCAACGCGGTGAGCAGCATTGCAATCGAAACAAGGGACAACACACCGGGGAACGTTTGGATGGCGAGCAAGAAAATCAAACCGAACGAACGCCCCGTGAAACGGAAACGCGAAAACGCAAACGCGGCAGAGGTGCTGACGACAAGACACCCAATCGTCGTGAGCGCGGCAACATAGAAACTGTTCCACAGCCAGCGCAGCAGCGGGCGGTCAAACAGCATCACGCGATAATTTTCGAGGGTGAACTCGGTGGGGAAAAACATGCCCGGCAGGTCGAGCGAGTACAAGCGGTCGCCGAGCCGCAGCGAAGCGAGAATGGCGAACCACACCGGATAAAACGCAAAAAGCGATGCGAGAATGAGAATCGCGTATTGCAGCACTCGAACGCCAATCGAGGGACGCCCTACCATGCGCGTGCCGGCGCGGACGCGCGGGCGTGTGCGGGTGACGGTTGCAGTTTGCGTTGCCATTATTCGTACGCTCCTTTGGTGATGCGGGTATAGCGCAGACTCCAAACGGTGACGAGAAACAAAAAGATGAAAATGATGACGGCGAATGCCGTGGCGCGTCCGTAATTTTGGGTTTGGAAAATTTGGCGGAACGCGTACACAATCACAAATTCGGTCGCGCCCGGTTTTCCGGCGCCCGCGCTCGGTCCGCCTTGTGTCATCGCGTACGCGGTGCCGAACATTTGAAACGCGGTAATCGAAGTCAAAACAATCGCGGGCAAAATCACGGGGCGCAAATTCGGCAGCGTAATAGCCGTCAATTTATCCCACCACGTCGCACCGTCCACTTCGGCAGCTTCGTATTGGTCGGCGGTGATGGACTGCAAACCGCCGAGAATCGCAATCATGAAAAACGGATACGAGAACCATACGTCCGCCAACACAATCGCGCCGAACGCGCTGATGGGATTTTGCAGCCACGCGATGCCCTGAATGTCGAACACGCGCAAGAGTTGATTGAGTGTCCCCTGTTCGCGAAAGAAAAATTCCCACACTTTCGCCATGAGAATCGCGAGGGAGGACGCCGCCCACGGCACAAACAACACAACGCGGAAAAAGGTTTTGCCCGGCAGTTCGGGCTGGTTCAAAATCAACGCCAGCACGAGACCGATGACGAATGTGAGCGGCACGCGAATCAGCACAAACAAAATGGTGCGAAGCACCACGACGATAAAATCGCCCGTGTTGGTCAAGTCGTTATACGCGCCGCCCAGATTGACGACGAGCGCGACGAGGACGACCCCGAGCAAGCCCGCGCCCCAGACGACACCTGCGGAGACGGGACGCTCCAGTCCTTTGTCCCAACGCTTGTTGAGATAGTACGCACCGATGAGCGGCAAGAGACTGATGACGATGCGCCCAAGCGCCCACAACGCTTCGGCTGAAAAGAGTCCCGCGAACAAGTCCGCGTAATTTTTGTAAATCGGGTCAACGAGCGTATAGGGTTCGCCCAAACCTTTGGGCGCATTGGCGCGAAATTGGGGCCAACAAACCGGGTCCAGGATGCCCGTCAATGCCACGTTGCAATCCGGATTGGGATGAAAGGCATTGCGATTCGTGAACGAGATGTAGGAAGAGAGCAGAATGGGAAAAACGCTGAACGCCAGAATCGCAAGAATGGCGGGAGTGGTAAAAAGCAGAATCGTCGCGGCGAGACGACTGCGAGACCATGCGACCATTTTCGACCTCCGTCACCTCACCCCCCCCTACCCCGCTCCTGATACATTTTGACGCGAAGCGAGTTTCGCAAAAAGTTCTTGCAGGAGCGGGCAGAGACAAATTCCCTCTCCTGAATCTTGGCTTGCACATTCAGGAGAGGGGCTAGGGGTGAGGACTATTTCATTTGTGCGACTGCCGCTTCGATGGCGGTTTGTGCATCTTTAAGCGCGGCTTCAGCGGTCTGTGCGCCAGACCAGATTGCCTGCGCGGCGGAACCCACCGGATCCCATTGCGCGGATGCGAAGGGTGTGTTCGCCATCGGCACGCCCGAGTTCAGCGCCGTACCGAATAGTTTAATCGTTTCGAGTTTTGCCACTTCGGGGTCTTGCAGTGCTGCCGTCGCGGCGGGAATTGTCTTGTTCGTCAACGCGAGTTTTTTCTGCACGTCCGCGCCCGTATAGTACTTGATAATGTCGAGCGCCGTTTCCGCGTTGCCGCGGTCTACCGCGTTCTTGGTAATCAGCATCGTTTTGATCCCGACAAAGGGTTTGCCCATCGGCAAGATACCGTAATCAATCTTTGCTTCTTCGACTGCCGCAATCGCCCAGGGTCCCGTCCACCACATACCGACTTTGCCGTCTTTGAGGGACGCGAGACACAGGTCATACGACTGTTCTTTGGCAGAGACTTTGGCAAATTCCGCCATCCACTGTCCTGCCTTTAACGCTTCGGGTGAATTCAAGTGAACAGCGCCTGCATCGTCCACATAGGAAGGCACGCCGAAACCGAAAAAGACGGGCGCAACATGGTACGCGTCTTTACCGCCAAAGCCCTGATTGCAGACGAGCGTTTTGTCCGGATATTTCGTCTGGAATGCTTTGGCTTTCGCGAGCAAATCATTCAAATCGCCCGCCTTGGGCAGAAATTCGTCCGTGACCAGCGCTTTGTTATACACCAACGCGATACCTTCTTGCGTTTCGGGCAAGCCCCAAATTTTGTCTTTCCACACAACGCCCTGCACGGCTGCCGGTTCGTACGTGGACTTGAGCCAGTCCGGCGTCACACCGAGCGTGTCGAGCGCGACAATGTTGCCCGCGATAGCAGATTGTCCAATCTGGTCGTTCGCCCAGCCGATAATGTCCGGACCTTGACCGGCGGGAATTGCCACTTTGAGCGCGTTGTTGACATCGTCCGGTTTGGAAAGGTCAATTTTGACTTCGGGATGCATCTTGTTGTATTCCGCGAATGCCGCTTGGATGGCTTCGAGATACTTGCCGTCCCATTGATGCCAAATCGTGATGGTCTTGGCCTCGGGGGCGGGAGCGTTTGTGGGCTGCACGGGAGCGGCGGTCGGTTGTGCCGGTGCCGTCGTTGGTTGGGCAGAAGGTGCTTGCGTCGGGGGCGCAGAGGTTGGCGCGGCGCCGCCGCCACAGGCGACGATGAGCGCGAGAGCAATGAGCAGTGCGCTCAATGTGAAAATGTTTTTGACGTTCATGTTTCTCCTCCTCCAAAGAGTAAATGTGAATCCATGTCATACCGACATGGGATATCGCCAATTCAAATCCGGTCTAATGAGCAAACGTATCTTGTATCAACTTCACCTCCTGAAATTAAAATTTACTCTCATCACGCGAACCAACTGCAATCAAGATGAGGGCATACAATTTTACAAGGCATCGTTAATGGGAAAACAATCGAGTGCCGCACGATTGACGCACCACCAACTGCCCATCGAGCATCACCGACGATGTCTTTTTTCCGTCCATTTGCGCGACGAGTTTTTGAATCAACAGGTCCACCCCGCCTTCGCTCAAACGTTGACTCACGGTCGTAAGCGGCGGAGTGGTAAAGGCGGCAAGGTCAATGTCGTCAAAGCCAATCAATGAAACGTCATCCGGAATACGCCTGCCGGCATCTTGCAATGCCTGCATCGCCGCAATCGCAACCGCGTCACTGTATGCGACAAAAACGGCATCGAGGTCGGGCGCGGATTGCAAGAGGGAACGCATTGCCTCATAGCCTGAGGCGCCCGAGTACGTCGCGCTCGTTTCCAGTTTCGGGTCAATTTGAATTCCCGCATCCGCCAACGCATTCTTGTACCCCTGCCAGCGTAACCTTGATTCCGAGGCTTGTGTTTCGGCGCGGTCTGCAATAATCGCAATGCGTCGGCGTCCAAGCCGCAGGAGATGGCGCACCACTTGCTCTGCACTCGCGATATTGTCAATGCCGACGGAGCAATAACGTTGGTCGGGAAAGATGGGACCCCAAACCACAAAGGGAACTTTGCCCGATGCCAATTGGTTCAAACACGCATAGTCTTGCCCGCGTCCCAAAAGAATCAATCCTTCAACGCGATTCGCTCCCAGATACTGTTCTTGAAAACGAGCGTCCACGCGGCTCGTCTGCGAAACAATGAGATTGTATCCGCGCGTTTGCAAGCCAAAACCAACCGCCCCTAAAAACTTGAGGACAAAGGGGTCCGACCAAATTTCGTTGCCGGGCGCATTCATCGGCAGGACCAACGCGAGCGTATTGCTTTTTCCCAGACGCAAGTGACGGGCAACGAGATTCGGTTGATAACGGTACTTTTGGGCTGTCGCTTGAACACGCGCTTTTGTGCGGGGACTAATCAAGGCGCTGTCTTGCAGCGCGCGTGAGGCGGTGGAGGTGGATACGCCGGCCAATTTAGCAATATCAGCCATTGTCTTTGGTTTCTTTTTGGAACCGGACACAATCTTTGCTCGCTCCATTGGGTTGGCTTGGGACTCCTAACCACTGAAGGATAAAGGATTGGGTAAAAAGACAATGCAACTTTCTGCAATCGATTGCGAAAGCGAGTATAGTATGAGAACGAAACGTTGTCAATCAGAAATGGACTGCACCCGTACACTGAAAAACACCTGCCCCTGTACATCCTCGCGAGGATGTACAGGGGCAGGTTGGAATGCAAGTGAATGACAGGAATTGCGAGCGGCGGCTCAGAACGGCAATTCTTCTTCGCTCATCGAACCGCCTTCGGATGGAATCGGTGTCACGCCCATTCCGCCGCCGTTGTCGCTGCCTTCCCCTTTCGGAGAGAGAAAGCGTACGGTATTTGCGCGCACTTCAAACGACGCGCCATACGTACCATCTTTGCGTTGATACACGCGCGGTCCGCCCGTTTTTTCATCCACCACCAAATCGCCTTCGACAAGCACCTTGCGTCCTTTGGCGAGATATTGATTGCACGTCTCGGCTTGTTTGCCAAAGACGGAAACGCGGAACCATGCGGTTTCTTCTTTCAATTGCCCTGATGCGTCCGTCCACTTACGGCTCGTGGCAACAGACAATTGGGTAACGGCGGTGCCGTTGGGAGTGTAGCGCATTTCGGGGTCACGCCCCAAATTCCCAACGAGAACAAGTCTCTGATACATGTGTCCTCCTTCGCGACGGTGTACGTCGCAGCTCGTGGGTAAAAATTGAT
>CALMZO010000097.1 GCA_937870825.1 uncultured Chloroflexota bacterium | reverse complement strand
GCGAAAAATATGTTTTGACGACTGTAGAGGACATTACCGAGCGCAAGCGCGCGGACCAAAAGTTGGAACAACTCGCGCGCCGCACGCAAACGATTTTGGATTCTGCCGGCGAAGGGATTTTTGGACTTGACCGCGCCGGGCGCATCACGTTTATCAACGCAACCGGCGCGGCGCTCTTGAAAACGGCTGCGGAAGATTTGGTTGGACTGCACGGACACACCAATCACCATCATTCCCGCAAAGATGGCTCACCCTATCCGCTCCATGAATGTCCCATCTATGCGGCGCTGAGGGATGGCACAGCGCACCATATCAAGGACGAAGTGTTTTGGCGCAGCGATGGTTCGAGTTTTCCCGTCGAATATACGAGCACGCCGCTTCGCGAGGGTGACGAGATTGTCGGCGCGGTCGTCACCTTCAACGACATCAGCGGGCGCAAACGCGCGGAAGCGGTGCTGCAGCAGAGCGAAGAACGCTTCCGTCTGGTGTTTGAGAATTCGGGAATCGGCATTGCGCTGGTTGACCCTGCGGGACATCCGATTAAATCCAACCGCGTGTTGCAGCAGATTGTCGGCTATAGCCAAATGGAACTGTCTGGCATGTCATTCACCGAGTTCACCCACCCGGGAGATGTGGAAAAGGACTGGGGACTGTACGCAGAGTTACTGGAAGGCAAACGCGAGTCGTACAGCATGGACAAACGCTATATCCGAAAAGACGGGCAGGTCATCTGGGCACGATTGACGGTCTCTTTGGTCAGAAACGCGGACGGCAAGCCGGAATATGCTATCGGCACGGTGGAAGAAATCACCGAGCGCAAACAGGCAGAAGATGACCGCCTGGCGCGTGCGGTTGCGGAACGCGCGAGCACTGCCAAGACCGAATTCTTGTCGCGTATGAGTCACGAGCTGCGAACTCCCTTGAATTCCATTCTCGGCTTTGCACAGTTGATGATGCTCGACGACCTCTCACCCGCGCACGAACGCGGGGTCAACCAAATTCTGCGTTCCGGTCGCCACCTGCTCGACCTCATTAACGAAGTGCTCGAGATTGCGCGCATCGAAGCGGGGCGCATGCAGCTCTCGCCCGAGACGGTGCGGCTTCAAGAGGCGGCGGAGGAAGCGCTCGATTTGATTCGTCCGCTCGCGGAGGCGCGCGGGATTTCGGTCAAACTCTATATCCCGTCTTCGGGCGACGTGCACGTGTTTGCCGACCGTCAGCGCCTCAAGCAGGTACTGCTGAATCTTTTTTCGAACGCGGTGAAATACAATCGCATCGGCGGCGCGATTCAAGTGAATGCTAGTCTTACGCTGGATGGTCACGTGCGCTTGCAAGTGCGCGATACAGGCGCGGGGATTCCACCGGAAAAATTAAGCCGACTCTTTGTGCCGTTTGACCGCTTGGATGCGGACGCGCAAAGCGTGGAAGGCACCGGTCTGGGACTGGCACTCTCCAATGGGCTCATCGAGGCAATGGGGGGACGCATCGGCGTCGAGAGTCAGGTGGGAGAGGGCAGTTCGTTCTGGTTTGAACTCAAGCTCGTAACCGAAAGACTCTTGGAGGAGATTATGGCAGAAGTCGAAGAAAGTTTGACGGAACGCATGCGCTCCGGGCGCGGGCGCGTGCTCTATGTCGAAGACAATCTAGCCAATATCAATCTGGTGGAAGCGATTCTAGAACGTCTGCCGCAAGTGGAATTGATTACGGCGATGCAAGGGCGTCTCGCCATGTCGCTGGCGCAGGAGCATCGCCCGAACGTGATTTTACTCGACCTGCACTTGCCCGATATGCACGGCTCGGATGTGCTGCGCACGCTCAAGAGCGAAGAGCACACGCGCGATATTCCTGTCGTCATTATCAGCGCGGATGCGATACCTGCGCATGTAGACGAATTGCTCACGCTCGGCGCACACGGCTATCTCACGAAACCAATTGACGTGCGCGAATTTTTGCGCGTGGTCGAAGAACATCTGGGGAGCGGAAACAACAGCGACATGGGAAGGTGAAAGCCCGTGAACAACATCGTAACCCAACATGTCGCGATGGAAATGGGTGACGATGGAAATGGGTGACGACGGAATCGCGCGCGTGCGGTGGGCGCCGCAAAGCCAAATCACCCTGCCGGAAGCGCACAACAGCGACGCGGCATTGGTCAAACTGCAGGGCGGCAAGGCGTGTCCGTTGCTGGTTGATATAACCAATGTCGTCACGCTGGAGCGCGAGGCGCGCAACTATTATGCCAAGACGCCGACCGTCACCGCCATCGCGCCCGTCGGCAGCTCGATCTTGGCCATCATGCTCGCCAATTTTTTTATCAAAATCAGCAGCCCAACCCGTCCGACCCGGCTTTTTCGTACGGAAACGCAAGCCCTTGAATGGCTCGGGACTTTTGTAAAATGAACACACTGCTCACGCTGTGGCGGCGCTTGACCGCGCCGCACCCCTCCATTCAGGCGCCCGCGCCGCATGAAAACGCGCGGCTCACGATAGCGACGCTCCTCTTCCTCGCGCCCCTCTCAACGGTCGCAGTCCTCATTCTTGCGGTGCTGGATTACCGGCTTGGCATTTTCGATGCCGTGTTTGTGCTTGCTGAATTCGCGACCGTGCTCTCCCTCTGGCTGCTTTATGGCTTGAGTCGTTCGCAGTATGGAAATTTTGCCGCGCCGCTCATGGTCATTTTCGTTCTTGGAGCTGCGCTTGTCCTGACCGTCATGAAACCCGAATTTGAAGTGACGATGGCTTTCTTGCCGTTCGCTCTCTTACTGGCAGGGCTGCTTTTGGATGTGCGCGCCACGTTCGTGATTCTTTTGGTGACCCTGGCAAGCACGCTGGGGCTCGCCTTGCTCGGCAGTGTTTGGACAGTGGATGATTTGGTGGGAATCATTACCGTCGAGTTTTTTTTCGGACTCGTGGTTTTGCTTTCCACTGTGCTCAAGGAACGGGCAGCGAGAAAAATCGAGCAGCAGACGCGCGAGCTGGAACGGCGCAGCGACAGCGCAGAAATACGCGTTGCATACGCCGAAGAGCGGGGACATGCATTGTCCGAGACCTTGTTTGCGCTCGCCGCGCTCGAATTGAAGGAACGCGCGCCGGTGACCTCAAATGGCGATGTGTTTGATGCATTGGCAGTCAGCATGAATATGGTGGCAGAGGAACTGGACGCGCGCGTGGGCGAGTTGGAACGGCACAGCACTCTTATTGCCGGTATCGCGCAGATTGGGACGCGGTTGAGTCTCGAAACGAATCCGCAAGACATCTTTGCGCGGCTCGCAGAGGAACTTGAAGCCATCGAGATTCGCCTCGCCCTCGCCACGTGGAATGCAGACCGCGAGACGCTGGATTTTATCTATTATTCCAACCCGGCGCCCGCCATCGCCGACTCGATTCTCAAAGGATTTGGCTTGGACCGCCACCGCGTGCCGCCGACGATTTTTCCACCCTTTGCCGAATGCGCGCAGGAGCGCAAAATTGTGTTTGTGCCCGACATATTAGGGCTGGTTACAACGCATTTCAAAAATTTTCCCACCTGGCTGCTGGAGCGCAGCTTGAAATTTACGCGCAGCGAACGCGGCGTCGCCGCCTTTGTCCTGCCGCTCCTCGCCGAGGAACGGCTCATCGGAATCTTGGAGCTCTGGTCTGGGAATTTGCGCGAGGATGACGCTGCCACCCTCCAGTTGATGGCGAGCCAATTGTCCGCCGCGCTCTATCGCGCAGAACAGCATGCGCGCTTGCAGGAACACGCCGATGCGCTCGCCGCCGCGAACGAACGGCTTGCCCATTTGCTCCAGACACTGCCTATCATCATCTATACCTCGAAAGCGGAGGGCGATTACGAAGTAACCTACATCAGCGAGACGCTGCGGCAAATCGCGGGCTATACGCCGGAACATTTTCTGAGTAGTGGCACGTTTTGGCGGGACCATCTTTATCCCAATGACGCCGCGCGTGTCCTCGGCGAGTTGGCTCGTCTTCCGGAGAGCAAGTTCCTCCAAATTGATTATCGCTGGCAGGTGGCGGACGGTTCGTACAGGTGGTTTTCCGATTCCATGCGGCTCGTGGCGGATAAAGACGGCAAGTCAAACCACATTGTGGGCGTGTGGCAAGACATTAGCGAGCGCAAAGACGCGGAACGGCAATTGCAAGCCAGTGAAGAACGCTTTCGCGATCTGTTTGAGAGTGCGCCCGATGGAATCATCCTTTCCGATACGGAGGGACGCATCCGTCTGGTCAACCGCGCAATGGCATCCATGCTCGGCTATACACCGGAAGAGCTGTCAAATCTTGATCTTGCGATGACGTATCCCGAAGTGGACCGCCCGGAACTCAAAGAACGCTTGCGCGCGTTGGCGCAGCACGGCTCGCTGCGGTTTGAACGCGCGATGCTCCGCAAAGACGGCACCATCTTTCCTGTAGACGCTACGGTCAACCGCACTTCGAACGGAATGTATCAGGGCATCCTGCGCGACATTACGGCGCGCCGCCAAGCCGACCAGCAGCTGCGCCGCGCGCTTGATGAAGCGGAGTCGGCAAGCCGCGCCAAGAGCCAATTCCTTTCCGTCCTCAGTCACGAATTGTTTACGCCGCTCAATGTCATTCTCGGTTTTGCGCAGCTCCTTGAACTGGACGCCGACAAGCTCGGGGCGCGCGGGCAGCGCGGCATCGAACAAATCAATCTCGCGGGGCGGCGCATGCAAGCCATGATTTCGGACCTGCTCGATTATGCACGGCTGGACATGGGGCGCCTGGACCTTGCGGTGCAAGCGGTGCAGACATCGTCACTGTTGGACGTCGCGTGCGCGAAATTCGGTCCGCTTGCCACCGAAAAACAGATTCGGCGGGCGTGTGAAAATTTTGCCCCCGCGAACATTGTGCGCGCAGACCCGCGCCGCCTCGGTAAAGCGCTCGACATTTCTCCTGGACAATGCCATCAAGTTCACGCCGAACGGCGGAGTCGTACAAGTGACGTGTCAAGTGCCGCCGGAGCCGCCCCCGCCAAATGGCAACCTGCAAACGCCCAACGCGGCTGACAAACTGCTCATCACGGTCAGCGACACGGGGATTGGAATTCGCGCGGAACACCTGCCGCACATCTTTGACCCATTTTCGCAGGCGGACACCTCCACCACCCGCCGGCATTCCGGCATTGGAATTAGTTTGGCGCTCGCGCGCCGTCTTGTCGAGCTCCAGGGCGGCGCCATCCGCGCGAGCAGCGCGGGTGAAGGAATGGGCGCCACTTTTTGGATTGAACTCGTAAAGGAGAATTGAACTATGCTCGACCTGGATTCCAACAACGTACGCATCCTGATGGTTGACGACCAAGAATCCAACTTGCTCCTCCTCGAGTCGCTGTTGGAGACAGAGGGCTTTACTCAGGTCAAAGCCGTCACCGATTCGAGACACGTGCTTGTCACGTTTTCAGAGTTTCAACCTGACCTGGTTCTGCTCGACCGGATGATGCCGCACCTCGACGGGTTTGCGGTGCCGAATGAACTGCGCCGGGTCATTCCGTCCGATGACTATCGCCCCATTCTCGTTCTCACCGCGGACGTCAGCAAACAGGCAAAACAGCGCGCCCTCGAATTGGGCGCCAAAGATTTCCTCACCAAACCGCTCGACCATATCGAGGTGGTGCTGCGAATCAAAAATTTGCTGGAAACGCGGGCGATGCACCTGTATCAACAAAACCAGAACCAGCTTCTGGAGCAATTGGTGCGCGAGCGCACCGCGCAGCTGGAAAGCGAGTCGCGGCGGATGGAACTGATTCTTCAATCCGTCCAAGAGGGCATTTACGGACTCGACCTCGACGGCAGAATCACCTTTGTCAACCGCGCCGCGGCGGAAATGCTTGGCAGCTCCTCCGCGCTCTTGATTGGGCAGAACGCGCACGCGCATCATGACAGGGGGAACGGCAGCGTTCATGCGCGCGCCGATTGCGTCATTTGCGCCGCGTTCCGTGACGGCAAGAACCACGACGCCGAAGACAAACTGTTCTGGCGCCGCGACGGCACATCGTTTCCCGTCCGGTTTACGAGCGCTGCCATGCGCGACGACAGCGGCGCGCTCATCGGCGCCGTCGTCACGTTTGAAAATATCAGCGCGCGCAAAAGGGCGGAGCAGGCGCAGCGCTTAAATTCCGCGATGCTCGAGAACGTGGGAGAAGGGATTTACTTGGTGCGCGCGAGCGATGGAGTCATTGTCCAAACCAATCCCAAGTTCGACGCCATGTTCGGCTATGCGCCGGGTCAAGTCATCGGCATGTACGAATCAATCCTGAACGCCCCGACAGAACGTTCCCCGCGCCAAGTGGCGGAAAGCATCATCGCGGCGTTGGAAAAGACCGGCGTGTGGCAGGGCAAAGTCCTCAGCATGAAAAAAGACGGCACACACCTTTGGTGTTATGCCACTATCAGCACGTTCGACGATGCCACGCACAGCAAAGTCTGGGTCGTCGCCCGCCGCGACATTAGCGA
>CALMZO010000096.1 GCA_937870825.1 uncultured Chloroflexota bacterium | reverse complement strand
ATTTCATTTTAGAAAATAGGCGCGTGAACGCGCTGTTTTTTTCGTTTTGTTTTATAGATGTGTCTCCCAAAAATCTCTTGACAATGATTTTTTTTTCTGCTATAGTCTCAACTGAAAGTGCTTACATGAAAGCACTTTCCCTTCTTTCCATTCCCCTGGTAAGATTTAGTAGTTGCCTTGCGTTTTAATTTTCGCGACGGAGCGGACGGATGGCGCATTCCACAGTCTATGATGTTGCTGACAAAGCCGGTGTCAGCATTGCAACGGTTTCGCGCGTCGTCAATTCTCCCGAAAAAGTTAATCCCGATACCCGCACCAAAGTCCTGACGGTTATTGACCAACTGGGCTATGTTCCCAAAGCGGAAGCCGCCGCCCGCGCGCGCAAAAGCGCCGGACGCATCGGCGTTCTCGCGCCCTTTTTCACGTACCCTTCGTTCGTTCAACGCCTGCGCGGCGTGGCAAACGCGCTCTCTGCCCTGCCCTTTGAACTCACCGTCTATAACGTGGACAGCACCGCGCGCCGTGACAGCTATGTCACCTCTCTCTCTCTCACCCGCCGCCTTGACGGACTGATTCTGATGGCGCTGCCTTTTAGTCAAGCCATTGTCGAACGCCTCGTCCATCACAGCATGGAAACCGTTTCCATCGAAGTCACGCATCCCTCGTTCAGCAGCATCGAAATTGATGACCACGCGGGCGGACGTTTGGCAGCCGAGTTTCTGATTTCCAAAGGGCATCAGCGTTTGGGATTCATCGGCGATACCGATTTGCCCGAACACGCGTTTCCGACGAGTGACCGGCGTTTGGGCGGCTATCGCGCTGCGATTCACGACGCGGGCTTGGCTCTGGAACACCAGTACATCGCGCTCGCCGCGCAGAGTTTGGAAAATGCAATGCGTTGTATGGACCGCTTGCTCGATTTGCCCAAGCCGCCTACCGCCGTTTTTTGCGCGAGTGACACGCAGGCAATGGGCGCACTCAAAGCCGCGCGCAAACGCGGCTTGAATATCCCGCGCGATATTGCTATCATTGGCTTTGACGATTTGGATGTTGCCGATTACATTGGACTCTCCACCATCCGCCAACATCTGGAAGAATCGGGACGGCTCGCCGTCGAACTGTTACTCTCACGTTTGCAATCCCGCACCCGTCCCATCCAAAACATTCGGCTGAATTTGGAAATCATCGAACGCGAAACGACGTAATTTCCTTTATTTCCCTCATTTGCTGCTCTCAATGGAAATGAGGGAAATAAAGGAAATTTGCGAAAGGAGGCACACCTTCAAACGAGCTGTAAACCCACTCCCATAGCGACACAAATAGGTAGGTTATCAGGAGGAGAAAGAATGATCGGAAAAAATTCCGTCGGAAAAAATTCCGCCCGCTTTATGATTTTGGCGAGTTTGGTTGCCGTGTTGGCAATCCTCGCCGCATGTGCGACACCGGCGCCAACAGCCGCGCCGCAGCCCACCGCCGTTCCCGCGCAGCCCACAGTGGCTCCCGTACAACCCACTGCCGCACCGCAACCCACAGCCGCACCCGCGCAACCCACTGCGGCACAACCCACGTCCGCACCATCCGGCGGCACATCCACCGGCGCGAGTGAAGCCACCGCGCGCGCGGCAGGACTAACCGCCCTCGCAGACGCGTATGCGGGTCAGATGAAAGGCAAAGTGGTGACGATGACGGGTCCGTTCACGGACGAAGACGCCGTCAAGTTCGCCAACAGTGTCAAAGCATTTGAAGAAGCCACCGGCATTGACATTCAGTATGAAGGTTCCAAAGAGTTTGAAGCGAGCATCTCGGCGCGCATTCAAGCCGGTGATGCGCCCGACATCATTGACTTTCCGCAGCCCGGTCTGCTCGCAGGATTCGTCAAACAGGGCAAAATCGTCGATGCGTCCAAGCTCGTCCCAAGCGATTGGTTAAAGAAAAACTATATCCAATCGTGGCTGGACATGGCGACGATGGCAGGACCGAGCGGTCAAGTCCAGGGGGGTGTCTGGCAGCGCTTTAACGGCAAATCGCTCGTGTGGTATCCCAAGAAAGCGTTCGATGCGGCCGGTTACAAAGTCCCCACCACTTGGGCAGAACTCGAAGCATTGCAAAACCAAATCGTCGCCGACGGTGACACGCCCTGGTGCATCGGCATTGAGTCCGGTGCTGCCACCGGCTGGGTCGCCACCGACTGGACCGAAGACATGATGCTGCGTACTACTTCGCCCGAGAACTATGACAAATGGGTGCGGGGTGAATTGAAATTCGATTCGCCGGAAGTGCGCAAAGCCATCGAATCGTTTGCGAAAATCTGGAACGACGACAAGATGGTCAACGGCGGACGCGCCAAAATCGTCACCACCTTCTTTGGCGATGCGCCCACGCCGATGTTTGAAAATCCGCCCAAGTGTTGGCTCCATCGCCAGGGCAACTTTATCACCTCCTTCTTCCCCAAGACAGCCGTGGCGGGTGTAGATTACGATGTGTTTTATCTGCCCGGCATTGATGCGGCACAAGGCAAGCCGTTCCTCGTTGCCGGCGACATCATGGCAGCGACGAACGACAAACCGGAAACCGCCGCCGTGATGCAGTACTTTAGCACGGGCGAAGGGGTCAAAGGTTGGCTTGCCGCAGGGGGTGCCCTCTCGCCGCACAAGGATGTCAATCTCGATTGGTACGGTGTGCCGCTCGAAAAGAGCATTGCCGCCATCGCGAATGCGGCGACGACAGTGCGCTTTGATGCGTCGGACTTGATGCCCGGGGCGGTCGGGGCGGGTTCGTTCTGGAAAGGCATGACCGACTATTTCAGTGGTTCCGCTACGCTCGACCAGGTGCTCACTGAAATTGACAAGTCATGGCCCGCGGGCTCGACAGGTCAAACATCAACCGGTGGCTCCACCGCTTCTACAGGGGCAAACGCCGAGGGCGCCAAAGCCGCAGGGTTAACTGCTCTTGCCGACGCCTATGACGGCAAGCTCAAAGGCAAAGTGGTGACGATGACGGGTCCGTTCACGGACGAAGACGCCGTCAAGTTCGCCAACAGTGTCAAAGCATTTGAAGAAGCCACCGGCATTGACATTCAGTATGAAGGTTCCAAAGAGTTTGAAGCGAGCATCTCGGCGCGCATTCAAGCCGGTGATGCGCCCGACATCATTGACTTTCCGCAGCCCGGTCTGCTCGCAGGATTCGTCAAACAGGGCAAAATCGTCGATGCGTCCAAGCTCGTCCCAAGCGATTGGTTAAAGAAAAACTATATCCAATCGTGGCTGGACATGGCGACGATGGCAGGACCGAGCGGTCAAGTCCAGGGGGGTGTCTGGCAGCGCTTTAACGGCAAATCGCTCGTGTGGTATCCCAAGAAAGCGTTCGATGCGGCCGGTTACAAAGTCCCCACCACTTGGGCAGAACTCGAAGCATTGCAAAACCAAATCGTCGCCGACGGTGACACGCCCTGGTGCATCGGCATTGAGTCCGGTGCTGCCACCGGCTGGGTCGCCACCGACTGGACCGAAGACATGATGCTGCGTACTACTTCGCCCGAGAACTATGACAAATGGGTGCGGGGTGAATTGAAATTCGATTCGCCGGAAGTGCGCAAAGCCATCGAATCGTTTGCGAAAATCTGGAACGACGACAAGATGGTCAACGGCGGACGCGCCAAAATCGTCACCACCTTCTTTGGCGATGCGCCCACGCCGATGTTTGAAAATCCGCCCAAGTGTTGGCTCCATCGCCAGGGCAACTTTATCACCTCCTTCTTCCCCAAGACAGCCGTGGCGGGTGTAGATTACGATGTGTTTTATCTGCCCGGCATTGATGCGGCACAAGGCAAGCCGTTCCTCGTTGCCGGCGACATCATGGCAGCGACGAACGACAAACCGGAAACCGCCGCCGTGATGCAGTACTTTAGCACGGGCGAAGGGGTCAAAGGTTGGCTTGCCGCAGGGGGTGCCCTCTCGCCGCACAAGGATGTCAATCTCGATTGGTACGGTGTGCCGCTCGAAAAGAGCATTGCCGCCATCGCGAATGCGGCGACGACAGTGCGCTTTGATGCGTCGGACTTGATGCCCGGGGCGGTCGGGGCGGGTTCGTTCTGGAAAGGCATGACCGACTATTTCAGTGGTTCCGCTACGCTCGACCAGGTGCTCACTGAAATTGACAAGTCATGGCCCGCGCAGTAATGACATGAGGCGATGACACGATGAATGCTGTTCGTTCATCGTTTCATCACTCGCAGCAGCAACAAAAAAATTCTCGCGCCGTGCGCTTGCACTATGCGCGGCGCGAGAAAAACCTCCACTGGTCTTTTTTCAAAAAAATCGGTTGACGCAAAACCTCTAACTCACATACAATAGAAATTATCTTGCGCGTGTGGCGCGTATTTTTCCCCTGTCACCCGTCACAGTTTCCGGAGGAGGCAATGATGCAAAAACGCGTTGAAGTGGGACTCGCCCCCGTCGGCGAAACCGTTATTCCCAAAGGTCCGCTTGATTGGTTGGCGACCAATCTCTTTCGCATTCTCATCGCCATCGCCATTCCCGTTCTCACCTTTGTCGTGCTGTATTTGGGCTTTGTCTTTTTGCGCGACAGCAACGCGCCCAAAGTAGTGATTGCGATTGTGGCAATCATCTGGGGTGTTGGCGGCGTCGCGCTGCTGTACACCGTTTCCAATTGGCTTGTTGAAAGCGTCGGCGGACAGTGGCGTGCGAAAATTCAACCGTACATTTTTGTCGGACCCGCGCTCGCGATATTGGTTTGGTACCTCGCCCTCCCAACCGTTCGCACCTTGTACGCCAGTCTCTTTAATGCCAACGGTCCCCCGGACATCGTCCTCCTCTGGAACACGCTCTTTGCGAACGGTGCCCCGGACCTCTCCGCGCTTTGGAACACGTTCTCTGCGAACTTTGTCGGACTGAACAATTACATCGCGGTTTTTACCGACCGCAACATGTTCACCGCGTTTCGCAACAATCTCATGTGGATTCTGTTCGGCGCGACGTTCACCGTCGTTTTCGGTTTGCTCATTGCCATTCTCGCCGACCGCAGCAAATTTGAAACATTTGGCAAGGCAATGATTTTCTTGCCGATGGCGATTTCGATGGTCGGCGCGGGCGTGATTTTCAACATGCTCTATGCGGTGAATCCCAACATCGGTTTGCTGAACGCGATTTACACGGGGCTCACAGGCGCGGAACCGATTGCATGGAAAGCGGACGCAAGTCTGCAGCCGTGGAACAATTTGTTCCTCATCCTTGTCATGATTTGGCTGCAAACGGGCTATGCGATGGTGTTGTTCTCTGCCGCCATCAAAGGCATCCCTACCGAAATTTTGGAAGCGGCGCGCGTGGACGGCGCGAATGAAGTGCGCATCTTTTTCAGCATCATCATTCCTTCCATCGCCGCGACAATTGTGACGGTGGCGACGACGGTGATTATTTTCACGTTGAAAATTTTCGACGTCGTCGCGGTGATGACCGGCGGACAATTCAGCACCCAAGTGATTGCGACGCAGTTTTATCGCGAATACTTTACCGCGCAGAACGCGGGGTACGGTTCCGCCATCGCAATCGTACTTTTGCTCGCCGTTGTTCCCGTTATGGTCTATAACCTGAAACAGTTCAACGAAAGGCAGGCGTTCTAATGGCTGTCTCTTCCATGCCCAAGCGCAAAGCGCCGTTCAATCCCGGACCCATCATCGTCAATCTCACGTTGGCAATGCTCGTGATTGCGTGGCTCTTGCCCACCATCGGCTTGCTTGTTTCGTCATTCCGTACACAGTTCGATATTCAAACGTCCGGTTGGTGGAGCATTTTTCCGCACCGCGAGTACGTCAAGATGGAAGAATTTCCTATCCCGGAAGGTCTGGACCGCAATGGTGTGATGAACATTCGCGGCGCAACGGGAACGTTTGAACAATTCCGCGAAGGCGTCACCGCGCCCGATGGTTCGCGGCTGATTTGGAAAGGCAATCGTCGTCTCGGCACGATGGAATTGCAGCAGCAGCAGTGGGTGTTCGGCAGCAACTTTACACTGAACAATTACGAACAAGTTCTCGGCGGCAAAACGTTTGAGATTCGCCAACCCGACGGCACAACGGTGACCGTTCAGGGTGATGACTTTACCGGCGCGTTTCTCAATTCGCTCGTCGTCGCGATTCCTGCCACCGTCATTCCCATTCTCATCGCCGCGTTCGCCGCGTACGGATTCGCGTGGATGAATTTTCCGGGGCGCAAACCGTTTTTCATTTTGATTGTGGCGCTGCTTGTTGTGCCGCTGCAAATCGCGCTCGTCCCGATTCTCACCGATTACGTGCGGCTCGACCTCAACGGCACCTTTCTCGGCGTGTGGCTCGCGCACGCGGGGTTTGGTCTTTCGCTCGCGACGTACTTGTTGTATGGTTACATCAGCACGCTGCCGCGCGACATTCTCGAATCTGCGTTCCTCGACGGCGCGTCGCACTTTACCATTTTCACGCGCCTCATTCTCCCGCTTTCGATGCCTGCCCTCGCGTCGTTCGCGATTTTCCAATTTCTGTGGGTGTGGAATGATTACCTTGTCGCGTTGATTTTCATTGGCGCGAAACCCGACGTACAGGTACTCACGATGCGTATTGCCGAAATGGTTGGCTCGCGCGGCAACGACTGGCACTTGCTCACCGCAGGCGCGTTCATCTCGATGGTCCTCCCCGTCACCGTGTTCTTTGCGCTTCAACGCTATTTCGTGCGCGGTTTGCTGTCGGGCTCGGTCAAGGGCTAGTCACTCCGCAAATATCTTTTGCCAACGGAATCAAGCATGCGCTATCACCCTTTAGGAAAATCAGGGTTGTTGGTTTCCAATCTGGGATTGGGCACCATGATCTTTGGCGAGGCAAGCCAGCGCAGCACACCCGAAAAGGATGCCGTACGCATCATTCACCACTTTCTCGACGCGGGCGGGAATCACATCGATACCGCAAATGTATATGCTGCCGGGCGTTCCGAAGAAATCGTAGGTGCTGCGATCAAGGACCGCCGCGACCGCGTAGTTCTCGCGAGCAAGGTGCGCTTTGCCACCGGCAAGGGCGCGAACGACGCGGGGCTCTCGCGCTTTCACATCCTTCGCAGCGTCGAGGCAAGTCTGCGCCGCCTGCAAACGGATACGATAGATCTGTTTACCATGCACATGTGGGATTCGCTCACGCCGTTGGAAGAATCGCTCCGTGCGTTTGATGACCTCGTCACGGCAGGCAAGGTAAGGTACATTGGGGTGTCCAATTTCAAAGCGTGGCAGGTGATGAAAGCATTGGCAGTGAGCGACGCGCATGGTTGGGTACGCTTTGTCGCGGCGCAGTACCAATACAGTCTCGTCGTCCGCGACATCGAACGCGAATTTACAGAGCTGTGCCTCACGGAAGGAATCGGCATCACGCCGTGGGGACCGTTGGGGGGTGGCTTTCTTTCCGGCAAATACAAACGCGGCGCGCCCCCCGCCGTCGCGAGCGAAGGTCGGCTCGCGGTCACAGGCGAGGATGCCGAAGAGGCGTGGAGCCGCCGCGCGACCGAACGCAACTGGCAGATTCTGGACGCCGTCGCTCAAATCGCAGAGGCGCACCAAAAATCGTACTCGCAGGTCGCGCTCGCGTGGCTGTGTGCGAAACCGGGAGTCGCCTCTGTGATTCTGGGACCGCGCACGGAAGAACATTTGCAGGACAATCTCGGCGCAGCCGACTGGGACCTCACTTTTGCCGAACTCGAACAGCTCGACACGGTCAGCGCGATCGAACTCGGCTATCCCTATCGCATCATTCACGAGCAGGGTACACGCCAGTTCTAATACACACCGGCGTAAGGAGCATGAAGGATAAACCAAATCCGTCCTTCATCTTGCACTCGTTACTGTTATGAACGACTGGTACAAGTCCGCTGTTTTCTACCAAATCTTTGTCCGCGCGTTTGCGGACTCGAACGACGACGGCATTGGCGATTTACGCGGTGTCATGTCAAAGCTCGATTACCTTCGCGCGCTCGGCGTGAACACCATTTGGTTGATGCCCATTACGCCTTCGCCACTGCGCGACCATGGGTACGATGTCAGCGGACATTTTGACGTGCATCCCGATTACGGCACGCTGCGCGATTTTCGCGATCTCGTTGATGCCGCGCACGAACGCAATTTGCGCGTCATCGT
>CALMZO010000095.1 GCA_937870825.1 uncultured Chloroflexota bacterium | reverse complement strand
GAGTCGCGCACAATGAAATCGTTTAGAAAGCGTCTTTCAACACATCGGTACGCAAAACAAGTTGGTTAAGGATGCACTAGTCAAGGAGAGAGGCGACAAGTTATCACGCAGACTGCGCATCGAATTGCGATAGGCGTAATGACTTGTCGAGGGCGAGGTCCTTTCATGCGCGCTCTCATTCGTGAATCGCGTGTATTAAAAGAATTGCCGTCCGCGTCCGCCGTCGAACGCGTCGGCGATTTTTATTTTGTGATTGGCGACGATTCCGCGAATCTCGCGCGGTTTGACCCGGAATGGAATTTTGTGGGCAGCACGCCGCTGTTTGCTTCGGCAGCGCGCGCAGGCGAACGCATCGCCAAAATGTCCAAGCCGGACCTTGAAGCCATGTGCTATGTGGAATGGCGCGGCGCGCGCGAATTGCTCTGTTTTGGTTCGGGCAGCAAATCTCCCGCGCGCGACGTATGTTATCGCGTCGATGTGACAAATCCCGCGTTGCCGCAAAACCTGCGCTTCGTTTCTCTCACCGCGTTGTACGACACCTTGCGCGCCAATTCCGAAATCGTCGGCGCGCATCAATTAAATGTAGAAGCCGCATCGTGTACAGCCAACACGCTCGCGTTATTTCAACGCGGCAACGTTTCCGGCAACAACGTGCGCGTGGAATTTGAATTGGACGCGTTCATGCCATTTCTCGACGGTTCTGCGTCTCTGCTACCAACGCCGCGCGTGACTGCCTTTACTTTGCCGAAAATTAAAAATCGCCTTGCGGGTTTCTCTGCCGCGACAGAGTTGGACGACGGGATTGTGTTCGCCGCATCCGTTGAAGATACGGACAATGAAATTGATGACGGCGCCGCGCTTGGAAGTTTTATCGGGATGCTGCGCGGTGATGAGTTGGTGTGGATTACGCCTGTCGAACAGGGGAATGAAATTGCGCCTCTCAAAATTGAAGGGCTTGCCTTGACACAAGTGCGGCACGATTCGTATCACCTCATCGCCGTCACCGATGACGACCGGGGCGCGTCGGCAATCGCGCGCATTGAAATTTCTTGAACATCTGCTTGCTTTCCACGCAAACAAAAACCCGGCTGGTCAACTGCCAACCGGGTTTTTCAACTCTATTCTTCCTTTCCGGAACCACCGCCGGAGCGACCACCACTGCCGCCGCTGCCCTTTCCGCCTGACGAGCCGCCGCGCGAGCTGCCGCTACCGCCGCCTTTTCCACCCGTCGGACCGCCGCGCGAGCCGCCGCCGCTTTTTCCGCCTGACGAACCGCCGCGCGAGCCGCCGCCGCTTTTCCCGCCTGTCGAACCACCGCGCGAGCCGCCGCTACCGCCGCTTTTTCCGCCTGACGAACCGCCGCGCGAGCCGCCGCCACCACCGCCGCGACCACCCCTGGATTGTGACATACCCTTTCCTCCTATTGAACCAAGATTCGTGCGACCTGCCATCCTTGGCGTCGCATCATGTCCATACTAACGAAACACAACGCGGTTCGATACGGGAATGCAACCGATTTGTATCCAGAGCAGTCCCGTGGCGCATCGCACCCACTTTACACCTGACCTATACACTGGATGAGGGTTCGGCGACGTGAGCGACAGACGGGTGCGCGCCCAGTTTTGAACCGGCGCGCTTTCCGGCTCTGTCAATCCATTGCGGTAAAAAAATAAAAAGGGGCTGCCGTCCCAAAATTATTTGACCGCAACCCCGCCAAACGCGTCCGCGTGTTTTGTCACCCGCTTGAATCCTGCGCGCAGCAATCGTTCAAATACGCCACGCGTCAGGTTCGCGCCCAATTTCGATTCCGGGTCCCCGATGTAATGAAACAATTTTCCACCGCGTTTGAGAACGCGGAACAATTCGCGATAAAACTCTTCGGAATACAAATCGCCCGCGAGCGACATGGTTGGCGGGTCATGCAAAATCGCGTCAAATGAATTGTCCGCGAACGTCGGCACAATTTCAAAACTGTCGCCCATGCGCTGTTCGATTTTGGGATTGTCAAATACATCGCGTGACCAGGGATTTTGACGCGCGATTTCTTGCGCGGCGGGGTCGAGCTCGAGCGTGACAACCTGCCGCGCGGTTTTTGCCATTTCCATCGCGGTATAGCCCAGACCCGTCGCCGTGTCCAACACCGACCCCGCAATCGGCGCGAGGGTTTTCACTTTTGCCACTGTGTCGCGGCGCGGGTCGCTGTCTTTGATGCGGTGCATCGGAAATCCTGCAACGAGCATCGTGGGCGCAGATGCAGTGGGATAGAGCGAGTATGCGCGGTTCGTCAATTCCGAAAAGGTTTTGATTTTGGAAATCCCGTTCGCGTCGAGAACAAAACAGGAATTTTCGTCGCGCGCAATTTTTTCCGCGTCGTCCCAGAAAAGCGGGAACTCGGGGAACGATGGAAAATAAAGGAAATCAGGGGTGAGTTGCGCGCGTGTCAGTGAAATTCCCAAGTCGAGTGAGATTTCAACACTGTCCGTTCCTCCGCGTTTCGCTTGCAGCGCGGGAGTGACTTGATAATGCGAGAGGACGATAGACATGCTTGGATTCTACTCTATCTCTTGACACCGCGCCCGACGGAGCGTACTATTCGGAAACGATGCAACCGCGTTCAAGTCCGATTCGCCTGTTTCTTGTCGGTTCTTTTCGCGTGGAACGCGGGAGTGAACCGCCGCGCCTGCCGACGCGCAAAGCCGAATCGCTGCTGGCATTTCTGGTTCTGCATCCCACAGCGCAGGCGCGCGAAAAACTTGCCGCGCTGTTGTGGGGCGATGTGCCGGACGCACAAGCGCGCGGTTCGTTACGCAAAGCGTTGACGCATCTGCGCGCGGCGTTGGGCGAACAAGTTGTATTCGCGGACCGTCAAACGGTGCAATTGAATCCCGAATGCGCGTTGTGGTGTGATGCGCGGGAGTTGGAACGCGTGACGGACATGCGCGAATGGGCGTCGCTCAATGCGTTAAATGAAACGCGCGAGCAAATCGCCGGGCTGTATCGCGGCGATTTGCTCGCCGATTTTTACGACGAATGGATTCTGCCGCTGCGGGAACATGTTCGCGCGCGCGTGGTGAGTTCTCTCCTCGCGCTGGCGCAAGGATATCGCGCGCAAAGCGAATATGCGCGCGCGATGGAAGCCGCGCAGCGCGTTTTGCAAATAGACAACGCAAACGAACGCGCGCATCAACACCTGATGTTTTGTTTTGCTGCGATGGGGAATCGCCACGCGGCGTTGACACAATACAAAGAATGTGAGCGCGCCTTGCGCGACGAACTCGGCGTCGAACCCGCGCGCGAAACGCAGCAATTGTACGCATGGCTCCAGCAGGCGCCGAGTGAACGCGTTGCGACGGAAGCGTTCATCACGAACGTGCCGGTTCCGTTGGCGAGTTTTGTGGGAAGAGGAAGGGAACTGGCAGAAATCAGGGAAAGGATGGCGCGGACTCGCTTGTTGACATTGACGGGTCCGGGCGGCAGCGGCAAGACGCGTTTGGCAATTCAGACGGCGACGGATTTGATTTGTGCGGATGCGATGAACGGGAAGGTGACGACGAACGTTCTTTACGGCGATGGCGTGTGGTGGGTGGAATTGGCTGCCATTACAGACGCCTGCCATGTGATTCCGCAAATTGCGAAAACGCTGGGTGTGCGCGAGTCGGCGGATGCGCCCTTGTTGAATACTCTGCATGCTTTTTTGCGAGAAAAAAACCTGCTGCTGATACTGGACAATTGCGAGCATGTGCTTGAGGCGAGCGCGCACGCAGCCAATGCGCTGTTGACCCACTGCCCTGACCTGGGAATTTTAGCGACGAGCCGCGAACCGTTGCGTATTGCGGGCGAGCAAATTTATCCTGTGCCTGCAATGGGCGTACCACATCGCGACAGTTGGTCATACATACAATTGCTGCAAGAGTTTGAAGGGATTCGCCTGTTTGTCGAACGCGCGCAAGCGATTCAACCGGCATTTCAATTGACCGAAGACAACGCGTCCGCCGTCGCGCAAATTTGCGTGCGGCTCGACGGCATTCCCCTCGCGCTCGAACTGGCGGCGTCGCGTGTGCGCGCGTTATCGCCGCAAGAAATCGCGGCGCGGCTCGACGCGCGTTTTGATTTGTTACATGATGCAAATCGCGCGGCGCCGCCGCGTCATCAAACTTTGCGCGCGGTGTTGGATTGGAGTTGCGAATTGCTTTCCGAACGCGAGCGCGCGTTGTTTCGACGTTTGTCGGTGTTTGCGGGAGGGTGGACGCTGGCACAAGCGGAGCAAGTGTGCTCCCGAACGTTGGTCGGACTTTATCCGTCATCAGTGAACAGTACAGAGTTACTGAAATCTGACGTTCTCGATATGCTGACGCATCTCGTTGACAAATCCCTTGTCACGGCGACAACCTACGGCGCGACAACGCGCTTTGGCATGTTGGAGACGATTCGCGAGTATGCGCGGGAAATGCTTGACGCGTCGCACGAGGCAAAAGAAATTCACACGCGACACCTAGAGACGTTTCTCGAATGTGCGGAAACTGCCGAACCGTACTTGCGCGGCGCGGAACAACGAGCTTGGCTCGCGCGGCTCGATGCGGAATTGGACAATGTGCGCGCGGCGTTGGAATGGGCATGCGCGCATGATGTTGAAAACGGATTGCAGCTGGCGGGCGCGCTCGAATGGTTCTGGAGTTTGCTCGGGCATGGGAGCGAAGGCGCGCAGTGGCTGACACGCTTGCTGGCCCTAACCGATGCGCCAACACAGGGACGCGCGCGGGCGCTCGTCGCGGCGAGCAATCTAAAATTCTGGAGCGAACAAGAGTACGTGACCGCGCGCGAGTGGCTCGCGGCAAGTGTCGCAATATATCGCAGCTTGCCACAACCCCACCAGTGGCACCTCGCATACGCGTTGGCGCTGTATGGTGGCGCGTTGGGGGAACTCGAAGAATCTGCAAACGCACAGGAGGCATTAGAGTCCAGCATTGCGCTTGCCGCGCAATTCGGGCAAGACGGAAAATGGGTGCGCGCAGAAGCATTATTGTTCCTCGGCGGGCTTGGGGCTCAGAGCCGGCGCGCATGTTTGGAAGAGAGTGCCGCGCTCTTTCGGGAACTCGGCGACGTCGCGCAACTGGCTGTGGTGTTGGCGCATCTGGCGTGGTTTTGTTCCGCGCATCAAGATTACACTGCCGCCGCACAATTCGCGCGTGAAGGGCGGGTGTGGACGGAACAGATTGACGACAAATTGGGCGCGGCGTGGTACGAAAAATTATTCGGCGACCTGGCGCGCGCACAGCACGAATATGCGAAAGCAGCGACGCATTATGAGGCAAGTTTTGAAAAATTTCGCGCGTTGGGCAATCAGAAAGGCATGTTGGAGGCGGGAACCAGTCTGGAATGGGTACGCTCGCAAGCGCAATAAGATTTCCCGATAAATTCACGATGGACTGTTATCCTTGAAAAAATTACGCGGAGCAAATGTTCCGCCAAAACTTTCAGGAGGCAGTCCCATGTTTGCGAAAAAATTCTTTTACGGTGTGTTGGCGCTGGTGTTGGTTGTGCCGGGTCTCGGCTTGTTGGCAGTGCCCGCGAACGCAGCGACAGACCCTATCTCGGTTGTTCGCGCATACCTTGATGCGTATAACGCAGGAGATATTGACGGGGCGATGGGGTACGTCGCCGACAATGCGATTTTTCTGAATCCCACCGGCGCGTATCTCGGCAAAGCGCGCGTGCGCGAAAATTTGGAAGCCATCAAAAAAGACGGATTCGCGTTCGAGTACTCGAATTTGGTCAACGTGCAGGGACGCGTGGTCTATTCGTACAAGGTCATCATTGGCGGCGTGAGTGTCGAAACGGGCGATGGTGGTCTGACAATTGTGCGCGGAGACAAAATCGTCTTCGATGGCACAACGGACACGGAAAAAGATTGGGCGCCTGCGGTGGTGAAAGCGTACTATGACGCGTATAACGCGGGCGACCTCGACCTCGCCGCGAGTTATCTCGCCGATGATGTAATTTTCATCAACCCCACAGGCACCCACCAAGGTAAAGACGCGGCGCGAACGAACCTCGAAGCCATCAAAAAAGATGGTCTCAGGTTTGACATTTTCGATTTGAAAAACACGAACGGGCGCGTGCAGTATTCGTACAAAGTGAATATCGCCGGCGAAACGGTGGAAACGGGAACGGGCGGCTTGACGACGGTCAAGAACGGCTTGATTGTTTTCGACGGGACGACGGAAACCGAAGCCCAATTGCCGACGACGGGCGCAGAATCTTTGATGAACGCGTTGTGGCTTGCGGCAGTCATTGGTGCGATGCTAATCGCACTTGGCGCGTTCTTGCTCAAGCTCAGAATCGCATAATCCTTCTTCAAAAAATCGCCGCATCGAAAAATTCTCGCTGCGGCGATTTTACTATTTTCTGTTTTGTTTTTTCAGCGCGAGGAGCGACAAAAATTCAAACGCGAGATTCGCGGCGAGAAGTGATGTGATGTCGCTGTGGTCGAAGGATGGATTCACTTCGACAATATCGAACCCGACAAGAGTCAAACCGTTCAGTCCACGCACCATCTCTAATGCTTGAAAACTGGTAAAGCCGCCAACTTCGGGGGTTCCCGTACCGGGCGCATACGCGGGGTCAACGGAATCAATGTCGAACGAAACATACACGGGACGCTTGCCGGTTGTCTGATGAATTGTCTCGACAATGTTTTCGGTCCCCATTTTCATCGCGTCGCGAATGGTAATGATACGTGCGCCCAGTTGGGTCGCCCTCGCGTAATCATCGAAATCGGACGTTGACCCGCGAATGCCGATTTGCAAGTATGCGTCGGTGTCGAGCAAATTTTCTTGCACCGCGCGGCGGAACGTCGTGCCGTGACTAAACCGGAATCCTTCAAAATCGTACTCCCACATGTCCCCGTGCGAATCGAAATGCACTACCGCGATTTTTCCAAACCTGGCGTGATGCGCGCGCAGTAGCGGCAGCGTGATGGAATGGTCGCCGCCGAGTGTGATGACTGTCGCGCCGGCTGCGTGTATTGTTTTTACATCGTGTGTGATGCGCTCGAACGTGGCGTGAATATCAACCGGCACAACGTCCACATCGCCATAGTCAATGACGCGCACATGTTCAAGCGGCGCGACGCGCAACGCTTGATTGCTGCCCCACAACATCGCGCTCACCTCACGAATTTTGCGCGGACCAAAACGCGTGCCGCTGCGATAACTTGTCGCGCTGTCGAACGGGACGCCGAGAATTGCCACGTCAACATTTTCCAAATCGCGCGTCGCCGCTTGACGCATGAATGTTGTGATGCCTGCGAAAGGTTGGAGGGTAGAGCCGTAAGCGGGATTCGTTTTCGAGTGTTCTATGAGGATTTTTGCGTGATGGAGGGCTGGAGTGATGGAGAGCTAGAGTGAATTTTTTTTGTTCCATCTCTTTATCTCTCTTACCGTCATTCACCCCTCGTCTAACGCGCGTCGCGCCGCGTCCTGGTCGCTCCACGGATATTCCGTTGTGCCGTAACACATCGAGCGTTCGTGTCCTTTGCCGCAAACAATGACCACATCGTCCGGGCCCGCAATTTTGTTGATGGCGAAATCAATCGCGTCGGCGCGGTCATCCACAATGAAATAATCTTTGTCTTGCGTCCGATTTGCCTTGTGTAACCCTTCGGCAATTTGCGCGTTGATGTGCGCGAGCGATTCCGTGCGCGGGTCTTCGGCAGTGACGACGGTGAGGTCCGCAAAGGTTCCCGCAATCTCGCCCATCTGCGCGCGCTTTTGTACATCGCGCAGCCCCGCGCAGCCGAATACGGAAATCACGCGCCCTGCCCCCTGCGTCAATTCGCGCGCGGTTTTCAACGCGCTCTCTAACGCATAGGGCGTGTGCGCGAAATCAACAATCACGTTCAAGCCGCGCGCATTTTCGATGCGCTCCATGCGCCCGACGATGCCGCGCGTCATTTTCACGCCGTTCGCTATCGCATCAAACGGAATCCGCCGCCCTAACGCCGCGCCCGTCGCCGCGAGAATGTTCGAAACGTTATAGCGTCCGATGAGGGGTGATTCGACATCCAATTCCCCAAAGGGAGAATCAACGGTGAAGGTTAGACCATTCGCGGTGTGAGAGATGGCACGGGCGGAAATTGCAATTTCTGACGAACGACGAACGACGAACGACGAATCTGTCTGGGTATAGATAACGCGCTCATCACATGGAAGCTCGCGCAAAAAATCAAACACGCCGCGCGCGTTATCGTCCGCGTTCAACACCGCGACTTTGGTTGTGCGCGGCTTGCGCGCAGAGTGCATCAACGCGCGAAACAACAGCGCCTTCGCGTCGCGATAGTTTTCCCAACTGCCGTGAATGTCAAGATGTTCGTGCGTAATGTTGGTGACGACGGCAATGTCGAAATCAATAGCGTCGAGGCGATGTTGTGCGAGTCCGTGCGAGGTAGATTCAATCACCGCGTACTCGGTCCCCTGCCTGACCATTTGCGCGAGATAATTTTGAATGTCGGGCGCATCCGGTGTGGTGGTGTGAAAACCCGTGTCCACTTCTTGCCCGCCGATGTGTGCGGCGACGGTGGTGATGGTCCCTACGGTGTGTCCCCCCGCGAGCAAGATATTTTCAATCAGCGTACTCGTCGTCGTTTTTCCATCGGTGCCCGTTACGCCAATCACGCGCAGCTTGCGCGAGGGAAAATCGTGAAACGCGGCGGAGAGATGCGCGAGCGCGGCGCGACCGTTCGGTACGAGAAAGAGTGGGAGATTGGGTAATTGGGTGATTGGCGTTTGTGAGACAATGGCAACCGCGCCGTGTTGAATGGCATCGGGGATGAACTGCGCGCCATCCACGTTGACGCCGGGGTACGCGACGAACAACGTACCGGGAATGACATTGCGCGATTTGTCGGTGACGCGCGAGATTTCGATGTCAAGGCGGGTGGAAGGCAGCGTCGCGGGCTCGAGCGCGCGCACGAGTTGTTCGAGTTTCATCGCTCAAGTGTAATGCAGACGCAGGATGCGACAAAATTTTTTCGCGCGCATTGCACACGGGGTCGTTTGAATGTTAAAAATGCGCCGCGCGCGGGATTGTCGAGGCGGCGCGCGGTGATTTCGAGCCCCTCAATCCTTCGGGGTGAACCCCACGAGACTGCATGACACAATTGAGCTGTTTCATCGCCTTCACGCGCGTTGCATCCCTCCGGTGAAAACCTTCGACATGCCAATCCGTTCGCGTCTGTCGTTCGCTCTCGCGCATTCAAACAATGTCATTCCAGGATGGGTCAAATGTCATCTTGCAACGTGTAAATCTAGGGTGTATAATTTACAGACATGGGGCATTAACCCTACTATTGTTGTATTGCTCTTTTCGCTATATTTCAACTTTATCGGCGATCCTCTCTATCAAGTGAATTCTCCGTGCCCGCAAATTCGCGCGCGGGAGCTTGGTTGATTGTGAGGTCGCAGCTGCAAGTAGAACAACTGGGTTGGTTTGGACGTGCGTTTTCCGCTCGCCGCGCAGGCGATTGGAAAAGCGTTCTCTTTGGGAAAGTGCACAGTCGCCGGAATGTATGAATCGGGCGATTGTGTTTTTTCTCAAGAATCGGACCGGGGGAGTCCTTGAAAGACATTTTGCTTGACCTGCGGGCATCTGCGCTCTCGGCTAGGTGTTTCGACTGGTTTGTTGCTTTGGCTGCGTGCCCGCGAATGCGTCCGCGTGTGCACCCTCACGCCCTTCTGCGCGCCCCGCCAAAGCATTTCCTTCCCCCTCCCCACGCTCCCCCCGTCCGCTTTGTCCTGCCGGAAAACGCACACACCCCTCTCCACCCGCGTTTGCACGACTTGAACTCTATACAAGGCACATTTAGTGCCTATCCGATTAACCCAAGAAACGCCTTGTTTTCAGGGAAAAATCGGGTTATTAGGATAGGCACTTGGGCGGCTTCAGGCAAAAACCAAACACGAGCCTGTGGCTGTTTTTGCGCGCCCTAAACCCGAACACGGCAAGACGCACGGCGCGCAGACAAGGTTTATCCCTTCGCCCGCGCGTTTGCAGGAAACAGAGCCGCGCGGTCCCTCCGAGCCCGCGTTTGTCTGATGACAAACCCGGCGCGGACACCACATCCAATCGCGGCGCGGCAGCGCGCACAAAGGAACTCACATGGAAACCAAACTGTTTGACGGCAACGACATTCGTCAATCACAAGCATCCGCCGATTTTATCGCGAATGTGCTCGAATCCTCCACCGAATACTCGATCATCGGCAAAGACCTCGACGGCAACATCCTGTTATGGAATGAGGGCGCGCGGCGCATGTACGGGTATGCCGCCGACGAGGTGGTGGGCAAAGCCAACTCGGCGATCCTGCACACGCCCGAAGATGTCGCCGCGGGCAAGCCGCGCGAAATGATGGACGCCGCGCTGCGCGACGGGAAATGGGAAGGCGTCGTCGAGCGCATTCGCAACGATGGACGGCGCATCACGGCGCGTGTCGTCATTACCCCGCGCCGCGACGCGAAGGGCACGCCTGTCGGTTTTCTTTTGATTTCAAAAGACATTTCCAGCGAACTGCGCTTTCCCGAACAAGTGCGCCGCGCGAAACTCTTTGACAGCGCCATCGTGGGCAACGCGCAAGAGGCGGTGCACTTTATTGGCAACATCCTCGAATCGTCCACCGAGTATTCCATCATCGGCAAAGACCTCGAAGGAAGAATTTTGTTGTGGAACGAAGGCGCGCGCCGCCTGTACGGTTACGAAGCGGAAGAAGTTGTCGGCAAAGCCAACTCGGCGATCCTGCACACGCCCGAAGATGTCGCCGCGGGCAGGCACCGCGAAATTATGGAGGTCGCGCTCACGGACAGGAAATGGGAGGGGACGCTGGGACGCGTGCGCAAGAACGGACAGCGCTTTACCGCGCGCGTCGTCATCACCCCGCGCCGCGACGCGCAGAGCAGAGCCATCGGCTTTTTGCTCATCTCGAAAGATATCTCGGATGAAATTCGCCTGACCGAAGAACTCAAAGCAACCCAGTTTTATACGCGCTCGCTCATCGAATCGAACATTGACGCGTTGATGACCACCGACCCGCTCGGCATCGTCACCGATGTGAATCAACAGATGCAAGCCCTCACGGGCTATACGCGCGAAGAACTCATCGGCGCACCGTTCAAAAATTTTTTCACCGACCCGCAGCGCGCCGAAGAAGGCATTCGCCTTGTGCTGCGCGAAGGCAAGGTCACGAACTATGAGCTGACGGCGCTTTCGAAAGCGGGACGCATCACCGTCGTTTCGTACAATGCATCCATCTTTCGCGATGCGGATGGAAAACTGCAGGGCGTGTTCGCGGCGGCGCGCGATATTACCGAACAGAAAAAACTCGAACGGCAGCTCCGCGAATCGGAAGCATACAATCGCGGCCTCATCGAAGCGTCGGTGGACGGTCTCATCACCGTAGACCCGTCCGGCATGATTTCCGATGTGAACGAGCAAATGTCGCGCATGTCAGGCTATCCGCGCGAAGAATTGATTGGCACGCCGTTCGCCGATTATTTTCAAGACGCCGACCGCGCGACGATTGGCGTGCGCGAAACATTTGAAAAAGGCGTCGTCACCGATTATGTGCTGACGCTGGTGACACGCGATGGGAAAACGCTGCGCGTCTCCTTCAACGCGTCGGTCTTTCGTGACCCTTCCGGAAATGTGCGCGGCATCTTTGCGAGCGCGCGCGACATTACCGAGCAAGCGCGCTTGCAGTCGCAGCTGGCAGAGGAGCGCGCCTACAACCGCGGGCTCATCGAAGCATCGTTGGATGGTCTCATCACGGTGGACCCGCTCATCACCATCACCGACGTGAACGATACAATGTGCCGCATGTCGGGATACACGCGCGCGGAATTGATTGGCACGCCGTTTCAACAGTACTTTGCCGACCCCAAGCGCGCGGCAGAAGGCGTGCGGCTCACGCTCGACAAAGGCGCGGTGACCAATTACGAATTGGCGCTGCGCACGCGCGAGGGCACCGAACGGCTCGTCTCGTTCAACGCCGCCATCTTTAAAGACCAATCGGACGCGGTGCGGGGCATTTTCGCCAGCGCACGCGATATCACCGACCAGGCGCGCCTGCAGTCGCAGCTCGCCGAAGAACGCGCCTACAACCGCGGGCTCATCGAGGCATCCGTGGACGGGCTCGTAACGGTGGACCAGTCCATGACGATTACGGACGTGAACGACACCATGTGCCACATGGTCGGTCGCCCGCGCAACCAGCTCATCGGCTCGCCGTTTCCTGATTATTTCACCGAGCGCGAACGCGCGGCAGAAGGCGTACGGCTCACCTTTCAGCGCGGTTCGGTGACGAACTATGTGCTGACGCTCCAAGCCGCCGACGGACACCAGGTGCCCGTTTCGTTCAACGCCGCGATTTTCCGCGACCCGTCGGGCGAAGTGCGCGGCATTTTCGCAAGCGCGCGCGACATTACCGCGCAGAAACAGCTGGAAGAGCAGCTGCAGGCGTCCCAGCTCTATACGCGCTCGCTCATCGAATCGAACATTGACGCGCTCATGACCACCGACCCGCTCGGCATCATCACCGACGTCAACCAGCAGATGGAAACGCTGACGGGCTTGACGCGCGAGCAGCTCATTGGTTCGGCGTTCCGCGATTACTTTACCGCCCCACAGAGCGCTGAAGAAGGCATTCGCCTCGTGCTGCGACGCGGACGCGTCACGAATTATGAACTCACCGCGCGCGCCAAAAACGGCAGAGAAACCGTCGTCTCGTACAACGCGGTCACGTTCAACGACCCGCAGGGCAATCTGCAAGGCGTGTTCGCGGCGGCGCGCGACATCACCGAGCAAAAACAGCTGGAACAGCGGCTGCGCGAACAGCAGGCGTACAACCGCGGGCTGATTGAATCGTCGGTGGACGGTCTCATCACGGTAGACCCGACGGGGACCATCAGCGATGTGAACGACCGCATGTGCCAGATGAGCGGTTATACGCGCAGTGAACTCATCGGCTCGCCGTTCGCCGATTATTTTACCGAACCCGAACGCGCCCGCGCGGGCGTGCAGCAAACGTTCGAGCAAGGCGTGGTGACCGAGTATGCGCTGACGCTCATTTCGCGCTCGCGCCGCCTTTTGCAAGTGTCGTTTAACGCTTCGGTCTTTAAAGACCCTTCGGGCAGCGTGCGCGGCATTTTTGCGAGCGCGCGCGACATTACCGACCGCGTGCGCCTCGAAGAACAATTGCGCGAACAGCAAACGTACTTGCGCGGACTCATCGAATCGTCGGTGGACGGGCTTATCACGGTGGACCCCGAAGGATTCATCACCGACGTAAATGAACAGATGACGCGCATGACCGGCTACAGCCGCGATGAGCTCATCGGCTCGCCGTTCAAACAGTACTTTACCGAACCGGACCGCGCGGATGTGGGTGTCAAGCGCACATTCGCCTCCGGCGTGGTCACGAATTACGAATTGACGCTCAAGACGAAAACGGGACGCAAGGCGACAGTTTCGTTCAACGCGTCGGTCTTTCGCAACGCGGACGGGCAGGTGCAAGGCATCTTTGCCAGCGCGCGCGACATTTCCGAGCAGGCGCGTTTGCAGAACCAACTTGCGGAGCAGCAGGCGTACAACCGCTCGCTCATTGAAGCGTCCGCCGATGCGCTGTTTGCGATTGCGCCCGACGGTATCGTCACCGACGTGAACGAAGAAGCAACGCGACTCACGGGCTATTCGCGCAAGCATCTTGTCAACTCGCGTTTCAAAGATTATTTTACCGAACCCGAACGCGCGCGCGCGGGTGTTCAGCAGACGATTGACGAACTCCGTGTCATCGGGTACGAACTCGTGCTCATTACGCGTTATGGTCGCCGCATCACGGTGAGTTTTAACGCGGGGGTGTTCACCGACGCGGCGGGCGTCACGCTCGGCATTCTTGCGGCGGCGCGCGACATTACCGCGCAAAAGCAGCTGGAAGGTCAACTCCGCGATTCGCAGTTTTACACGCGCTCGCTCATCGAATCGAACATTGACGCGCTCATGACAACCGACCCGCTCGGCATCATCACGGATGTGAACCAACAGATGGAAGCGCTGACGGGCAACGCGCGCGCGGAGCTGGTTGGCTCGCCGTTCAAAACTTATTTCACCGACCCGCAGCGCGCCGAAGAGGGCATTCGCCTTGTGCTGCGCGAGAATCAAGTCACGAACTATGAATTGACGGCGCGTTCCAAGAACGGTCAAGAGACGGTGGTGAGTTACAACGCGACGACCTTTTACGACCAGAGCGGAAAATTGCAGGGCGTGTTCGCCGCCGCGCGCGACGTGACCGAGCGCAAACGGTTCGAACAGACGCTGCAAGAAAAGAACATGGAACTCGAAAGCGCGAACCTCGCCAAAGACCGTTTTCTGGCGAGCATGAGCCACGAACTGCGAACGCCGCTCAACGCCATCATCGGTTTTACGGGCACTCTTTTGATGCGCCTGCCCGGACCGCTGACGGGCGATCAGGAAAAACAGCTGCAGACGATTCAGGTGAGCGCCAGACATTTGCTCTCGCTCATTAACGATTTGCTCGACCTCGCCAAAATCGAATCGGGCAAAGTGGAACTCAATTTCGAGCCCGTCGTTTGCCAGGATGTCATCGAAGAGGTGATGACCTCGCTGCGTCCGCTCGCCGAATTAAAAGGACTGACGCTCGATATGGACGCGCCGGAGACGCCGCTCACCATCCTGACCGACCGCCGCGCCCTGAGTCAAATTCTTATCAATCTCACAAACAATGCCATCAAGTTCACCGACAGGGGTTTGGTGCAGCTGGCGCTGGCACAACGGCACGACAACGGGCAACCCAGGACGCTCATCGCCATTCGGGATACGGGCATGGGCATTCGTGAACGCGACCGCGCGAAATTGTTTGAAGCGTTTGAACGCGTGGGCGGCGCGGCGCGGCACGAAGGTACGGGGCTGGGCTTGCATCTTTCGCAAAAACTTGCCGCGCTGCTGGGCGGACACATCGAGTTGGAAAGCGAATACGGCAAAGGGAGCACGTTCATTCTGATACTCAAATAATCGCGGAACGGCGGCTGCGGACTGCGGAATAGAAATTTTTTCCGAAATCCGCAATAGAGACCTTTGCATTCCGCGAAATGGAATTTCACAATGCCTAAAATTCTTGTCATTGAAGACAATCCCGCCAATCTGGAGCTCGCGACTTATCTCTTGCGCGCATTCGGGCATGAGACGCGCTCGGCGAGCAATGGAGAGGAGGGCATCATGCGCGCGCGGAGCGAACCTGCCGACCTCATCATTTGTGATTTGCAGATGCCCGGGATGAGCGGTTTTGAGGTCGCGCGCGCGCTCAAAGCAGACCCTGTCCTGAATCGCATCCCGTTGATTGCCGTGACCGCGTATGCGATGCTGGGCGACCGCGAAAAGGCGCTGGCGGCGGGCTTTGACGGCTATGTCGCCAAACCGATTGACCCGCAGAGATTTTTGCCGCAAGTGGAAAAATTCCTGCCTCCCAGCGCGCCACATGCACCACAAGTGAACACCGCGCTCCAAGAGAACCCGCCCGCGCCTCCCGGCAATCGCGCCACGATTCTGGTCGTGGACAATTCGCGCATCAACCAGAATCTGCTTGCGAGTTTGCTCGAGCCACACGGCTATCGCGTGCTGCTTTGCTCGACGATGCGCGCCGGGCTGGAGCGCGCACGCGAGAATCTGCCCGACCTCATCATCTCTGACCTGCACATGCCGGGGGAAAATGGCTTCGATTTCATCCGCGCGGTCAAAGCCGACGCGCGTCTAAAGGCGACGCCGTTTCTCTTTTTATCGTCTACGATGTGGCGCGAAAAGGACCGCAGCGATGGTCTCGCGCTCGGCGCGGTCAAGTTCATTACCCGTCCGATTGAAGCAAGGCAGCTGCTTAAAGAAATTGAAGAGTGTTTGGAGTGACCTCTATAAATGAATCGGATGTTTCCCGTACCGGATGACTGGGCATACAAGATAAATTACGGAGGCAAAGGATGGCAAGAGTTCTCGTGCTGGACGACAATGCGGTGAATCGCGAGCTCATTCATCAAATTCTGGAACCGTTCGGCTATGAGGTGACGAGTTTTGGCACGGTCGCCGAGGCGCTCGCGCACACGCGTGAAATTCATCCCGACCTGATTTTGTCAGACCTGTATTTGCCGGATGAAAGCGGTTACGATTTTCTGTATGCCGTACGCCATGATGACGAGCTGCGAAGCATTCCGTTCATCCTGATGACTTCGTTCTACCGGCACAATCAAGAGACGGCACTGGCACTGGGCGCAACCGACTTTGTCTATCGTCCGATTGAACCCGAAGCATTGCTCGAGGTTGTTCGAAAAACTTTGAGCGGGGGAGGGGACCGCGCCAAAGATTTTGATTGTTGACGACCGTCCGACCAACCGCGCATTTCTGACCACCCTGTTGGGTTACGGGGGTCATCAACTGCTCGAAGCGAGCGACGGCGCGGAAGCGCTCGAGGTGGCGCGCCGCGAACGCCCCGACCTTGTCATCGCCGACATTATCATGCCCGCGATGTATGGATACGAGTTTGCGCGCCAGCTGCGCGCCGACGGCGACCACCGCGCGACGAGCATTATCTTTTACACGGCATCGTACATGCGACACGATGCGCGCGCGCTGGCGATTCAATTGGGCATAGAGCACATCCTCATCAAGCCCGCCGAGCCGCCAACCATTCTCGATACGGTCGCTCACGCGCTCGCCGCGCGGACCCTGCCCCGCGCGCCCACTGCCCAAGCGGAATAAGAATTTCGCAAAAAACATCTCCGGCTTTTGAATGATACGCTCGTCCAAAAAGAGAGCGAGTTCGAAGCGATTCTCAATTCGACGGGCGAAGGCATCTATGTCATCAATCCCGAAGAGAAATTGGTTTTTGTCAATCGCGCCGCCGTCGAAATGTTGGGCTGGAGCGCCGCCGAGCTGGATGGGCAGCTCACCGACGCGCTAATCCATCATACGCGCGCCGACGGCACCCCGTACCCGTTTGCCGGGAGCGCGCTGTATCAGGCACTCCGTGAGGGCACGGTGCAGCGGCGCGACGACGAGGTCTTTTGGCGCAAGGACGGCTCTTGGTTTCCCGTTTCGTACTCGAGCACGCCTGTGCATCAGGACAATCAAATCGTCGGCGCGGTCTGCGTGTTTCGCGATGTCACCGCAGAGCGGCAGATTCAGGACGAGGTGCGCTCGCTGCAAGCCCGCGCGCTGGAAATCCTGGAAGGGATGAGCGATGGTTTTGTCGCGCTTGACGCGCAGTTGAATTACACCTACGTCAACGCGCGCGGCGCCGAGTTGATAGGACATGCGCGTCAAGATTTGATTGGCAAAAATTTCCGGACCGAGTTTCGCGAAGCCAGGGACACGCCCTTTGCCGAGGCGTGCGCGCGCGTGCTGGAAACGCGCGCACCCATGATTTTTGAAGAGCATGACGCGCCGTCGGACCGCTGGTTCGAAAACCGCATCTATCCCTCGCGCGAGGGCATCGTGATTTTCGTTTCCGAGATTACCGAGCGCAAGCGCGCCGAGCGGCGCGTTCGACATCTCACCCGCCTGTATACGACGCTCAACCAAGTGAATCAAACGATTGTGCGCGCGCACGACCGCGCGGAACTGTTTCGCTCCGTCTGCACGGTTGCCGTCGAGGAGGGGAAATTTGGACTCGCCTGGATTGGCATGGTGGAACAGGCGTCGGGCGCGGTGACTCCGGTTGCCGTCCACGGGACGGCGCATCAGCATCTTCCCTTCGAATCAATCAATTTCAAAGAAATGCCGTTCCGGGACGGACTCATCGGGCAAGGGGTTCGGACGGGGGGAATTGTTTACAGCCGCGACATTCAGACCGACCCGACGATGCAGCATT
>CALMZO010000094.1 GCA_937870825.1 uncultured Chloroflexota bacterium | reverse complement strand
CAACCGATTACTGTCGCGTTAAACAATCTCGCGGGCAGTTTCACCGTCGAATACAATGTCCAATTCGCCGCCTCTCTCATCGCCGCCCTGCCGACGATTCTCGTGTACATTTTGCTCGGACCCTTTTTCGTGCGCGGGTTGATGGCGGGTTCGTTGAAAGGATAATTGTATGGGCAATTCATGAATTGCCCATACAACATTTATGGAACGCCTCGGCATCGGTCTCATCGGTTTCGGCATGATAGGTAAGGTGCACGCGCTTGCCTATCGCGAAATGCCGCATTACTACCCCAACGCATTACCTCCCATCGAACTCGCCGCGATTTGTACGACGCGCGCGGAATCCGCACAGCGCGCCGCGCGTGAAATAAATTTTTGCGCGTGGACGACGAGCATTGACGAACTCGTCGCGCGCGATGACGTACACATCGTTGATGTGTGCTTGCCGAATTACGCGCATCGTCCCGCGATTCTCGCCGCCATTCGCGCGGGGAAACACGTCATCGTGGATAAACCGCTCGCGATGAATTCGCGCGAAGCGCAAGAAATTGTTGATGCCGCGCGCGCTGGCAATGTCCGTGTCGGCATGGTGTTCAACTATCGCTTTGTGCCTGCACTGATGCTCGCGCAAAAAATCATTTCCGAAAACGCGCTCGGACAAATTTATCATTTCGACCTCAACTATTTGCACACGGGTTATCAAAATCCCAATCGCGCAATGAGTTGGCGTTTGCGTCATTCGCAATCGGGCGGCGGCGCGCTTGTGGACTTGGGTTCGCATGTGATTGATATGGCGCGGTATTTGTTGGGCGAGTTTGAAAGTGTGAGCGCCATGACAAGAACGTATGTGAATGAAAGACCTGTTGATGCGTCAAAGGTCAATACGTCAAACGTGAAACGTGAAACAGTAGATGTGGACGATGCCGCGTGGTTGAACGCGAAAATGCAAAACGGCGCGCAAGGGACAATTTTCGTGACGCGTTTTGCGACGGGCGCGGTGGACGACATGAACATTCAAATTTACGGCGAACGCGGCGCGCTTAAATTTAGTTTGCAAGACGGAAACGTGTTGCAATTTTTCGACGCCACCGCGAATTCATCACAACAGGGCTGGACGCGCATCCCGACCGGCACGCAGTACAGCGGCGCAGTCGTCCCCCCCCCCCGCAGCATTCTCGGCTGGAACCGCACGCACGCCGAAAACATTTTCCAATTCCTCCGCGCCATCGCCGAAAACAAACCGTTCGCCCCGGACGCGGTGGATGGACTGCGAGTGCATGAGGTGATTGATGAAGCGTATGCGAACGACGGATGACGAATGACGAATGACGAACTGGCATCTCGGCGTTGACCTTGGCGCAAGCACTTATAAGTGCGGACTCATTTCGCCCGAATGGAAAATCGTCGCGCGGAATGAAGCGCCCACGCGCGCGCTGGATGGCGCGGCACAAGCGGCAGACCGCATCGCGGAGCATGTTCGCGCGTTGATTTCGCAATTGCCGAATGACGCGCAAATTTCTTGCATCGGCATTTGTTCACCGGGTCCGCTTGACCACAAAACGGGAATGATTGTTGACCCGCCGAATCTCACCGGTTGGCGCAATGTGCCGTTCGCGCAAATGTTGAGTGAACGCGTCGGTTTGCCCGTTTCGCTCGAACACGACGCGAAAGCGGCGGCACTCGGCGAATTTCATTTCGGCGCGGGACGCGGCGCAACATCCATGGCGCTCATCATCGTCGGCACAGGCATCGGCGCGGCAATGCTCGTGGACGGCAAACTCTATCGCGGCGCTCACGACGCGGCAGGTGAAGTCGGACACATCACCGTTGACCTTGACGGACCGATTTGTACATGCGGCTCACAGGGCTGCGTCGAAGCATACGCGGGCGGACCCGCGATTGTGAACGCGTACAACTATTCCACGCGGCGCGGCGTCGAATCCGCCGAAGCGATTGTGCGCGCGGCGAACGACGGCGACGAAATCGCGCAGCGTGTCTTTCGACGCGCGGGACGCGCGCTCGGCGCGGCGATTGCGACGCTCGCAATGTTGAACGACATTGACACGTTCGTTCTCTTTGGCAGCGTCGTCAAAGCAGGCGAACTCTTGCTCGCGCCCGCGCGTGATGCAGTGCCGCACTATTCGCACAAATCCATTTCGTCGCGCGTAAAAATTGTTGTGGGTGAGTTGGGAAACGACGCGGGGATTTTGGGGGCGGCGTGGGAGGAAAAATAATTGTAACGAAATTTGAAATTTGCTCTGCAAATTTCAAATTTCGTTACCTATCACTGTTTCTATGCTCGTCCCCATCTTTCTCGGCAACGGCATTCTCGAACTTCAAGAGCGCGCGATGCCACAAATCAAGAATCCCGATGACGTTCTGCTGCGCGTCGAGGCGTGCGGCTTGTGCGGAACGGATTTGAACATTCTCGCCGTGCCGCCGCGTCACAAGGCAGATGTTGGCGTTGTTTTAGGTCACGAGTTCGTTGGCACAGTTGTGGAAGTTGGAAAGAACGTAAAAGAAACGACTGGCGACTGGCGACTGGCGACTGGCGACTGGCGACTTGGTTGTCGTCGCGCCGCGTTTGATTTGCAATGCGTGTCGCTATTGTCGCCGCGGGCTGCCGAACCAATGCGAAAATTACAAAACGCTCGGCATCACGCTCGACGGCGGACTCGCGCCGTATGTCGTCGCGCCCGCACGCGCGCTGTATAAAATTTCGCGCGACGTTCCGCTTGACGATGCGGTGTTTGCCGAAGTACTCGCGTGTGTGGCAAGCGGCACGACGCGCGTTGCTGTGAACGCGGGTGAGAGCGTTGTCATTCTCGGCGCGGGTCCTGTCGGCTTGTTGTTCGGCATGGTGTATCGCGCGAGCGGCGCGGGAAAAATTATCGTCACCGATGTTGCGCCGTTTCGTCTCGACATGGCAAAAAAGAATGGCGCGGATGTGGTCATCAATTCGCGCGAGGAGGATGTCGAAACGCTCGTACAAGAGCATACCGAACTCGGCGCGGATATTGTGGTGGATGCGGTTGGCGCATTGTTGCCGCAAGCGTTAAAACTCGCGCGGCGCGGCGGGCGCATCGTTTTGTTTGGAATGCAGCCGAACGCGTTACCGCCCACATCGCAGTATCTCATCACACGGTACGAATTGTCCGTGTACGGCGCGTTCGGCGCGGCGAATCAATTCCCCGGCGTCGTGCAAATGCTCGAACGCGGCATCGTGAAACCATCGCCGCTCATTACACATCGCATTCCTGCGAGCGACGCGCCAAAAGCATTCGACGCAATGCGCGCGGGCGAGACGATGAAAGTGATTGTCACACATTGACGGAGGACGAACGACGGACGACGAATGAAATCCGTCTTTCGTCGTTCGTCCTCCGTCATGCGCTATGAACCATTTCGACATCATCATCATCGGTTCGGGCGCGGGCGGCGGAACAGTGGCGTACGCGCTCGCCGATTGGGGCAAAAAGATTTTGTTGATTGAACGCGGAAATTTTTTGCCGCGCGAAAAACAAAATTGGAGTCCCGAAGAGGTGTTTGACAAAGGGCGATACAAAACGAAAGAGCTTTGGTACGACCGCGACGACAAACCATTCCAGCCGGGGATGAATTATTACGTCGGCGGCAATACCAAAGTGTACGGCGCGGCGTTACCGCGTTTTCGCAAGGAAGATTTTGGCGAACTGATTTTTCGCGATGGGATTTCGCCCGCGTGGTGTGTTTCGTACAACGAACTGGAACCGTATTACGCGCGCGCGGAAAAAATATATCGCGTGCATGGACAAATGGGCGAAGATATTTCCGACCCGCCGCGCAGCAGCGAATTTCCGTACCCGCCGATTTCGCACGAGTCGTACATCGAGGAACTCTCTGCGAAATTAAAAAAACAAGGACTGCATCCCTATCACTATCACATGGGTTTGGATTTGAACGAGCAAGACCGTTCGCTCGGCGCGTGCGTGCGCTGTGAGACCTGCGACGGCTTTCCGTGTTTGATGCACGCGAAATCGGACTCGCATGTCTGCGCGGTGCTGCCTGCGCTGCAATCGGGCAACGTCACTTTGCTCACCGACGCGCACGTAAAGAAATTACAGACCAACGCGTCGGGAAATGAAATCGCGTCGGTGGAAGTGGAACGCTATGGCGCGACGGAATCATACAGCGCGGACATTGTAATCGTCGCGTGCGGCGCGGTGAACACTGCCGCGTTGTTGTTGCGTTCCGCGAATGAT
>CALMZO010000093.1 GCA_937870825.1 uncultured Chloroflexota bacterium | reverse complement strand
AACTTTGTATATTTCAATAGCAGCGCATTCACTGCAACAATGAGTGAACTCCCACTCATCGCAATCGCCGCAATTTCGGGACGCAGCACCAGACCGAGCGCGGGATAAAAAACGCCTGCCGCGATTGGAAAGGCAATCGTGTTGTAGCCCGCCGCCCACCACAAGTTCTGTCGCATTTTGGCGACCGTTGCCTTTGATAATTCAATCGCTTTCACGACGTCGAACGGGTCACTCCTCATCAAAACGACATCGGCGGTTTCCATCGCCACGTCGGTTCCCGCGCCAATCGCGATGCCTACATCCGCTTGCGCGAGCGCGGGCGCATCGTTGATGCCGTCGCCGACCATCGCGACCTTTTTACCTTGGGCTTGAAGTTCTTGAACTTTGTCCGCTTTTTGTCCCGGCAGCACTTCGGCAAACACTGTGTCAATTCCTAATTCTTGCGCGATGCGTTCTGCTGTCGCGCGATTGTCACCTGTCAACATCGCCACTTGGATGCCGCGTTCGTGCAACTTGGCGACTGTCTCTTTTGATGAATCGCGCGGCGCGTCCGCAATCGCGATCAGTCCCGCGAGTTTTCCATCCACCGCTGCGTAGACTACCGTGCGACCGGCGCCTTCCAGTGAATCCGCTGATTGTTCCAATCCATCGAAACGAATCTCGTTATCGCGCATCAATTTGCGATTGCCGACGAGCAGCGTTTTGCCATCCGCTTTGGCTTGCAAGCCGTGTCCGGGAATCGCTTGGAAATCCTGCGGTTCGACAAGCGTGAGATTTTCGGCTTTTGCTTTGTTGACGATGGCTTGCGCCAGCGGATGCTCCGACGATTGTTCAACGGAGGCGACAAGTAAAAGCAAACCATTCTGCTTACTAAGGCGTTCGGAATCGAACGCAACTGACGAGTGACTACTGACCACATCTGTCACCTCAGGTTGACCGCGCGTGAGTGTTCCCGTCTTGTCAAAAATAATTGCGTCTATTTTAGACGCTTCTTCCAATGCCGTGGCGTTTTTGAACAAGATGCCATTCTGCGCGCCCAAGCCCGTTCCCATCATCACCGCTGTCGGTGTCGCAAGACCGAGCGCATCGGGACAGGCAATGACGACGACCGTAATCGCCATCGTCAATGCCCACACGAACGTCGAGACATCGGTAGGAACGTACGCGCGCCCAATCGTCAGCCAACCGAGCAGCGTCAAAGTGCCAATCCCAATGGCGAGCGCGACGAGCCATTGCGCGGCACGATCGGCGAGCCGCTGCGCGGGCGCTTTGGAATTTTGAGCCGCTTGTACCAATTTCACAATTTGTGCGAGCGCGGTGTCCGCACCGATCTTGGTCGCTTTGAATTTGAAGGTGCCTGTTTTGTTAATCGTCGCGCCTGTGACCGTGTTGCCTACTTTTTTCGAGACAGGCAGCGATTCGCCCGTAATCATGGACTCGTCCACATCAGAACTGCCTTCGATAACAACACCGTCCACAGGAATTTTGTTGCCGGGGCGAATGATTACGACATCATCTACCAAAACTTCTGAGGTTGGCACTTCAATTTCCTTCCCGTCCCGAATCACATTCGCTTTCGGCGGCGCGAGATTCAGCAGTGCTTGAATCGCCTGCGATGCGCCCGCCCGTGCGCGCATTTCGAGCCAGTGTCCGAGCAGGACGAATACGAGTAAGAGGACGGACGCTTCGTAAAACACTTCACTCTTGAAGAAGAACGTTGCGCCAATGCTGAACAAGTATCCCGCTAACACGGAGAGCGCGACTAACACAGCCATATTCAGCGTACGATTTTTCAGCGCGCGCCACGCGCCCGCGTAAAAAATCCAACCGCTGTATAGAATCGGCGGCGTCGCGAGCAAGAATGCAAAGACGTTGATGTCCAAGTTAAACGGAACAGGCAAATTGATTTTGAAAAATTGTGTGAACAAAGGTGAATAGAGAAAGACGGGTACGGCGAAAATGAGCGCGACGAGAAAACGATTTCGCATGTCGCGCACCATCTCATCCATTGTCATACCCGCGTCGTGTCCCATCTCATGCGCCATGCCCGCCATCTCGCCTGACATGTCATGACCCGCGTGCTCGGCTTTTTGTGCGGACTCACTTGGCATCGGCATCACATGTCCTACGTGCTCATCCTTTTTCACAGGTGCCGTTGTCGTTGGCACTACGTGTTCGATGGATGCAGTCAGCGCGGTTCCCATCGCGTGACCTGCGTGCATCGCATGATCCATCGTCATCGCCGCCGGCGGATCTGCTTCTTGTACAAGATTTTTGGGCATGGACTGCATGCACTCGAATCCGCCTTCATCCAGCATTTTTTTCATTGACGCGACAGATACGAGATTCTCGTCGTAATGCACTGTCACTTGCCCGCTCATAAAATTTGCGTTGGCATGATGGACGCCGTGCATCTGCATCAGACAATGTTCAATGCACTGCGCGTCGAGGACGGATTTCCAATTGGTAATATCGAATGTCGTTTCTTTCATACTGCCTTCCACCCTTTTCAATTTACGCCAACACTTTTTCTGCGCGCGGCAAAAATTCTTGAACAATACCCAAAGCGCGATCTGTTTTTTCAATCGAACGCGCACCGTCGCGCTCGATTCCGCTCAAGGCGCGCACGGCATCCACATTTTCTGGCGAGACAATGGCTTGGTTATAGACTTGGTATGTCATATACAATTCGTTTCCCTCCACGGTCAGCACATCTTCCCAAATCGCCACTTCCCACATATCGCCGCGCGGACGCCCCAAATCGCTCATCAACTCAATCGTCGAATTGAGCGCAGCAATGCCGTCGCTCATGCGAATAAATGCGATGCGCGGCGCGGCACGGAACGCGGCAAGCACCTCGTCTTTCGAAGCATTACGCGTCAGCTCCACAATCCAAAAATGTCCGTGGCTGGAATTGTGCGCGGCTTTGGCGGCAAGCGTCACTACATCCAAATCGGGCACCACCGTTTTTGCATCGGGTCCTTGGTGGCTCGGAATGTTTTTTTCGGGCACCAGCGTGTTCATGATTCCTTCTTTGTGCGCCTCCCACGGGTCCGACGCGCGGCGAATCAGCACGCCGCGCGCTTTTTTCAGCAAGCCCGCGTTTTTCAGTGCACCCAACGTTCGTACCGTCGCGGTCGTATTGCACGAGACCACACGCGTTGCATCGCGTCCCAATGCCGTTTCGTAATTCGCCTGCGCGACGAACGAATGCTCCGTGAGCGCGTGTTTTTCTCCACCTTGATAGATCGCTTTCACACCTACCGCGCGATACACCGCGAGATTCTTCGCACCGATGCCAGCAGGCGTCGCATCCACAATCACATCAATCCGTTTCAATAATTCATCGAGCGTTCCCGCAACGGGAATTCCCGCATCGCGCATTTCATTCACCTTGTCCGACACAGACGCATAGACCGGAATGTTGAGCGCGACGGCGGTTTTAACGCGATAATCGCTCACCACGTCTGCTACACCAACGAGCTCCATGTCGTCTTGCGCGCGCACTGCATCTGCAATTCGTTTTCCAATTACACCATAGCCGTTCACGGCAACGCGTACTTGCTTTGCCATTTTTTATTCCTCCTGACTTATTATTGCCGCTATTATTCTTACGAAGAATAAGACATTTCACTTGCTTTTGTCAAGCATAACAACGCCGCGTCGCCATTCGATGCGACGCGGCGCGTCCTTGCGCGTGCGCTGCAAACACTCATACTGTCGCTAAAATCAACAGCCCCATCCCCACGACGCTTGCGCCGAGCGCAAGCCGCACCCATTCTTTATGATGCAGATTCCAATGTGCCAGCTGATTCAGCGTCGGACGCGCAGACGCGGCAATGAGTAATGCAACCAGCGGCAGAATGAACATCAAGTTGTAGAGAATCAGATATGCAAAGCCAACGAGCGCAGATGATTGAAGCGACAAGAGTGACAGCACCGCGAGATACACCGCGCCACTGCATGGAATGGTGCATAAGCCAATGAGAAACCCGCCGACAATCAACGCGGGAATGGTCGCCTTGCGCGCGCTGTCAATCGTCCATTGCCCCACAATTTTCGGCGCGGCAAGGCGAGGGCCGAAATCGGGCAAGAACACATCCTTCAACATCCACAAGCCCATGGCAATCGCGAGTACGGCGCCGATGCGCGCGGGCGCATGAAAGCGCGAGAACAATGCACTCGTCGCCAAGAGTCCCACGCCCAACGCAAGATACGTTAAAAAAACCGACGCGATGTAAATCGAACCCATGCCCACGATACGTGTGCGCGCAGCACTAATTCCTTCTGCGTTTGTGACTTGGAGAGTTGCCAACATGGCGGTCACGAACAGAAGCAGGACGGTGAACGCACAGGGATTGATGCCGTCAATCAATCCGCCGACAATGACCGCACCCAATGTCACGGCAGGTAATGACCCTGCCATGCCTGCCATCGGCGTATGGGGATGGAGGAAGCCATAATACACCGCCAACCCCATCGCCGCGAGTGTAAGCGCAAAAACGATGGCGATGTTTCGCACGCGCAATGCGGACGTGGAAACGCTTGTTTGTTTCAAGAACATGTCACGCCTCAATAACCAACTTGCCGTTCATCGTGGGATTCGCTTTGCCGCCGCAGCAAATGTCGCAATAAAAGGTGTACACACCGGGCTTGGTTGCTGTGAATGTTGTACTATTGCTCGATAACGGTTGCGCGACAAGATTCACACCAAGTTCGTCAATCGCAAATTGATGTTTGCCGCCGCCGTCGCTGTGCATCGAGTTATCCAAACTCGTCAGATTTAACGTAATTTGCTCACCCGCTTTGACACGAATTTCAGGAATATCAAATCCATCCATCGCGGCTTGAATGTTTATGATTTTTCCGCTGCCCACTTGCGTTACCCCACTTGCTTTTGGCGCAAACACCGGCGCAAGAAAATATCCCACGGCAAAAATAACAAGCGACAAGAGAGCAACAAACGCACTCACCCGAAAAATTTGTGCTCGCTGCTTGTTGTGCTCTGCTTGATGCTGACGTTTGAGACGCTCTTTATCTGAATGTGACATCTGAATCCTCCAATTTCATTGAACAATTTCCGCGCGATAGTGATGGTGTCCATCGTTGCCTGCCGCGGCGACGGCGAGCAAAATGTCGTTCAAGTTCGTTTTGGAAGGGACATAATCTACAAGCGCAAGCCCATGCGCTAGTCCAACATCCGCCGAGACAACTCCATCCAAACGCAAGAGCGAATTTCGTACGCGGTTGGCGCAATTTTCACAGCCCAAACCCCATACGGCGAGAATCACCATCTGCGCCGCATTTTGATCCTCAACGCTAACGTCCTTCTGAATCGGTGCCACATGACAATTTGCATTCATATCTACCCCTTTCGGAATTCAGTGACATTAGCATAACAAAGGGAATCACGACGCGCTACCGCCGTTCGGCGAATCCCTGCCCGCGCCATTTGGCGTATTCAAAAAAAATGGTCGTAGTGGATTATTTCTCCGACTGCGACCAAAGCTGCGTTACTTGAAATCCACGATGAATGATTCAGTAATATTCAGAGGCGGCTTTTTGACTTGAACAGTGATTTTCCAGCTGCCGTTCATGGAAAAACTCGTCTGGAGCGTGTACTGTCCAGACCCTTTCGCGCTGGCTTTGCCATTCATTGCCATACTCGTCATTTGCGTGTGGCTGCTAAATACGAAAACTTCTGCTTCATCAAGTGGCTGTCCATTTGCATCTGTAATTGTGGCAACGAGTTCGATGTTCCCTGAAGTGGGCGGATTCGGATTCGTTGTCAGCTTGATGGATGCGAGAGTACTGGTCGGAGTCGCCCCGCTACCGCTACACGCACTAGCTGCAAGCGCCCCGACAAAGAGGAGGGACAGAAGAAGAGACCGATAGCGCATTGATTTCTCCTTACGAGTCCTGCTCAAACCCGATGTGACTTCCCCTATCCCCTTTGTGACCGCGTGACTGTCCGCGCGCGCCGCGAATCTTTTTGACGCGAATTTCGCGCGGCGTAGTTTGTTCGCCTCTTGGCATGCTCACAGTAAGAACGCCATTGTCATAGGTGACATTGACGTGTTGTGACATGATAGGAAATGGCAATCGGACCTCCCGATGATATTCGCCGATGTGCCATTCTTGCCTGAGCCGTTTTTTATCACTCGCCAACATGCCCCGCATCGTAGAGTGAAGAATGATTGTTTTGTCAGTAAATGTAACAACGATGTTTTCGGGTTCTGCGCCCGGCATCGCCGCATGGAGAACGAGGTCATCGCCCGCGTCGGTGAGATTAATGGGAATTTTTTGAAAAGAATTCGGCATAAGGTTGCCTCCACCGAGAATCTCACGCCGCGCGACGGATGGTTGCTCGGCGTGAGAAAACCGAGGTGTGACTTTTATTGTGTAATAGTCATCGGCACGTGCATTCCCGACTCGTAGTGACCGGGGGTGTGACATGCAAATTCCATTTCACCGGCAGACATTGGCTTGGTGAAGGTGACATCAACCGTTTTCATCGCGCCGGGTGGCAAATCTGCAGCGTCAACCATAGCAAGCGCGTTCTTGTGCATGTCTTCACTCGACATGCCCGCCATGCCCTCCATGACAGGCGGTGAAATCGAAAAGTCATGATTTACGGTGCCTTTGTTGGTGACGACAAAGCGATAAGGTGCACCAGCCTTGAAATTCGTCATTGACGGCTCGATTTTGAATTCTGTCATCGTGACTTGAACCTCTGTCGGTTTTGGCACCGTCGGCTGCGCGGACGCGGAAGATGAGGCACCTGGACCACACGCAGCAAACAAGAACACACTCGCAATCAAACTGAGTAGTAAAATGATGGAACGCATAACAACCTCCGAGTAATTTTTTGCTTTGCTTTCTACAGAAGGGCGTGTAGAAATACAACTTTTATCTTACATCAAGTAGGACTTTGGACAAAATGATAGACAAAGGGTTCGCAAAAGTATGACCGCCCAATTGTCCTTTCGAGCGGTCTTGGCGGGGATGAACTCAATTGACACAAGCTCTTGCGCGTGGATTCAGGAAATTGCAAATTTTCGTTTCCTTACTCTGCACCGCGATTAGGTTGTACTAGCGATATATTTTTGTGCAAAGCGTCACGCAGCATCTCTTTGCTCGGCACTCCCTTAAATCCTTGCGGTGTGCGATAGACGCGGCACTGCATTGCAAAGATGCCTGACGTTTGTTCGGGAAATAGATCCGCGCCGTTCATGCACAGCGTAGGGGAACCGAAGAATTGTTTTGCTTGCGCGTCGTCATTATCCACCACGGGTATCATTTCGATTTGCGCGGTAATGCTCTCTTCGGCAAGAATCTGCTCCAGTGTTGCGCGTGCATCTTGGTAGGAAGGGCAATCGTCGAAATACAGTAGCTCCATTCTCATTTTACAAGCGCCACTGCCGTTCGCAACTCATCCACGCTAAAATTATAGGTGGGACGTTCGCGAACGACAGCCGAATCGTAAGCAATACCTTGTGCGCGCGCGAAATCTACCTCGCCATTATCGTTCAGCAACCGTTCCTCCGCATGCACCGCTTTCACCAAACCGATGAACATGGTATGCGAATCGAGTTCGATTTGTTGTTCGACGACACATTCGATATTCACAGGGCAATCCGCCAAAAGCGGCGTTTGCACAAAGGAAGCGTGCGCCAATTTCAATCCGGCAGTTGCAATCTTGTCCTCTTTATTGCCTGTGACAACACCTATGTAATCGGTAAGAATATCTTGCGCGGGCGATGGAATGTTCACGACAAATTCGCGTGTCATCGTAATCAGCAAATGCGAGTGGCGGATTGGACGCACCGAGATTGCGAGTCGCGGGGGTTCGGCAGAACAGGAAGCAATTCGATTACAAGTCATCACATTCGGGATTGCGATTCCTGCCGTGATGAGAACGACTGGAACAGGATACAACGTGGTGTTCGGTTCAATGAGACGTTTCGCCATTTCTTACAACCTGTCAGGGTTTGGAACAAAAGAGAGAGGCGCGCTGCGCGATGCCTGCGCGCCTCAGCGATCTTTAAGTGTCCCGCATAATAGAAGCAACAATATGCGGGCCCAGTTTCTGGGTAAGCACATTACATGTGCATCGAAGGTCCTTCTTTCAAATACTTTTCGGGGTCCTTTTCAAACGCGCGACGGCAGCCGGGACCGCAAAAATAATATTTCGTCCCGTTGTAATCCATTGTGAGCGCGTTCGGTCCTTCTTCCACCGTCATGCCGCACACAGGATCAATGTGTCCACCCGCGTTTTCGTGCATGGAGTGTTCGTGATGTTCGTGTTCCATTCTGTTTGCCTCCTGAAATTTTTTGGTTAGGGCGTGACGTTGAGAATCATCGTCAACCCGCCCGCGCCTTGTTCTTCGACATTATTGTTTGTGGTGTGATGGGGAATGTGACAATGCAGCAGCCATTTGCCCGGTTCGCGCGCTTCCCAAATCACATCATAGCGTTCCCCCGGACCGACGTTTACGGTGTCTTTTTGAATGCGCGCACTTTCGGGGACAAGGTTGCCGTCCGTCTCGACAAGCGTGAAGGGTCCGCCGTGAATGTGCATCGGATGAATGAAATTGTTGTTGCTGCCGATAAAACGAATCCGAATTTTTTGCCCCACCTTCATGTGAATTGTGTCGGTGGACGGATAAGCCTTGCCATTGATGGTGAAAAAGTTTGGTAGACCTCCTTCCATCAGCATCGCGGGAAACGTATATCCTTCGCGTTCGAGCCACTCTTGCAGTTGAATCGTGTACTCTAAATCATACGCGGGAATCGCTTGCAGCGTTCGCGGGTCAATAATCACCGCGCCGTACAAACCCAACGCTTGTTGGCGGTCGGGATGATCATGCGTGTGATAAAAGAATGTGCCTGCCTGCTGCGCGACAAATTCATACGTGAACGATTCACCGGGCTGAATCGGCTCTTGTGTGATTTCGGCAGGACCATCCATCGCATTCGGCAAAATCAAGCCGTGCCAATGCACTGTCGTGGATTCGGGCAGGTTGTTGGTGACGCGAATGCGAATCCTGTCGCCTTCGGTGATGCGAATGCGCGGACCGGGAATTTGTTGATTGAACGCGTATCCCATCACTTGCTCATATGGAAGGATGTTCCATTTGATGACGGACGTAGTGAGTTCAAAAATTTTTACGCCATTCTCAGTGCGTGGCTGCAATTCGTTATCGCCTTTTGCATTTGCAGGCGCGGTGTAACTCACATGACGCGGATCCACGGCTGCCATATCGAGCATCGCGTCCCCCGGGGTATCGCGCAGCATAATCATTCCAGGCGGCATGATCGCTCCACCGACATCGCGCGCGCTTAAATTCAAGTTCACCACGGTCGCCGAAAAAATCAAGCCCGCCGCAAGCAAAACCAGCGAGAGAAATGCCCACGCGAATTTTTGCGCCCGCGTTGCGCGCGTCGCCGTGCTCAAGTCCATCGTGCCATGCGCCATTTCTGCCATCCCACCATCGCCTTGGTGCTGCATCTTGCTGTGGTCCATCGCAGGCATCTTTTGTGAATCGGACGCCTTGTCTTTTTCCGCATCGCCCTTGTCCATTTTGCTGGGGTCGTGTCCCTGCATCGCGTCACACCCCTTTCATTTCTGCCGATGCATTCAGCATCGGGTTCGTTTGCGGCTCAAGCCGCGGCAGCCACTGTTTCCGTTCCGCCTCGAGTGAGTGTCCCCCTTTGCCTAATGCGCGCACGGTGCCCATGCCGTGTTTCAACCCTTTGCTCACCATCCACACGTTCACCGAATAGCAGGTCGATAAGCCAAACGCGACGGCGACAGACATTGTGCCCCAAAAGACGAGTTCGGTCGGTTCCATCGCGCGCATGTCGCGTCCCATCATCAACACTACCATTACAGGAAACATCCCCGCCATCATAAAATTCATCGAGACCCATTCGGGATAGAGCGAATGCTTTACCGCTTTGATGTACGAGCCGCCCATCATGTCCTTCATAAAAAGCGCTTGAAAAATCAAAAGCCCGAATGCAAACCCCGCGATGTACTCGACAATCAAATCAATCCACATCGGCAATCCGAGAAACGCCGTGATGACCGCAGCCACAATGATGCCTGTTGCGTCCCCGGCAACGCAGTGAATTGCCGAACCGAGTCCCTGCTTCCACAACGGCTTGACAAATTCCTTATGGGTGCCAGGTGCAGGTTCTTTGCAAGACATGACGTACAAAAACAGTCCGATGGGTCCGAGATACAGCGTCACCAACACCCAACCCCATTTCATCACCGTCATTTCGGGATTTTTGGTGAACGCGTCGTACGCGACATAAGCGACAGAAAAAAATGTGAGCGTGAACCAAGCGAGGAGAATCGCGTCAATCCACGCGAGTTGTCCGAAAAAGGGGAGATAGAGTTCGGTCATGGAAAAAATTTCATGCGCGCAAAAATCTTTTGCGCGCATGAAATCAAAGGGTTGGTTTGAAATTCCGCAGACGCAGACTGTTCGTCACGACAAAGATGCTCGAAAATGCCATCGCCGCCGCCGCGATGATAGGGTTCAGTAGAATGCTAAAGAATGGATACAACAATCCTGCCGCGAGCGGAATCCCTGCGACGTTATACGCGAATGCCCAAAAATAATTTGCATAAATCGTTCGCATCGTCGCGCGCGAAAGTTGAATCGCCGTCACCACACCGCGCAAATCGCCGCGCATCAGCGTAATGTCCGCCGCCTCCATCGCCACGTCAGTGCCTGTGCCGAGCGCAATGCCAACGTCCGCCGCCGCGAGCGCAGGGGCGTCGTTGATACCATCACCGACCATGGCGACCACGCGTTTATTTTTTCCTTGCAGCTGCGCTTGAAGTTCGCGCACCTTTTGTTCTTTTTGTTCGGGCAGCACTTGGGCGAGGACGTTCTCGATTCCAACCTGCTTTGCGATTGCTTTCGCCGTACGCTGGTTATCTCCCGTAAGCATATAAACGTCAATGCCCATTTTTTGTAATGCTTCTATCGCTTCACGCGCTTCGGGCTTTAATGTATCGGCAACCGCGATGATGCCGGCTGATTGTCCATCCACCGCGACAAACATTGGCGTCTTGCCTTCGTCGGCAAATTTCTGCGCGAGTTTATCGAGACCAATCGTGCTGATTTTTTGGTCCACCATCAATTTGTCGTTGCCGATGATGAGTTCGCGCGAATCCACGCGCGCGTGAATGCCGTGTCCTGCTAACGCTCCAAAATCCACGACGGGCGCGAGCGACAAACCTTTAGCGTTCGCATATTCCACAATCGCCTGTCCAAGCGGATGCTCTGAAAAATTTTCAGCAGAGGCAACCAGTCTGACGAGTTCATTCTGCGCCATGCGCCCATCGTTTGACGGTGCGACAATCGCCGCCATTTCGAATTGCGGAACGCGCATCGTCGGCGCGACGATAACATCGGTCACCGTCGGTTTGCCTTGTGTCAGCGTTCCCGTTTTGTCGAGGACGATGGTGTTGAGCTTGTGCGCGGTCTCTAACGCTTCGCCGCTGCGAATCAGTACGCCAAGTTCCGCGCCCTTGCCGGTGCTGACCATGATTGCCGTCGGCGTCGCAAGCCCCAACGCGCACGGACACGCGATAATCAACACCGCGATTGCATTCGTCAATGCAAACGTGAACGCGGGCGAAGGTCCAAAGATGAGCCAGACGCCGAACGTCAGCGCGGCGATGACCAGCACGATGGGAACAAACACCGCAGAAATTTGGTCCGCCAGTTTTTGAATCGGCGCTTTGCTGGTTTGTGCCTCTTCAACAAGTTTCACAATTTGTGCGAGCGCGGTTTCTTTACCCACCTTGCGCGCTTCGAATGTGAACGCCCCCGTTTTGTTCACCGTGCCGCCCATCACTCTGTCGCCGATATTTTTTTCAACGGGGACGCTTTCGCCCGTGAGCATGGATTCATCCACGCTCGATGCGCCCGTGAGTAGCACGCCGTCCACAGGCACGCGCTCCCCGGGACGTACCAACATCACATCGCCCACGCGCACGGCATCTACAGCAATTTCACTTTCGACATTTTGCGACGAACCGTCGCGACGAATCACGCGCGCGGTTTTCGGCGTGAGGTTCATCAAATTCTTGATCGCCGCGCTCGTTTCGCCTTTGGCGCGCGCTTCGAGATATTTCCCAACTTTGATGAGCGTGATGATGACCGCTGCCGTTTCAAAATAAACATGGTCGCCGAAATTAATTCCCATCGCGAATCCGATCAGCACGAGCACACTGTAAAAGTAGGCAGCGTTCGTTCCAATCGAAATCAAAACGTCCATGTTGGCGGTAAAACGCCGAATTGCCTTCCACGCGCCGACGTGATAGGCGCGCCCAACATAAAACTGAACGGGCGTGGCAAGGAGCAGCAACAGCCAATAAAAGTATGGCGAGGTAAAAAAAGCGGTGAGAGTGGAATTGGTCATCCAAACACTGTGTAACAGGTCGTGCGCCATTGCCAAAAGAAAAAGCGGCATAGTGAATGCGATGCCGACGATCAGATTCGTGCGTTCACGTTGCAGTTCGCGTTTGCGCGCTTCCGCTTCGCGGTCTATGGGTTCTATAAGTGCTGAGCTGCCCGCGTCCTCTGCAATGTGGGCACCTGCGTCCTCAATCGCCGCGCGCAATTCGCCAATCGTCGCCGCGCCGGGGATGATTTCGATGGTGGCGCGGTCAGGTGTCACAGTCGCATTCAAAACACCCGCGACGGTTTTCAGAGCGTTTGCGATTTGTGCAGAATCTGTTACATCCTGTAACCGCAGTTCAACTTGGTCAGTGAGAACGTCATAGCCCACATCTTGCACATGCCACAACATGTCAGGCAGCGTTGCTTTTGCGGGATCGTACTGTACGGTGGCGCGTTCGGTGGCGAGATTCACAACCGCCTTTTCCACACCAGCCGTTTCTTTCAAGCCATGCTCCACATGCGCGACACAGCTTGCACATGTCATGCCTTTGATTGGTAAAACGATTTGTTGAGTAGCCATAGCAGCAAATCTCAGATAGCAGATGGAAAATCACTGGTAACGATTTGCCATCTGCCATACGCCATCCGTTATAACTTGTTCGCCGTTTCAAACACTTCCACTAGTTCGTTAATCACGCGTTCACGCACTTCGGGTTTGTTGGAACGAATCGCCATTGTCACACATTCGTTCATGTGCTTTTCGAGGAGGAGTGCGTTCATTTTGTCAATCGCTTTCTGGATTGCCTGCGTCTGTTTGATAATATCCACGCAGTAGGCATCCTC
>CALMZO010000092.1 GCA_937870825.1 uncultured Chloroflexota bacterium | reverse complement strand
CCATACATCAAATCGTGTGGCGGAATAAAAAACGTATCGCGTCCCCACGACGCGTGCCACGCGCCATCCCACAACAACCCCGTAAACGCGAGCCAGCCCGTCGCGACAAACCCCCACGCCGCGAGTGAGAGTCCCCAGACACGACGCGCGAGGAATCCTTCGCCCCACGTCACGACACCAACCCACATGCTTGAAACCACTGCACTCATGATTGCTCCTTACTGTCCCAATGCAACGCTGCGGAAACCCATTACTGCCAGAACCAGCGCGCCAATAAAACATACGACCGTAATGCCATAAATCACCGCGCGCCCAAATCCGCGCGGCGCATCCGCAGGGAGTAAAAACGAATAACTGATGATGGCGAAAAATACCAGCGCAATTGCCAAATCAAATTCCCAATGTCCCGTCAACGCGCCGCCATGCGCGACGAGGAGGGATACGGGCAAAAGCGGTGGATTTGTGGATAACACGATTCACGAGAAACCTTCGAGGTCTATGTGACGATTGAACAAGTTTATCGTACGAGACCTCGAAGGTTTTTTTCAACTACCGCCCCGCGCGCGTCATCACGCCGAACCCGAGGAACAACAGTCCAAGCAACGCGAGCAGCACGACTCCGATGTTGGACATTGCTGCGCCTGTGGCAGGCAGGGTTGTTGCAGACGTACTAGGCGTCGGTTCTGGAGTTGGCGCGGTGGTTGGCGCAACGGTTGGTTCCGCCGCCGTTGTCGGCGCGGTGGTGGGTTCCGCAGCGGTTGTTGCGGCGGCGGTTGGTTGCGCCGTTGAGCCACTCCCCACCGTGAATTTGAATTCACCGCTTGCCTCTTCGTTGTCATCTGTTGAAAAAGTTTCCCACTTGACGGTGTACACGCCGTCTTGCATTTTTGTCATGTCGAGCGAAACCGAAATCACATTGCGGTCCGGATTGTTCAGGTCAACTGCCGAATCCCCTTTGTCCACTTGGACGCCCGCCGCATCGAACACTTTGAGTTTCGATTGTTCGGCGTCCAATGCTTGCGTCATCGTGCATACCACTTTGTCGGGCGCCTTTGCAACTGTGCCATCAATCGGCGGCGTACATTCTTTTGGTTCCGCATGTGCCAGTGCGACAGGCACGTAAGCGAGCGAAGCAAGCGCGAGCAGCACGAGCGCCGCGCCGAGAAAAATAGAAATGCGTTGCATGAAAAATCCTCCGTATATTTTTCAATTTGTTCTTGCCGAGTGAGGACAAATTTACGCGTTCGGTGGGGGAAGGTGAATCGGCAGGTCAACCGCGCACGCGAAAAAGGAATTTTGCGCGCAGTGCTTGGAAAAATTATTTGCACTCAATAGAAAGGTGGGCGATTGAAGCGCGCCCAAATCTAGTGAACTGAACAACGACGAAATGCCATCGTTTGTCGCAACCGACACCAGCTTGTCGTCTGCGCGTGTCTTGTCTTGAGCTCGCGGGTTGCGATGATTCTCGCCATGCGCTTGCCAATCGCGCGCGCTCACGCGTCCGCGCGCAAAATGCTCATGCGGTAAAAAGACACCCCAAGTGGGTAAAAGTGGCAGAACAACTTGCAGTACGAGCCACAGTGCGAAAAACGCGCGCAGATAATTCATTACATCAAATCCAGCGTCGCACACGACGCGTATAGTCACGATACGCGTCCCCATGAACCCGCATTAGAAATTCTTCTTCCAACCGCACTTGCACGCCAATCAATGCTGCGCTCAATCCAAGCACGAGCAGCGTTAACGCGTTCGGCGTCACGAGGAACAGACCGATGAGTGCGACGAGCAATCCAAGAAAAATTGGATTGCGTGAAATGCCAAAGATGCCTGTTTGCACCAGCGCGGTTTTATTTTGTTCATCAATCCCAATGCGTAATGAATTGCCCATTTGAATTTGTGCGCTCACAGTCCACACCAACGCGCCGATGAGCAAAACCAATCCAACAGCGACGAGCAGAGAATTTTCGAGCCACGTGAGCGGCGCAAGATAAGCGTAAAGCTGCGGCGCGAGCGCGTAAACGAGTATGGCAAAAAGCGCAAGCACAATAACAGAGCGAAACACGCGCACCACAAAATCGTGCGCGCTATCACCGCGCGTGGCGACGAAGGGATTCACGCCCGTCGTGCGCCAGACCATGAATGGTCGCCATACAAACGTCGCGGCGATAAAGAGCAAAAAATAGAGCGGCAGAAAAATTCGTAAAGTCGTTTCCATTCGTCATTCTATTCTTCAGGCGTCGGCGTCTGCGCGGGCGCAAATTCCGCGACGAGCGCGCGCAAGACCGAATCATAAATCACAATGTTCGCATCTTGTGTGACGCGCTCGGATAAATTCGCGAGCAATTCGTCGTGCTGGTCATGCGTTAATTTTTCTCTAATCAACTCTTTTGCCTGCTCGAACGGGATGGGCTGTGGGTCACTGCGTTCGATCACTTGTACAATGTACAAGCTGTCGCCAAAGAAAAAGGGTAGACTGATTTCGTTGACACCCAGCGACAGCACGCGCTCATGAAATGGATGCTCGCTTAATTCGGCAAGCGTATCGAATCCTTCGCCCACCCAGCCATCCAGTTCACCGCCTTTTGCCGCCGACTCTTGGTCTTCAGAATACTCGCTTGCAATCGCCGCAAAATCCGCGCCTTGCTGAAATGGACCTGGCACAAGTTTGCGAAACGCCTCGTTCGCTTTTTCTTGCGCGCGTTTTTCCTCATCCTCCGTTTGTCCCAAGCCAATGCGAAGGTAGCGAATCCGCGCTTCGGGCGGCTTGACGAGACGTGCCTTGTTTTCATCATAAAACTTTTGCGCCGCTTCGTCGCTAATCTTGATCTGGTCATCCACGTTTTCCTGATGATACATCTGTTTCAGCACGTCGAGGCGTGTCTCTTCCAATTCATCTTTATTTTTCACGTCGAGCAAACGGTCATACGTGTCCTCGACGACGAGCAAGCGCGTGATTAAATCTTCCGCGAGGCGTTTGCGTCCGTCTGCGCCCTCATACTTGGCGCGCGTTTCCAGGGGCAGTTCTTTGTACTCTTTATAAAATTGTTCGAGTGAATATCGCTGTCCCTTGAGCGTGAACAATATTTTCGCGCCGTTCGTTTTGAACCACTCGTCGGTTTTTTGCTGGCGCACAAGTTCGAGAATTTCGGGACGCATCTCCGCGAAGGTTGCAACACGTTCGGGCTGCAATTCACGCAGGCGCACGATGGAAAATACATCGCCGTCGTCGTTGATGACCTCACTGATTTCGTTTGGTTGCAGCCCCCACACCACTGTCTCCCAATTCGCGCTGCGCGTGCCGCTGACCACCGTCGTCGCAGTCAAGACATTCGTCCCCGTAATTTCTTGCGACGCTTGCACAAAACTCGCGCCCGAACGAATTCTTAGCAGCGCCTTGTCTGCGCGTTGTTTTGCATCTTGCTCGTCATCCTCGATTGGAATTTCCAGTTCGTCCACCACCACTTGCGTTGGCAATTTGAATTGCGCGCGGTTTGCGTCGTAATATTTTTTCAAATCATCTTCGGTCGGTTCTGGCACATCGAGCAGCGCCAAATCTTTGGTAATCGAGGCGTTCGCGCGCAAGCGGTCAATGTACTCTTGCATGTACGAATTTTCGCGTTCGCTGGCGAGCCGCTGCCGAATCTCTTCCCGCGCTTCATCAAGCGTTTTCCCTTGAAACTGTTCTTGATTCTGCTGATAGTACGCTTGAATCTCGCTCTCTTGGACGGGAATCTCGCTCGTGTGCATTTGCGAATGGAGCGAGTCGAGATTGAGTTCTTCGCTGATGTGCTGCATCGTGTGGCTGAACGTTTCTTGCGAATCCACTTTGCGTTCCGCCGCCCAGCGTCGAATCAATTCGTCCAACACCATCTCTTGCGCGAGCGCGCGCAAGTTCTCGAATGTTCGCACACGCTCTTGCGCTTCCTTCGGCACAAGCACGGCGAGATGCGCCAAGAGTTGATCGCGCGTAATCTCGCCGTCCTTGAACGTCGCCACTATATCGGGCGCGGGCGGCTTGGGCGCGAGCAGCTCCTCCACTTGCGGCGCGAGTTGGGGGAAAAAGAGAATCGCGAGCATGCCCAACGCGATAACGGCGACGCCAACCGCGCCGAGCCGTCCGCGCCAGCGCGTCCACAGTGTTCGCAGTGTAAGCGAATCACTTTCCTCTGCGACGGACTCAAGCATTTCTGCCGCGTCCGTTTCGACGCGCGCGAGCAATTCAATTTCTGCTGCCGCGTCTTGCGATGGCGCCGCGCTCGCTGTGAACGCTTCCGTTTCAAATGCGCCCGCTTCTTGGTCCGCAACCAACGCGCTTGGGTCGAACTCGGCACGCGAGACAACTGCCCCTGCGTCCGTTGCGACAGAAACCGCAGGCGTTTCATTTACGGGCGCAACTGCGCGCGCGTCATCAGACGTTTCGGGGACTTGCACTTGAGGCGCGGTTTCGCCGCGCACCGAGTTCACGATGTCTGACCAAATTTGCTTCCAATCTTCATTCATAACCATTCCTGAAACTCATGGGAGAGCGGAGCGCTTTTATAGCGCAAGATTCTGGTGCGAAGGATTCGCGGTCACACAATTCATGTCTCCTGAACGATATACGTGGTGCCCTCGCTGATACGACCTTCCACTTGCTCGATCACCCGATATGCAAACGCTTTCCCTTGAATCGCGCGTGCGGTTTGCAATTTGATAATAGAAAAATGAGTCGCTAAACCTGACATTGTACTCCTTTCGCGTGATACGCGACCTATGCAATGAGTTGGCTTTTTTATTCGCCGAAATTTTGTCCTCGTTTCTCTCTCGATTTTTATCTGCCAACGATAGAATGAGACATAAGTGTGTTGTGTTCTACCGATCCTGCTTTTAGACATCATTTGGTACTCGCCTGAACAACAAATTTCAAGACAAATTGCCGTAGTTCGATTGCATCTTCAGTGCTCAAACCAGTGTCGGTGCGAAGTGTCGTAAGATTCTTGCCCAGAACTTCATTGGCAGAGAGTTGTTCTAGACTTTTGATCCGCTTGTACTTCTCTGGCAGCGCTGGAATTGTCATAAGGGCAGAGTGCTTTTGCACTTTCCCAAGTGTTTTCAATATATTATCCTTGAAATAATCCGTGTCAGTGAAAAGTAACGGAGGTGGAGCATATTCACTGCCTGACGCATTTGTTACGAGAGTTGCTTGTATCTTTCGCATAATGTCTCCGGTTAGACCACCCAATATTGCTCGCTCAGATTCTCCGGGATATTGGATGGTAATATTGTTTTCTCGGACTAAAGGAGCTGGAATGTTCGGCGAAATGATTTGGGTTTCGTCCGGCGGTTCAGGACAATTGTCGCGCGACAGATAGCACACTTTAAGATTCCGGCTCGTTGATAACATTGTGGTGCTTATATTTCTCGATGGCGCTGCCGTTGCTACCTCCTCACGTAGCAGGTGTGCCCTGTACCTCTTCCGAAGAGTCGCCTCGCCATCCCAAACCCAGTCACGCCCCCTCAACAATCCCGTAATACGTACCGTCCTTGAGTCAACCGCCCTGAACTGATAAGCCTGCAAGTTGTTCCTCGCTACCACAGTCGACGTATCTTCAATCTCTTCAACACCCTGCCCGGCGGCTTCACTGTCTATTCTCCATCCATCCGGCGTGCGGAACGTCGCCGATGGGCTGTCTTCGAGACGCACAGTTTGTGTTCCCACACCCCCAACGACACTGCCAGCTGCGAAAACAACCAATGAGAATTCAACCCTTCGACGATCCTGTTCGCGAAGTTCCTGTGCTTGCTCGGCATACTCTACACGAGTGGGAAAATGTCCGGTATCAAGCGATACTTCGATACAAAGTCCTGGCATGTTTGATGGACGCGATACAATTAACACAAATTCCTGAACGCCTTCGATCATGCGCAGTCCCGGAGCGAAGGAGAGTCGGTCAGTCGGCTGTTCGGTAAAGGGTCTCGGCAAGAGGAAAAATGCGGCTCGATTCGTTCCGGGATGGTACCCAGTGAGCAGCGTGTACAGATGATCTATGCTGGTGCTGTAACCCGCTGTTGTTCTACGTTCGCCCCCACTGTCTATTCCCGTTTCTGATCTCGCTTCTCTCGTCGTACCCCATGTGTGTTGAATGTTTCCCTCAACATTCCAGCCACCTGCATCTCCCGCCGCATATCCACCTTTAATGCCAATTTGCGTCTCGTTTTTCTCAGTCGTAGTAAGGCTACTATTTAGTTTTAACGACGAGGTTGATGCTGTTAACACTTCACCCGTTGAAGTAACGGGTCGCGCAAGTTCTCTATTCTTTGGCAAGAAATCCAAGATGTGTGGCAGATTGCCCAATTCTGGCGGAGTGCCTTGCGGAAAGACTGCAACATTGAGCAGAACTCCGTAGCAACCCCAATATTCGGTTAACAGGCGAGTCACCTGTTCAATGGGCAGGTTGGGAAAACGGACTTCCGTACCGCTTCCCTGTCCTTCAAGTGGTTGATAGCCCGTAATAGAACAGGTGACTTTGAGAAAAGCAATCTTCTGATCACATAGTCCGTCTGGAAGATTGTCGCGTGGTTCGAATACCGAGATCGCTAATGAGGAACGCCAGATATAAGGGTATGTTCGGTTTCCGTATCTAACATCCATCATGTCTGGACTGACTGCGATAACCTTCCAAGGAATACTCAGCTCTGGTGTGGCACGTTCGTCTGGCATAGTAGCCTCCGTTGTCCATACAAGTATTGTTTCACGCCGGCGTTCTCGGTACCCGGCCCACGACTGATAATAGGGATCTGTTGTCCTATAAATCCCCGCAGCCGCGTATAGTGCATCTCCCTATATACCGACACCGCGTGTAAGAGGATCAAACACTCATTGCACTACGGCAGCGGCAAATTTTGTTCGGGCGGCGCGCCGTTTCCATTCGACGACGCGCCATTCCCGCCGTTCGCGTTCCCGAACAAACGCAAATTCAACGTGCTGCCGTTTTTAACGTCCAATATGTATGTTTGCACGCGTGGCAAGATTTGGTCGAGCGTTTCGAGATACAAACGATAGCGCGTGAGTTCGGGTCCGTAAATCAGATTACTCTTTTGATATTCTTGCAGTACCGCGTTGAATGCTTGCGCGCCGCCTTGCGCGCGGCTCACCGCGTCGCTTTGGTACGCTTGCGCTTGGCTCAACACATTTTGCGCCTG
>CALMZO010000091.1 GCA_937870825.1 uncultured Chloroflexota bacterium | reverse complement strand
TCCTGCAGAGCAATTAGAACATCTAATTCGCTTTGAGACGGCGCAGCCACCCAACAAAATTGAGAGATACACCCACTGAATCAGCACGCGCAACGAATCCACTTGCGGAACCGTGGTTCCGCACTGCCACCGCGCATGTATCGCGAATTTCAATTCATCTTACTGCAATCTCCAATTGGAGTAAAATATACTCACTCCATCCCACTCCATCCAAAGGAAAATCAAATGCCAAGCAAACGCAAGCCTGGTCCGAAATCCTCTCCAGACAAATCAGTCACGCGACGCAAAGCCGTTCGGGTCATTCAAAGTGGGACTGGTGAACTCCCTGCCTTGCCACAACTTCCTATTACCACAGATACTGAATCCTCACCCGCGCACGGCAAATCCCCAATTGAACGCAAACGCATGACCTTTGCCGACCAGGGCGGCGAATTCTCATGGCGCATCTTTCGCATCATGTCCGAGTTTGTAGATGGCTTTGAGTTTCTCTCCAAACTCGAACGCACTGTCACCATCTTTGGCTCGGCACGCTTGCCCGAAGACAACCCGTACTACGAGCAAGCACGCGCGTTGGCAAAGCGCCTCGCAGAAGAGAATTTCACGATCGTCACAGGCGGCGGACCGGGCATCATGGAAGCCGCCAATCGCGGTGCTGTCGAAGGGAACAGTCTCTCTGTCGGACTCAATATCGAGCTTCCACTTGAGCAGCAATTCAATCAGTACGTCAAGCAAGGACTTGGCTTTCATTTCTTTTTCTCACGCAAATTCATGCTCGACTATTCTGCGCTGGCGTACGTGTATTTCCCCGGCGGCTACGGAACTCTCGACGAGTTGTTTACAGTTCTGACGTTGATTCAAACTGGCAAGGCGGAGCGTGTGGTGCCGGTGGTTTTGTTCGGCAAAGGGTACTGGCAGCCGCTGTGCGATTGGATGGAAAGGAATCTCTCGAAAGAGTTTCATCTCATCGGGGAGCGAGATGTGGAGATATGGCATCTGACGGATGACATCGAAGAAGCGGTGGAGATTATCTGCAAAGCATGCGATTGAGAAACCAAGTTAGTACACAGTGATAATCAACAATTTTCGAATGTCCAAGAACAGTCAAGGAGCGACCGTATGCTTTCTTCCAATGATTGTCAACCACACCAAACAAACCATCATCGCTACAAATGTAAAAATTGCTACCACAGCTCATGCGCGCCGCATCGGATTATTGAATCACGAGCGACTCGAACCGGGACATGCTCTCGCCATTCCCGCGCGCGCTTGGATACCGTTCATCGCAATCCACACGTTCGGCATGAAATTTCCCATTGATGTTCTCTTTCTCGACAAGCACAACATAGTCATTCGTTCTTGCACCATGCCGCCAAATCGAATCGAATTGGCGTGGGGTGCGCGGATGGTGTTGGAAAGTGCTGTCGGGACGATTGAACAATCTCGCACGCAAAGAGGCGATGTAATCGAATTTCAAGGGAACGCTTCGTAAGCGATACGATTTTCAAAAACCCCTACCCAACTCCCCCGTTTTGGTGTATCCTTTCCGCACGTTGATTCCTCGTCTTGCGTCACATGGACACACCACATTCTTCTTCCGAACAGAATTCGCCCGTTGAATCCGCTGACCTCTCCGGCGTGACCATCTCCGGTCAAGCCACCGTCACCGCGCACGACATTATCGGGCGCGACAAAATTATTCACGGCGACGAATACATCGGTTATTCCGCCGCACAGGTTACTGTCCTCCTCGACAAAATTCGCACTGAATATCAAAGCAAACCGTTCGACGGGCGTTCGCCGTACATCGGTCTTGCGTCGTTCCAAGAACGCGATGCTGAAAAATTCTTTGGACGCGAAAGGCTCATCGCCGAACTCGTGACGCGCGTGGCGACGAGCGCGGCATCGAACGCCCGCGCGCTGTTCGTCGCAGGACCATCGGGCAGCGGCAAATCGTCACTCGTGCGCGCGGGACTCGTGCCAGCATTGAAAAAGGGCCAAGTCGCGGGCAGCGAGCATTGGTTGTATGAAACGCTCAAGCCCGGACGCGCGCCGCTGGATGAACTCGGACTCGCCGTGGCGAAACTCGCGCGCAACTCGGATTTGCGGAATGCAATGACGACGCGCGGTTTGACCGATGCCACCTTCTTGAACCAACAAGCCGACATGGCGCTCACGGATGATTCGAAACAACGCGCCGTCATTGTCATTGACCAATTCGAAGAAATTTTCACGCAACTCACACCCGAACGCGAAAACGAACGAGTCGCGTTTTTGAATCTGCTTACGCACGCGGTGACAGTGGAAAACGGACGTGCGCTCGTGATATTCACACTCCGTTCGGATTTCGTCGCTAACTGCGCGTCGTATCCAAACCTCAACGCGCTGGTCAATCAGGAATTCATTCAAGTCGGCGCAATGACCCCCGATGAATTGGTGAGCGCGATTGCGCGTCCCGCGTATCAAGTCGGTTTGCGGATTGACCCCGCGCTGATTTCGCAAATCGTGAATGACGTGCGCGGCGAACCGGGCGCGCTGCCGCTCATGCAATTCGCGCTGCAAGATTTGTTTGAAGCGGAAAAATCAAAAGGAGAATTGACGCTCGACGGCTATCTCAAACGCGGCGGTTTGCACGAGGCATTGGAACGTCACGCCGACGCGGAATTTGCAAAATTGGACGACGCAGAAAAGCAGTTGACGCGCAGTGTGTTTAGCGGGCTTGTCGAAACCGGACGCGGGCGCGAGGACACGAAACGCAGTGCGCTTTTTAGTGAACTCGTGCCGGCAGGCGCAGATGCGACGCGCGTGAAAACTTTGATATCCAAACTCGCGGATGTGCGGCTCATCACGACGGACGAACAGGACGGCAAAGAGACGGTGACGCTGGCGCACGAACGGTTGATAGATGCGTGGGGCTGGCTGCGGAAATTAGTGGACGAGAACCGCGATGCGATTGCGCTGCAAAACGAAATCGCGCAGGACGCGCAAGAGTGGGAGACGCACAACCGCGACGAGAGTTATTTGTATCGCGGTGCGCGTTTGGCAACGGCGCAAGAGAAATTGCAGCAAAACAAATTGGTCTTGAGCGGACTCGCGAAAGCGTTTGTGAAGACGGCGCTGGCGGCGCGGGAAGAAGCCAAGCGCAAAGAAGCAAGACGCACACGCAGATTGCTGGTTGCATTTGGCGCGGCGGCTGCTGTGTTTGCAGTTCTTTCGGTACTTGCATTCTTTTTGTGGCAAACGGGAATCGCCTCGGAAAAGCGCGCAGTGGAGCAGGAACAAATTGCAGTGCATGAGGTGATGACTGCAACAATCGCGCTAGGCAAAGCAGAAATCGCAGGCACGGGGGTTGCACGCGCAGTTGAGACTGCGACAATCGCATTGGGCAAAGCAGAGGTGAACCGCCAATTTGCGGAAACTCGTGAAGCCGAAGCGATTATAGAAAAAAATCGCGCAGAAGCTGAACAAAAAATTTCGCGATCACGCGAACTCGCGTCCCTCGCTCTGAATGAAATCGATAAGGACCCAGAACGCGCAGTCCTGATTGCCGTGCGAGCGAATCAAGTGGCTGTCACATTCGAATCAGAAGATGCACTTCGGCGCAGCATTCTCGCCGCACCGCTTGCTATACTACGTGGCCATGCTCGCATAGTGAACAGCGCTAAGTTCTCGCCTGATGGCAACAAGATCGTCACAGCGAGCAACGACTTTACCGCTCGCATTTGGGATGCCATCACAGGCAAATCTGTCGTCACGCTGCGTGGACACACAGACAAGGTCAATAGCGCGCAGTTTTCCCAAGATGGCAACAGGATTGTCACTGAGAGTTCCGACACCACTACCCGCGTGTGGGATGCCGTGACAGGCAGAGAACTCACTGTCCTGCGCGGACTTGGTAGCATAAGGAGAGCCGAGTTCTCTCCCGATGGCACAAAGATTCTGACGACAAGCTTAGACAACCCGCCACGTGTCTGGGACGTTGTCACGGGCAAAGAAATTGTTACTCTGCGCGGGCATCTGAACGCAATTAATAGTGCGCATTTCTCATCTGATGGATCCAAGATTGTAACCGCGAGCGATGACAGTACTGCCCGAATTTGGGACGCTGCGACTGGTCAAGAAATAGTCAAACTGATAGGACATACGGAATCTGTGATGAACGCGCGATTTTCGCCCGATGGCCGCAAGATTGTCACAGGGAGTCAAGATTGGACTGCGCGTATCTGGGATACAGTTACAGGACAAGAGATCGTCACAATGAAAGGACATACGGGCGATGTGGAAACCGTGGAATTTGCGCGTGATGGCAAAAGGATTGTAAGCGCCGGTGACAACATCGCTCGAATCTGGGATGCCTCTACGGGCAAAGAACTTATTATTTTGCGTGGACATACGAGCACAGTCACCAGTGCTCACTTCTCACAAGGTGGAGATAAAATTGTCACAACGAGTTGGGACGGCACATCGCGCATCTGGAGCACTATCTCGGGTACGGAACTCGCCATCCTGCGCTTTCATGTCGGCCAAGTTGTCGGTTCAGAATTTTCGGCCGATGGCAAGAAAATTGTTACTGTAAGTCATGACACCATCGTCCATGTGTGGGATGCCGCAACGAGTACGGAATTCAGCACTTTGCTGGGACATATCGCAGACTTAAGAAGTGCACAGTTTGCCCCCAATGGCGAATTAATAGCTACTGCAAGTGATGACAACACCGTAGGATTATGGGAGCTTGAGACAGGTAAGAAATTTGCCACCCTGCGCGGACACACGAGTGCTGTAATGAGCGCGCAGTTCTCAACCGATGGTACCAAGATCGTGACCGCGAGTTTGGATCACACTGCCCGCATCTGGGATGTTGTCACAGGCAAGGAACTTCTTGCCTTACATGGGCATGCAGATTCTCTCAACCGCGCGCAGTTTTCGCCCGATGGCACTAAGATTGTAAGTGCAAGCGATGACAACAGTGCCCGAATTTGGGATTCTATTACAGGGAAAGAAATCGCCACACTGAAAGGACATACCAGCTATGTGAGAAGCGCGCAGTTTTCGCCCGATGGGACTAAGATTGTAACAGCGAGTTGGGATGGAACTGCCCGCATCTGGAATGCCGTCACGGAGCAAGAACTCGTTACCCTACGCGTGCCCGAGGGCTCTGTCAACATCGCACAGTTTTCGCCTGATGGTACCAAGGTTGTCACAGCGAGCTTAGACAATACTTCTCGAATCTGGGATGCCTTTACAGGCAAAGAACTTGGTATACTAAAAGGACATACAGGGAATATTACGAGCGTGCAATTTTCGCCTGATGGCAGTAGGATTGTTACGGCGAGTTGGGATACTAGCGCCAAAATCTGGGATACAGCCACGGGGAAGGAACTCGTTACGCTGCGCGGACATTCAGCTCCATTAAACGACGCGCGATTTTCGCTCGATGGCAGCAAGATTGTCACGGCAAGCGGGACTGGAGTACGAGTTCAAGCCTTCAACTACCAAGACACGAGTGTCCGCGTCTGGGATGCCAGTACGGGGAAAGAAATCTCCGTGCTACGAGGACATACGGACATTGTCAATAGTGCACAATTTTCACCTGATAATACAAAAATTGTAACTGCGAGTGATGACAACACTGCGCGTCTGTATTTGGTTGGGGTTGAAGACTTGCTCACATTGGCAAAGCAGCGCATAGGGCGTAGCGAATTTACATGTGAAGAACGTGTGCAGTATTTGCACGAGGAAATTGTTTGTCCGACGCCAACGTCTGAAGCCAGTCCGACGCCGTGACTCATTCATGCAGGAAGATGGATACGATTTCCACTTCCTTTTTCAACCAAAGCGTTGGTTGAAAAAAACCCCTACAAGATAAATAGTTTTGCTTGGCACAAATCTTTTCCACAACAAAAATTCATTTCCCAAACCATTGACCCTCACATTTCATTCTGTTATAGTAGCGCCGTAATCGGCTGGAACGTTTTGTGTTCCACCCCTCATCTGAAACGAATTCCGTTGACACGAACTCTGTGTCATTGAATTGCCCGAGCCACTGAACGTCTGCCATGCAGACAATCACGCTTGGGGTAAAAATTATCGGCGACACGTAAAACGCCGCGGAACCGTTTGACATGCAGAGAGGGAGACTTGTCTGCCCGCACACGCGGGAGGACGAGTCTCCCTCTTTTTGTTTTTCTCAAAACACCATGAACGCGAGCGCTGTTGCGCAAGACACGAATGCCACAACTTGGAGTTCCAATGCCGTTGCGGAAGAAACCATTGACGCGTGGACGCGGCTTGTGCGGAACTATTGCCCGAATCTTGCAACACCCATCGCACGCGCACTTGCACAACGCGCGATGCAGGGACCGTATGGCTTTGCGCTCTTTTCCATCTCACAGGGCATCCATCAATTCGACGAAACATCGTTGCGCGAAATGACGGGCAGCGAATTGCAAATGCTCTCGGCGCTGCTTCAAGATTTGCACGATCAAACACAGCGATTGCTCGTCCAAGTCAACGCGCTGTGGCATCCCGAATAAACGTTACCCGATTTTATCTTTACGCGAAAGGAAATTTTTTGTGCTCAAGTCCGCAACATTTTTCATTGGCATCCTGCTCGCACTCGGCGCGTTCATCGGCTACTTGCTCTTGGGAAATTTTCTCGCGCCGCCGCCCGCGCTCGTCGTCGTCGCGCTGCGCGACATTCCGCCGTACACGCCGCTCGACGCGAATATGCTCGGTGTGGATTCGCAGCACCTGAACAACCAAGTGCTTGCGACGCTCGTGCAAAAAAATGAATTGGACGAATACATCGGCGGATTTGTCACGAGTCCAATTTTTGCAGGCGAACCGTTACGCAAATCTTCTGTTGTGATGGCTGGCAATCCGCTCGCGTCAAGACGTTTGGCGCTCGCTCTCACCGACCCGAAGCGCGTCGCGGCGGTGATTCCTGTGGATGCAAAAACTTCGCCATCGCAAATTGTCACGGGCGACTATGTTGACCTTGTGATCAGCATGGCGCCGGGAAATCTCACAAGCAACAATTCGAATAATTTTGGCGAACTGTTGACGGGACAAAACAACAATCAAGTCAATTTCGATTTCGGTCCTTCGGCGGTCATCACGCCAACCCAAAGCACGTTTCCCTCTTCATCCCTTCTCGCGTCAGGAATCATCAGCGCGCCGTTGAGCGGC
>CALMZO010000090.1 GCA_937870825.1 uncultured Chloroflexota bacterium | reverse complement strand
GGATGGCGCCTGCTTGCAGCGACAAACTGCCCGACGCGTTCGCCAGCCAAAATTTTACGGCGACGAGCAGCGCGTCAATAAAGAGGGTAATGAGAATGGTTCGTTCTTTGCGGTTCATATGTGCATCTCTTGAGCTTCGAGTCCTTTCTGTTCGATTTGAATCGTCGTATGTTCGATTTTGAATTGTTCGCGCAAACACGCGTTCAAGCTTTCCAAAATAGCCTGCTCGTTCAGCGGTGCTGCACTGTCTACGAGGACAATGTGTGCGCTCAAGGACACTATGCCCGAGGTGATCGTCCATACATGCAAATCGTGAACGGAGGCAACGTCCGTGACGCCGCGCATCGCGTCTTCCACCGCTTTGAGATTGATGTGCGCGGGTGTGCCTTCGAGCAAAATGTTGATCGCTTCCATCAACAAACTCCATGTGCGCGGCAAAATGAACAAACCAATCAGCACACTGAAAATCGGGTCGGCATAGTACCAACCCGTCAAGTACATGATGACCGCCGCGAATATGACGCCGAGCGAGCCGAGCGTATCGCTGACGACTTCGAGAAACGCGCCGCGCACGTTCAAGCTTTCGCCAGAACCTTTTCGCAAATTGTAGATGCCGTACAAATTCACGCCGAGCCCGACGACGGCAACCGCGAGCATCGGCAAGCTGTTCACTTCGGGCGGCTCTTGAAAACGGCGGTACGCTTCGTACAAAATGTAGAACGAGATGCCAAAGAGGACGACGGCGTTGGTGAGCGCGGCGAGAATTTCGACGCGGTAATAGCCGAATGTTTTGGCAGGCGTCGCGGGTCTCATCGCAATCCACGACGCAAAGAGCGCGAGCGCGAGACCGAACACGTCTGTCAGCATGTGTCCCGCGTCGGCGAGTAGGGCGAGACTGTTAGTGAGAAAGCCGCCCGCGACTTCGACGAGAAAATAGCCAAAGGTGAGCGCGAACGTGAGTTTTAGCGCGCGGCGGTGCTGCGCGGTGGCGGATTCGGTGGTTGTGTATTCGGCTTGGTTCATACGACCATCGTTTGTTCTTTTCGGTTCATACGCTGCTCTCTTTTACCATAACAGTAGACCAAAACACTACACACCATCCCGAAGAAATTTGACAATGCGGGGATTGACAATCTCTGGTTGATCGTAGTCCAAGGCATGTCCCGCGTTGGGAATTATTTCGATATGGAAATGGTTGGGCAGCCGAGTGACGCGCTTGATAGCGGCGTCCACAGAATAGACACCCTCATGCTCACCGAAGACCAGCAGGGTGGGTGCGCTGATTCTGCACAGTTCATCGTCGGTGAAGAGGGGCGGTCTGTTCATAGATTGTCGAAAGTGTTTATAGACAATCGTCCTTTCTTCCATCAAATCCTTGTTGACTGGCAGGTCTGGCGGGGTTATGAATCGTAAAAGATTGTACACAGCGGCTTGATTTCGAAACAGCAAAACACGAAACATTCGCAAGAAAAACTTGGAACTAACTGCTGCAATTCCTTCGGCGCTCATTGGCACGATGCGGTTCACTCGTTCTGGCGCGTATAGAGCAATCTTTAACGTTAGCCAGCCGCCGCGTGAAGTCCCCGCGATGTTTGCCCGTTCGATCTTGAGCGCATCGAAAACATCCACCAGCCACTCGCCATACGCGGGACCTTTGTAAGACGGGCGAGTGGGCGCGCTCTTGCCCGTTTCCCCAATGACATCCAGCGCATACACGCGGAAATACCGACTCAAATAGGCGATGTCAGGCGCCCATAGAGTGGCGTTGCCGCCTGCGCCCCGCATAAGCACTAGCGCGGGAGCATCTGGTGAGCCGCTGGCAATGAGATGGGTCTCGCCATACCGCGTGGGCAAAGTAAAACATTCATAGGGCACGGGCCAACTCTTGAGATTGGCATCGTAGAACGCCATCACCGCCGCGTAGCCCGCAGCGGATTTGTAGAGAGATGAATTGTCTGCCATCAGCTGGACTTTTACGGCCTCGGCGTCATCGTCGGCATATCCATTTGCATCGGCATCGGCGTCGCTTCAGGTAACGGTGACGCGCCCATTTTTTGCAGTAGTCCTTGCATGTATTCGATTTCGGCTTGCTGCCCTTTGACGATATTGTCCGCGAGGCGTTTCACGTTGGGCTGCGAGCCCTTTTGCAATTCTTCCTGTGCCATCGCTACGCCGCCTTGATGATGCCGAATCATCAATTCGAGAAATTGTTTTTCAAGTTCGGGTGACGGCAATGTTTTCAACGCGTTCACTTGTTCCTGCGTCGCCATGCCCATCATTTGCTGCATTGCTCCAAGCGGCGCTGTCGCAGGTTGATTCCACAACTCAAGCCAGCCCTGCATCATGCCAATTTGTCCTTGCTGTGAAAGCATGATGTCATACGCTATTGTTTTCAAACCCGCGTCGTTGGTGCGCTCGTACAGATAAGTTGCCATTTCCACCGCTTGCGAATGATGCACGGTCATGTTTTGGGCAAACGTAATATCGGCGCTCGCGATGGTGGGCTGGAAAAGACGCGCGAGCAAAAAACCCAAACCGAACGCGGCGAGGACCCCAACAATTCCGAGTGCCCACCACACGCGATTCGTTCTCACTTGTTGCTTTTCCAACGGAGATTGATCTGAATGGTCCTCCATGCGCTTTTTCATCCTAACGGTGTTCCCAACGCGCCCGCGCAAGTTGCGCCGCGTTCGGGTGTAAAGGGTCCATTTTGATAGGTCGAAATGAAATTGGGTAGACGCGGGTCGTTCGCATTCTCCATTTTTATCTGTGCGCCCCATGCGCTTGCCACAATCGGCTTTGGCAGTCCTTCAAATGGTGAGAGCAAAACGTACCGCTGTCCACGCGCGAGATTTTGCAATTGACTCACTTGGTCGGCAGGCAAATCAGGTTTGTATGTAATCCACAGCGCGCCATGCTCCATCGAATGGACCGCGTTCTCATTACGAAGTGGTTGGTCATAGATTCCACAATTTTGCCAGACCGGATTGTGCTGTCCGCCGACGGGCGGTGTTTGTGGATACGAGACAGCTGCCTCTGTGTGTCCTGCAGTGATATTCGGAAAAATTTCGATGCCCTCAATCGCTTTCGGCGCGCTCGCCGTCGCGGAAAAAATGAGAATGGCTACGATGGCGATGGCTGCCGCCCCCAAGCCAATCCAGAGCCACGGAATTTGACGTGTCTGACGCGCGGCTTGCGCGCGGCGTTTGTTTGCTTTGGTCATGCTTACCTCTGTATGAAATGCTCGAAATCTGAAAAATTACAATGACAACGAGCGCGAGCGCGACTGCCCAACGATAGTAAACAAAAATGTCCGTCGTGTTGCGCCGTAAATAGTTCAGGAGAAAGCGAATCGCGAGCCAACCTGTGATTGCTGCTGCCATGAATCCAATCAGGAACAATAGCAGTCCGTTAGTGGTCAGCGCGCCCGCCTGATATTCCTGAAACACATCCCAACCGCTTTTGAGACTCGCGCCTGCAATCAACGGCGCGCTCAACAAAAAAGAAAAGCGCGCTGCGTCCGCTCGTTTCATTCCGAGAAACAATCCCGCTGTCAAGGTTGTGCCCGAACGCGAGACGCCGGGAAAAATAGCGATGGCTTGCGCGAGTCCGATGAGCAGCGCGTCCAACCAGCGTAATTGCTCTAGTGCGCGGAGGTGTCTGGCGAGTCGGTCGGCGGCAAACATCAGCGCGCCAAAGAACGCGATAATGCCTGCCATCAACAGAACGATGGCAGACGACAATGGCTCATTCGGCGCGTGAAATAATTCTTCCACGCGGCTTTCAAACAACGCGCCGATGAGGAACGCAGGAATGCTTCCCAAAACAATGAGCCAAGCGAGGCGACGATTTGTGTCGTTACCAATTTTCCGTTCGGCGATACTAGAAATTCCGGCGCGAAATAAAGCAACCCATTCTGTTCTGAAAAACCACAAAACTGCAAGCAGAGTGCCGAGATGCAATGCCACATCGAACGGCAAACTCTCCAAAACAGGGTTGTCCCATCCCAAGAGCCAAGGAATGAGAATCAAATGCGCCGAACTCGAAATCGGAAGAAATTCGGTCAATCCTTGCACGATGCCAAGAATCGTTGCTTGAATAATGAGCGTCAAGTCCATCTAATCTTGCTCGGGTTGCCAATGTCTTGGTATTTCATCTTTCTATCACTCCTATGGGGTCACGGTCTCTGTATTCGTTGGCTCACCGAAACGGCCGTAGTAGCCGTCAATGAAAGCGCGGATCTCTGCCAGAGACTTGCCTTCCTTCAACATTCGCATCGTGTCACGCACGATATCTACACAGATGCTTCAGCCCAAACCCATCTCGTCCCATTCCACCGTCCCATCGGGATTCACCTCTCGGACAAAACAATCTTTAACACTCTTGTGTGGCGCCTCACCGCTATGACCGGCACCACAGCCGCAATAACACGGAATTTTTTGGAGCGTCTCTTGATTAGCGAGCGCAAACTGATACGCTTCGCGCACGTTCAGCGGTGCGTTTTGCATTGCGACTGGCAAAGCAGACACGGGAGCAAGTTTTAACTCGTTCGTCGCTGTGCCTCCTCCGCACCCACCGAGCCACGGCACGAGCGCGAGCAGAAGCAAGACGAATCCAATCAGTCGTTTCCTCATTGTTTTTCCTCTATATTTACAATCTCTTTTCGTTCGAGCCTTCCGCCATTTCTCGCGGACCAAGACAAGTGAACAAGATTGGGGAGAACGGGCGCGCTAGCGCGTCTCAATCAATACACGAAAGGGATGATGAATTTCGTGCGC
>CALMZO010000089.1 GCA_937870825.1 uncultured Chloroflexota bacterium | reverse complement strand
GTTCATCTCCGCGAATTATTTGCGAATGATTCGACGCGCGGCGAACGTTTGACGCTTGACCCTTCACTTCATTCAGGGCAGGCTCCGCTCGGAATCTATTTCGATTATTCCAAACATCGCGTCACAGATGAAACCTTGAATCTTTTGCTCGCGCTCGCGCAGGAACGCGGCGTCGCGGAAAAACGTGATGCGATGTTTCGCGGCGACAAAATCAATGTGACGGAAAAGCGCGCGGTGCTGCACATTGCATTGCGCGCGCCGCGCGAGGCAGAAATTTTTGTGGATGGTGTGAATGTTGTGCCTGAGGTGCACGCCGTTCTCGACAAGATGAGCGCGTTTTCAAAGCGCGTGCGCGAGGGCGAATGGAAAGGCGCGACGGGCAAACGCATTCGCAATGTGGTGAATATCGGGATTGGCGGAAGTGACCTCGGACCCGTGATGGCGTACGAGGCGCTAAAGTTTTACAGCTTGCGCGATATGAATTTTCGTTTCGTGTCGAATGTGGACGGCACCGATTTCGCCGAAGCGACGCGCGATTTGAACGCGGACGAAACGCTGTTTATTATTTCGTCCAAAACATTCACGACGCAAGAGACGATGACGAACGCGCAAACCGCGCGCCAATGGTTTCTCAAACAAATCAACGACGAGCGCGCCATCGCAAAACATTTCGTCGCGGTCTCGACGAACGAACAAGAGGTGACGAAATTCGGAATTGACCCCGCGAATATGTTTGTGTTTTGGGATTGGGTGGGCGGACGTTATTCGATGGATTCGGCGATTGGTTTGAGTACGATGTTGGCGATTGGTCCCGACAACTTTCGCGCGATGCTCGACGGGTTTCACGCGATGGACGAACATTTTCGCACCGCGCCGCTTGAAAAAAATATGCCGGTGTTGATGGGGCTGCTCGCGTTTTGGTACAATAATTTTTTCGACGCGCAGACGATTGCGGTGCTGCCGTATGACCAATATCTCAAACGCTTTCCCGCGTACTTGCAACAATTGACAATGGAATCGAACGGGAAACGTGTTACACTGCAAGCACAAACGATAGACTATCAAACGAGTCCGATTTTTTGGGGCGAGCCGGGGACGAACGGGCAGCACTCGTTTTATCAATTGATTCATCAAGGCACGAAATTGATACCGTGCGATTTCATTGCGTTCACGCAGACGCTCAACACATTGCCGCCGCATCACGATATTTTGATGGCGAACGTGTTCGCGCAAACGGAAGCGTTGGCGTTCGGTAAAACGGCGGACGAGGTGCGCGCGGAGGGAACACCCGAATGGCTTGTGCCGCATCGTGTCTTTCCCGGCAATCGCCCGACGACGACGCTGCTCGCGGAAAAATTAGACCCCGCGACACTGGGCAAACTGGTCGCGTTGTACGAACACAGCGTTTTCGTACAAGGCGCGCTGTGGGACATTGATTCGTTTGACCAGTGGGGCGTCGAGTTGGGCAAAGTGCTGGCGAAAAAGATTTTGGCGGAAATCGAGAATGATGATTTGGAATTGAAACATGATAGTTCGACGAACGCGTTGATACGAAAATACAGGGCAAGTAAAAAGTAGAAAGTTAAAAGCTAAAAGTACGAAAACTGTTCTTGACTTTTAGCTTTTAACTTTGAACTTTGAGCTTATGAAAATAGCACTCGGTGCCGACCACGCGGGCGCAGAATTGAAAAATCAGCTCATCGAAACCGTGCGCGCGTTGGGACACGAGCCAATTGATTTCGGCGGGGACGGCAGTGACAAGAGCGACGATTATCCGCAGTACGCGGAACGAGTCGGCGAAGCAATTCGCGCGGGGGACGCCGAACGCGGCATTTTGGTCTGCGGCAGCGGAGTTGGAGTTTCCGTCGCCGCGAATAAAATACCCGATGTGCGCGCGGCAATTTGTCACGACACGTACTCGGCGCATCAGGGCGTCGAGCATGATGATATGAATGTGTTGGTGTTGGGCGCGCGGATTATTGGTTCGGAGCTCGCGCCCGAATTGGTGCGCGCGTTTCTCGGCGCGAACTTTTCCGGCGAAGCGCGCCATGTGCGGCGATTGAATCAAGTGAAAGCGATAGAGAAAAAATACGGAGTCCACGAATAACGCGAACAAAACGAATAAAGTGAAAAAAATTCGTGAGATTTGTGTTATGCGCGGATTGTAGATGACATGATTCTTGCTGGTGACATTGGCGGCACGTCAACGCGGCTCGCGTATTTTGAAGTGCAGAACGGCAAACTCAAGCCGCTCATCAACGAAAAATTTCCCAGCCGCGAACACGGCGGTCTGGAAGAAATCGTGCGCGAATTTTTGAAAAAACATGCCGTAAATGTGGAACACGCCGCGTTCGGGATTGCCGGACCGGTGCGCCGCCAACGCGTCGAGGCGACGAATCTGCCGTGGTTGATTGACGCGGCAATTCTCAAGAGCGAGTTGGTGACGGCGGACGTTTTTTTGTTGAATGATTTGGAAGCGAACACGTACGGCATTTTTGAATTGACGCCGAGCGATTTCGCGGTGATTAACACGGGCGCGCCAGCCGAATCAGGAAACATCGCGGTCATTTCGGCAGGCACGGGTTTGGGCGAAGCGGGCGCGACGTGGGACGGTTCGCGGTTTGTGGTTTTTGCGTCGGAAGGTGGTCACGCCGATTTTGCGCCGCGCGATGAAATGGAAATCGAATTGTTGTTGTACGTGCGGCAGCGTCTGGGCGGACGCGTGAGTTATGAACGACTTTTGTCCGGTCCGGGCATTTACACGATTTATCAATTTTTGCGTGACACGAAACGCGGCGTTGAAGAAAATTGGCTGCGCGAAGATTTGATGCGCGGCGACCCGTCGGCGGTGATTTCACAACAGGGTTTGAATGGCAAAAGCGAGTTGTGTGTCAAGACGTTGGAATTGTTTGTGGAAATTTACGGCGCGGAAGCGGGGAACCTCGCGCTGAAAATGATGGCGACGCGCGGTGTGTTCATCGGCGGCGGCATTGCGCCAAAAATTCTTGCCAAGATGAAGAGCGGCGCGTTTATGACCGCATTTGCGGACAAAGGACGTTTTGAAAATTTACTGCGC
>CALMZO010000088.1 GCA_937870825.1 uncultured Chloroflexota bacterium | reverse complement strand
AGATCGTTTTTATTTTTGCTGCTGCCCATCCAAAAATCCTCATAGGGGACTTCGCAAAAGAGTAAATCAGGCAAGCCGTTTTCTGTTTTGCCGATGCCGCGACGCGGGTCGCCCAATCTGCCCAACACATCACCTGCTTCGGCGCGTTCGCGCGCGGTGAGTTTGGAATTTTCAATCAGATGCACGAGCGATTGAACGACGCGTTCGTGCGGCACGGCGTAGGGGCGTTCGCGCAATGGTTTTTCGCGCGCTTGATGCAAAATCATACCTGCGAGAACCGTCGCGCGATAATCGGCGTCGGAAAAGGTCGTTTCTCGATGCGATTCGGGGACGAATTGATTGACGAGCGCAATGACGTGGTCAATGCGATTGCCGCCGATGCCCGCTTCCCACAACGCGACTTCACGCCACCACAACGCGTCCTCCATCACGAGGGCGCGCAGCGCGTGCGCCGCTTCCACGCGTTGGCTGAGGTGTTCCGCCGCGAGGAATTCTTGAAACGAACGATGCGGAAAGGCATACACGTTGGGCTTGCGGCTGCTCAAAAGTCCCGCGCGCGTGTTGAGATAGCGCAAGACGACGCGCGTATGCACGTCGTCAGGAACGATGGAATCGAACGCGTTCAAGACCTCGCGCTCGGAAATATCGGCGGGTTCGTCGCGACGTGACGGCTCACTGCGTTGGCGCGCGTGAACATCAAAGGCGAGCTGCGCCAGCGTCTTGCGAATTTTCACTTCGTCCACTTTTAGCGCGCGCGTGATGCCGGGATCATTCTGTTCAAAGCGCGCCTTATCCCAGCGGCTCAACAAGAGTCCAACCATTTTGTCGTACAAATCAAAACGGTCGTTGGGTAACGTCCCGCCGCTCGACGACAAGGTTGCCATCAAGGTCAGCAGAAGCGGGCGCGAGGCAATGTCCGCGAGGTCGTCGCGGTCTCGGAGCGCGTCCCGCAGTTCGAGCGCTTTGTTTTGCGCGGTTTGTTCGTCCCACTGCATCGCGCGGCGCACCGCTTGGTACCAATTTTCAATAAAACGTTCCGTCTGTTCGTCGTTGAACGGCGCGAGCGTGAGCGTTTCAAAGCGCGCGAGCCGCCAACTTTTGTCCTCGTACGCATAGGGGCGCGCCGTGACGACGACGCGCGTCGCGTCGGGCAAGCCGCTTGTGAAATCCGCAATCGCTTGTAACAAATGCGCGCGGCGTTCGTCCGCCTCTGGCACTTCGTCCAAACCGTCGAACAAAATCATTGTCGGTTGATTGCGAATGTGCGCGCGCAGTTCGGGGAGGAACGCGTTGGCGTCCTTTTCATTCCCAAAACGTTCTATCAAGTCCGCGCGCAGCGCGTTCCACAACATTTGCGCGTCGCCTTTGGGCGCGTGCAACGGAATGTGCCGCGCAGCTTCACGCAAAACGAGACGCACAGGGAACAAATTCTCCAGTGGCGAATCTTGGGGCAGCAGCGCGCGGGCATTCGGAATGTTTTGTTGAATGAGCGCGAGCGCCAGCGCAATGTATTGGGCAAAGGTGGACTTGCCCGAACCCATTTCACCGAGCAGGACGACGCGTTTCATATCGCCCCGCGCGAGTGCGTCGAGAATCGGCACGCGGTCGGGAGGCGCGTTTTCGTCGGTTTGCTCGCGTTTGACGATGCGCTTGAGCGACGCGAACATGCCCTCTTCTCGTTCGCGCACGGCAGGCGCCATCACGTCGAGCGCGATGTAAATGTCCTTGACGGTGAGCTCGCGCGCGCCGCTCATTTCAAAAAAGCGCGGGTCAAGAATCCCGAACGGCAGTTCCGCGCACGCGGCGGCGAGACGGCGCAGATAAAATTCGCGGAGCGACGCGTCGCCGCGCGGGGCGAGAGACGCGCCTTGCAAAATGTACAAGTCGCGCGCGGCGATGTATTCGTCTCCCTCGACAATTTTTCTGCCAACCAAATCTCCCTTGACGTCGAGGCGCGCATTGCCTTGAATGAGCATGTCCGCGTCTTGTTGCCATTGCAGCACGAACGGACGCAATTCGCTGGCGAGCGATTCATCTTGGACAAGAATTTTTTCAAATTGCTTTTTCAACACCGTCTGCGCGTCGGCGTCGTTCGGCGCGCTGATGACATCTTGCACGGCTTCGCGCGCGGCTTCTTTCGCCTGCACCTTCGGGCGCAACTTGTCCCAAATTTGCGCGACGACATTCTCGCCCACTTTGCCTGCCGCGCCCTTTGCCATTTCCGCGCCGCCGGCGAGCAAAAACGGAACGAGAATTTTTACGAGTTCGGATGCGAGTTGTGATGGGTCCATCGTGTTTGTTATGGGTAGGGGCAAAGCATTGACATTCACAGCTGCCACCCCTTGCGCGGGCGCGTCTGTCAATGCTTTGCCCCTACGTGGTCATTTTAACCCACTCTTTAACACCTGCGCGTACGCGTTGATCCGCGCCGCGCGCAATTCGCGTTTGTGTCCCAGCAAAAATTTCGCGCCTTCTTCCAGCCACTGGAACGCGAACATGCTCAATAAAAAATAACGCAAGAGTTCGCCTTGCAGTACGCTGTGATGTTTTTTGAAATAGCGCACTTTGCTGGAATGAAAATAAATGTCGCGCCGGGCGAGAACTTGCTCCGACGATTTCGCTTCGTGATGCAACACGCGCGCATCGGGAAAATAGACCACGCGCCAGCCCGCTTGTTTCGCGCGTTTACAAAAATCCAATTCTTCCGAGTACATAAAAAAGCGTTCGTCGAGTCCGCCGATTTGTTCAATCACTGCGCGCCGCACAACCATTGCCGCGCCGACAACCCAATCTACGTCTTGAGTTTGCGAATCATCAGTATTCAGTAATCGGTAATCAGTAATCAGTGAGTTGTGGGGAAACCATTGTTCGAGTTTGGTGGATTCAAAAAGCGCGGTGGAAAATTTTGGAAAGCGGCGGCGCGAGGATTGGAGCGAGCCGTCCGCGTAGTACAGCTGGGGAGCGACGATGCCGACGCGCGCGTTTTCGGACGCGTCCATAAATTCGAGTAGCGCGCGCGTTGCGCCGCGTTCGATTTCGGTGTCGGGGTTGATGAGAAAAAGGTAACGTCCTTGCGCGATTTCGATTCCTTGATTGTTCCCGCGTGTGAATCCGACATTTTCCGCATTCGCAATCACGCGCACGTTCGGACTTGTTCCGAGCGCAGTCGAGGAAAAATCCGCGCGCAGCATTTCTACCGTTCCATCGCGCGACGCGTTATCAACAACAACAAGCTCAATTTCTAAATCGCGCGTGTCGTCGAGAATCGCCTGCACCGCGCGCTTTAACAATTCGCGCACGTTCCACGAGACGATGAGGAAGGAAATATTCATCAGTAATCAGTGAAAAAAAAGTAATCAGTAATCAGTGACATCATATCACCGACTACTGATTACTGAACACTGCCCACTGATTTCTACTATTTCTTGCGTTCAATCACATAACCCGCCAATTGCTCCAATGCTTGACGATATTTGCTCCTGGGCAGAGCTTGAAGTTCGCGGATTGCTTCGTTCGCCAAATCCTGCGCTTCTTGCCGCGCCGCGTTCATTTCGGGCGACGCGCGAATTTCTTGAATCGCCGCTTCGAGTTGTTCGGGCGTGTGTCCGTTCTTCACCGCGACGGATTCGATGACGGGATGTCCCGGATGGGTTTCGTAGTACATTAACGCGGGCAGCGTAATCACGCCTTGCCGCAAATCGTTGCCGACCGGTTTGCCCACATCGCTTTGCGTGCCGACGAAATCCAGCACGTCGTCAATGATTTGAAACGCGGTGCCGAGTTTGCGCCCGTACATGCCGAGCGCGTCCACATGTTTTTGCGGCGCGTTGCCCAACACCGCCGCCGAACGCATCGCGCCTTCAAACAGCGACGCGGTTTTCGCGTAAATGCGATTGTAATATTCCGCGCGGTCGGTGGACGCTTGGGAGCCCATATAATCCTGTTTGATTTCGCCTTCGACAATCACCATCACCGTATCGGCGAAAATTCCAAGCACTTTGGTATTGCCGACATCCGCCGCGATTTTCGCCGCTTTTGCCCAAACGTAATCGCCGGCAAGCACGGTGGACTTGCTGTCCCATTTGCTGTTGATGGTTGACGAACCGCGCCGCGTATTCGCCTTGTCAATCAAATCGTCGTGAATCAACGTGGCGAGATGCAACAGTTCGACGGACACGGCGAGTTTCAACAAGTGTGCGTCGTTCTGCGGATACATGCGACCTGCCAACATCGTCACCGCGGGGCGCATCCGTTTGCCGCCGCTTTCAATAATGGATTCAATTACCAACGCGAGGGGCCCAAATTCCGCGCGCGACGCTTCACGGAGCTGCACTTCAATCGTTTGCAAATCCGTTTCAATCGGTTTCAAAATTTCCTTGAGTTCCACACCAACCTCTACCTTCTCGACGACTGGACATGCACAAGGCAAGTCCCTACATCACACGGAACAATTTTTTTGCGTTGCTCGTCGTTTGCGCCGCAACTTGTTCAATGCTCAAATTTTTTACTTCCGCGATTCGCTCCGCAACGTATCTTACGTGCAGCGGTTCATTTCGTTTCCCGCGAAAGGGATGCGGAGTCAAATACGGTGAATCGGTTTCAATTAAAATTTTTTCCAATGGCAGCGCGCGAAGCAAATCGGGCGCGCGCTTGTTGTTCTTGAACGTAATCGGTCCACCGAACGAAATCACGTATCCCAAATCAAATGCCTCACGCGCCATCGCTTCATCGCCCGAAAACGCGTGCAGCACTCCCCTTAATTCTTTTAATTCCCGCATTTCCCTCAATGTCCCCAGAATTTTCTCATGCGCGTCTCTGTCATGAATTACAACAGGCAAATTCAATTCTGCCGCAAGTTCCAACTGTGTTTCAAAAAATGTTTGCTGCGCGTCCGCCGTCGTTTTGTCCCAATAAAAATCCAAGCCAATTTCCCCAATCGCTGCCACTTTCGGATGCTTTGCCAATTCACGAATCAATATCAAATCATCGAGCGACGAATCGCGCACACTTTCGGGATGAATCCCAATCGCGCAAAACACCACATCAAATTTTTCCGCGAGCGCAATCACGGCGCGGCTCGATTCCACATCTGTCGCCAGCGTCAACAACCGCGTCACACCCGCGTCCACCGCGCGTTGTATCACCGCGTCGCGGTCAACATCAAATTGTTCGGCTGTTAAGTGACAATGACTGTCGAAAAACATTCTGATATGTGACAGGGTGACAAGGTGACAAAATGATTTACCATGTCACCCGTTCACCTTGTCACCACTTCAATCCCGCCAACTTTAACCCATCTTGCAAAATATCCTGCACCTTGTCGCCGTGCGTGGTTTCCGTGTACACGCGAATGATTGGCTCTGTTCCCGAAAAACGAATCAACATCCAGCCGCCGTCCTCCATCTCGTAACGAAAACCGTCGAGGGTGTTGATGTTCAATACTTTAATGCCTGCGATGTGCGATGGCGTGACGCCTGCGATTTTCGCGCGCACTTGCGCGTTGCGTTCGGGCGGAAACGGCGTATCAATTCTGTCGTAATAATGCGCGCCGACGATGCCAAACAAATGGTCGAGCAACTGCGTCGGCGTTTTGTTCAATTGTGTCATCAGGTCGAGCAAAAAAAGCGACATCAAAATTCCGTCGCGTTCGGGCATGTGACCGCGCACCGCAAACCCGCCCGATTCTTCACCGCCAATCATCGCGTTCACTTGCAACATTTTCGGCGCGATGTATTTGAAACCGACGCCCGTCGGATAAATCGGCACGTCATAAATTTTTCCCAACTTGTCCAACATGCTCGTCGTCGAAATCGTTTTGACAATCGGTCCGCGCCAGCCGCGAATTTCCAAAAGATAATACGCAAGCAGCGCATACACTTCGAGTTGATTCACAAAGCGTCCGTTTTCCGCAACAAAACCCACCCGGTCCGCGTCGCCGTCGGTGAGACAACCCGCGCTCGCGTTCAACGCGGGAACTGTTTCTTGCAAACGCGCGGTGTTGGGCGGAATCGGTTCGGGGCGTTTCATGTCGGGGAAAATCGGATTGCGTCCGCTGTGAATTTCTGTCACCGTCGTTTTGCCGCCGCCCAAAATGTTTTGCAGCCAGCCGCTGCCAACGCCCCACATCGGGTCATGTACGACGTTCAGCCCCGCGTTTTTCAACGGTGCGACATCAATCATGTCGGGCAGATGCGCGAGATACGCCGTACTCGCGTCAAATTTTTTCACCCGTTCTTGCGACAGCGCATCACTCAACGTCAGACGTTTCACGCCGGACGCATCACTCGGAATCGCCGCTTCAATTTCCAACAACACGTTCGGGTCCACCGCGCCGCCAAATTCACTGCGAACTTTGAAACCATTGTCTGACGGCGGATTGTGCGACGCGGTAATGTTGACCGCGCCCGCGGCTTGGTTTGCCAAAATCGCGTAGGAAATCACGGGCGTCGGCGTTCCCGTTTCGGTGAGCAACACGGGAATTTCGTTCGCCGCGAAAACTTCTGCCACTGCCGCCGCGAATGTTTCCGATGCAAAGCGATTGTCGTACCCAATCACCATGCCGCGTTCGCGCGCGCCGTGTTGGACAAAATAATTCGCTGTGCCTTGCGCCGCGCGCCGCACACTGTCGAACGTGTAATCTTCCGCGATAACGCCGCGCCAGCCGTCAGTGCCGAATTTGATATTTGTTACCACGTAGCAAGTAGCAAGTAGTAGGTAGTAGATGGGAATTTCCCTGCTTCCTACTACCTACTACTTGGTCAAAGGTTATACGTCTTTTTCAACGCGGCTAAATCTGCCTCGACCATGATTTGAATCATCTGCTCGAATGTGACCGTCGGTTCCCAACCGAGTTTTTTGCGCGCCTTGCTTGCATCGCCCAAAAGATGGTCCACTTCGGCGGGACGCAAATCGCTCGGATTGTTTTCAATCACATAACGCGTGTAATCCAAGTCCACACACTCGAACGCGATTTTGCACAACTCGCGCACGGAATGTTCTTTACCCGTCGCAATCACATAGTCGTCCGGCGCATCCTGTTGCAGCATCATCCATTGCGCGCGCACGTAATCCGGCGCGTACCCCCAATCGCGTTTCGCTTCGAGGTTGCCCATCTTTAAATCTTTTGCGAGACCCAACGCGATTTTTGCCGCGCCGTGCGTGACTTTGTGCGTCACAAATTCCAAACCGCGCCGCGGTCCTTCGTGATTAAACAAAATTCCGGAACATGCAAACAAATTGTAGGACTCGCGATAATTCACGGTGAGCCAATGTCCGTACACTTTTGCCACGCCGTACGGCGAACGCGGATAGAACGGCGTCCTTTCTGTTTGCGGCACCTCTTGCACTTTGCCAAACATTTCCGACGAGGACGCTTGATAAAAGCGAATCGTCGGGTCCACGATGCGCACCGCGTCCAACATGCGCGTCACGCCGAGCGCAGTGACTTCGCCCGTGAGTACGGGCTGCTTGAAGGATGTCGGCACAAAACTTTGCGCGGCGAGGTTGTACACCTCTTGCGGGCGAAATTCGCGCAGCACATCAATCAACGAAACTTCATCCAACAAATCGGCTTGGACGATTTTGATTTTGTCTTGAATATGCGCGATGCGTTCAAAGTTGATGGTGCTGGTGCGGCGCACCAGCCCAACAACTTCATAACCCTGTTCCAAAAGAAAATCCGCGAGATGGGAACCATCCATCCCCGTTATGCCAGAAATTGCTACAACTTTGCGAGCCATTCCTTACTCCATTCCATGAGATAGTGTTATGCAAATTCGTACACGGGAACTTGAATCATGCGGCTGGGCGTTTGACGTTGCCAAAACATTTCTTGCAGGCGTTCAACAGTTTCGGGCGCAAACAGCTGTTCTCCCGTTTCAAGATTTACCCGCGCGGGGACATGTTCAATCACAATCAGCTTGCCCTCAAATTCCAATGTGTAGGTAACATACTCTTTGGAAAATTTTTCATTCCACAGATGATTCTGCATCGCTCTTTCTCCGTACCCGATAATCAATCCATTGCGCGGCATCGGGTTCATAAAGCGTAATGATTTTTAGCAGTGGACGCGATGGATAGCTGCATTGAATATGAATCGGACGTTGCTGCAAGGTGTAGCCAAAAATCAAGCAACTCGGTCCATATTTGTCGTCAGGATAATCTTCAATGATTTCGCCACGGGTAATCGCTTGCCGAATTTCATTCAAGGTAATTTTACGCAAGATGCTTTGGTCAACTGCGTGCTTGGAAAACTCGTACTCACCTGCGCCGAATTGCTTGAATCATTCATCCGTCTCTTTGAATTCGCGCTCTCCAATAATTCAATGTATCCTCTAGCGTTTGCTCGAATGGAATCTCCGGTTCCCATCCCGTCGCTTGATAAAATTTTGTCGTGTCGCAATATGAAACGGGCGTGTCGGATGGGCGCATCCGCTGCGGGTCAAATTCAATGTCAAATGGCACGCGCGTGAGCTGTTGATACGTTTCCACCAAGGCATGAATCGTGCGCGGCTTGCCCGAACCGATGTTGTACACCTGGCCCGCGATGCCGCGCTCCAGCGCGAGAATGTACCCGCGCACCATATCGCGCACATCCGTAAAATCGCGCTGCGCGTCCAAATTCCCAACGCACAATTTTGGCGCGCGCAGCCCCGCTTCGATTTCCGCAACCTGTTTCGCAAAATTCGCCGCCACGAAACGTTCGTTTTGACGCGGACCGATATGATTGAACGGACGCACGCGGACAATGTGCATCTGATGACTGATGAAATATTGCAAGCCCAGATAATCTTGAGCGATTTTGCTCACCCCGTACGGGCTGTCGGGACGGAGCGGCGTATCTTCATTCAGCGGCAAATCGGCGGGCGTCACGCGTCCGTATTCCTCTTGGGACGCGACAATCAAAATGCGCGCGCGCGAACGATTCTGCGCGGCAGCATGCAAAAGATTCGTTTGGGCGCGAATGTTGTTTTCCAGCGTTGCCCAGGGGTCTTGCCACGAAATGGGAACGAACGCTTGCGCGGCGAGGTGATAGATACGGTCAGGGGAAAGTTTAGAAATGAGGTTCGCCGTAAAACGCGGGTCCGTCAGGTCGCCGCGAGCGAGATGAATTTGCGCGTTGGCGTTGCGCGGCATTTCACTGCTTTGCGAAACGCCCCACACTTCCAAATCGGGCTGCGTCTGTTTCTGTGCCACCAACGCATCTGCCAGAAAACTCCCCGCAAACCCACTTACGCCCGTTATCAAAACGCGCACTCCACTCCTGCTTTACATCGCAAAACCCCACCGTGTGAGGACACTCGCGATTCCAACAAAATTGCGGCAAAATCGCCACCATTGGCATTATATCACGCGCGGATTTCATTTGCAATATCTTTCACAAATGAAACAGGGCAACTGCAAAGTCGCGTTAACTGTCATTTCGAGCGAATGCGAGAAATCTCACGACGCGCGGCAGCCGAGATTTCTCACTCCGTTCGAAATGACACCTCCTTGTCGAGGGCCTTTGCAGTCGCCGTGGCAAATGAAAGGCGTACCGCTTTTGCCGCCCCGAAACATGACACCGCAACGGAGGCGGCGCCATTTTCATGCCGGGATGCGTTCGCGTTGCGGGAGCGCCACTTTGTCAATCTGCAAATTCATCGCTGCCAGACGCGGCACAATGTCGCCATAGCCGCGTTCCAAAAACGGAATGCCCGTCACAAGCGTTTCGCCCGGCGCAATCGCCGCCGCAATCACATACGCGAGTCCCGCGCGCAAATCGGGAATCGTGATTTCGTCCGCATTGTGAAACGGCGTCGGTCCGGTGATGATTGCGCTGTGTTCGTGCCCCTGGTCAACATAGCGGCATGGCACACTGCCCAGACAATGCGTAGTGAGCTGTGTTTTCGCGCCGAGTTTGTTCAACGCCTTCAAATAGCCAAAACGTTTCTCGTACACCGTTTCGTGGATGACAGAAATGCCATCGGCTTGCGTCAACAACACCGCAAAGGGCTGCTGCCAATCTGTCGAAAAGCCCGGATACACATCCGTTTCAATCATCGTCGGACGAATCGCGCTGCGTCGGAAAAAACGAATACTGTCACTGGCAATCAATTCGATGCCGCCGCCGACGAGCTGATAGTACGACAAGAAATTGCCGAGAATGTCCGGACGCGTACCGTGAACGATGATATCGCCGTCGGACGCGCAGGCAAGACATGCCCACGATGCGGCTTCAATGCGGTCGCCGAGAATCGGCATGCTCGTGCCTTGCAATTCGGGAACGCCGTCAATCCGAATTTCGCGATTCGGCGTGGTAAAAATAATCGCGCCCATCGAACGCAGCATCGTAATCAATTCAAAAATTTCGGGCTCCATCGCCGCGTTCGTAATTACGGTGCGGCCTTCGGCGAGAACGCCGAGATACAAACACGTTTCCGTCGCGCCGACGCTCGGATACGGCAATTGAATCCGCGCGCCGCGCAATTTGCCATAACGCCGCGCGACAAAACCGTCGTCCGTTTCTTCGATGACGCCGCCGAATGCGCGTATGGCGGACAAGTGAAAGTCCACACCGCGCGCGCCGATTTTGCAGCCGCCCAGCACGGGCACAAACACTTCGCTCCAATGATGCAAGAGCGCGCCGAGCAGCAAAATCGGAATGCGATTGCTGCCGGAATGGGGCGTCGGCACATGCGAGGATTTCATTGCCGATGGGTCAATGGTCATCGTATCGCCGCGCCATTCGACGTGCACGCCGACCGATTCCAACATTTCGCGCGTAATGTCCGTGTCGCCGATGGGCGGAACATTCGTCAGCGCGGTTTCTTGTTCACTCAACAGCGCGGCGACCATCGCTTTTGTCGCAAAATTTTTCGCGCCCAGCGTTCGGATTTCACCGCGGACGGGATGTCCGCCGCAGATGCGATAGGCAAATGGGCTGTGTTCGTTCATAAGGTTTCTCCGGAGTTTCTATGGGATTCAACGTTCAAGCGCCGCCAGATGCGATGATGGATTGTAACAGCAGTCGTTGTGCAAGCACCGGGGGCATTCAACAAAAAAAGTCGTGCCGGGTCGCGTCGTCGCACCAGAGAATAGGGGCACAAAGACTCGAGCGCCCGCGCAGTTTCCTATTGGTGCACTATTAGACGCAAAAAAAACCAAGAGTGTTCATCGTCTTGAAGAGCCCTCTTGCCTCCGACATCGGCGCGTCAAAAGATTTCTTTTTGTTCGCGCACAGGGTGTGCTATGGCAATCATGACGCACAAGGTCAAGCACGTACAGGATTCTGTGTGTCATGCGGCGCGCGAGGCTTCAACACACTGCATCAATTTCCGTACGCTGTTGTATAAGGTCATTTCGGTTGTCGCCAATTGAAACGCATTTTCCGCGAGCGCGGCACGTTCCGATTCATGTTCGAGGTAATAAACGATTGTTTGGGCAAGGCGCTCGGATGGCGCAGAAGCATAATGCACCCCCGCTTGATAATTGGGCACGTGCGACAAAAAATCCTCCGCGACGATGAGCGCGCGATTGCCGGCGACCATGTGAAAGCGAAACGTGAAACCGCTATTTTGCGCGAGCGTCTTGACATTCAACACAATCTTGGAGCGATTGAGAATTTCTGTACGCTTGTTCCCGTAAATAAAGGGATGTTCGACTCCATCCGCCAGCAGCATGTTGAACCCGCGCGCCTGCATTTCGGCACGGACCTGTTCAATCAGTGTGCTGCGGTGAGAATCGCGCCGTTTGCCGAACCAAAGCACGTCAATATCCCGCTCCAGGTTCAGCGTGCGATAGAATTGCGGCGAAGTCCCCCAGGGCACATACTGCGCCGGGAGACCATGTGCTTGGTAAATGGTCTCATGCTGTTGGGAAATCACCGCCAATACATCAAGCCAACCGCGCCGATAGGCATAAAAATAATCGCCAAGATAGCGATAGCGCTTCCATTTGCGGTTGAGCAAAGGAATCCCATCGAGGCGCGAGCGCAGCGCGCTGAGCGTGTAGACGGCTTGCCACGGCAAACCCAGATCGGGCGAGCCCTCAAAATTCCAATGCGCGACCAGAGGCGGGGAGAGCCGGCTGGCAGCCCGTCGCAGAATGGGCAGCAATTCTCCATACGGTGCGAACGTGAGAACAATCGCCGCATCGGGCGGTATCTCCGCATCGTGCTGGAAAAATTGCGGGCGATATCCTAACTGCGTGAGCTCGTTTGCCAGCACCTGAGCGAGTTCATCGTTGACATGCCATTTGACGAGCGCGACCTTTGACGATTCAGGCAAAGCAGTTTTCCATACAATTTTTTTTTCAAAGCCGGACTGCGCGATTATAACACGTTCGTGGCTGCGCGTGGCAAACGGACGCCGCAGAAAAGAAAAGCGCTGCCCGCACATCTCGCTCTTTTTGCCAAATCGTACAGAACACCCGGCGAAGGAATTTTTCCGGGTGACCGCGCGCGTGTCGAATTGGACACGGAACGCTTGGGCGTGGATGCGGTTTGCCAATCGCGTATCGCAAGATGATTCTGTAGGAGGCGGCGATGCGCCGTCCCCGATACGCAAGCTCGCGGCGACCGACAGAACCAGAATCCAAGCGATACAAAATCCAAGATGCTGCTCAGCGGCGTCTTTTTTGTTTTATAATCGCATCCAAGAGCGCGAGGCAATATGAAAACCGATTTGCCTTCCGGCACCGTCACCTTTCTCTTTACCGACATCGAGGGCTCCACCAAACAGTTACAGCGTTTGGGCGAACGTTACGCGTCAGTCCTCGCGACCCAGCGCAAACTCTTGCGCGCCGCGTTCCATAAATTTCACGGGCGCGAAGTGGACACGCAGGGCGATTCTTTTTTCGTCGCGTTTGCGCGCGCGGTGGATGCAATCAACGCGAGTGTGATGGCGCAGCGCGCGCTGGCGGAACAGGACTGGGGCGAGGGCGAACGCGTGCGTGTGCGGATGGGCATGCACACGGGCGCACCGCAGCTCACGGCGGCAGGTTACGTTGGGCTGGATGTGCATATTGCTGCGCGCATTTGCGCGGCAGCGCACGGCGGGCAGGTGCTCCTCTCGCAGCAGACCCACGACCTTGCCGAGCAGCTGCAGCTCGACGAGGTGAGTTTTCG
>CALMZO010000087.1 GCA_937870825.1 uncultured Chloroflexota bacterium | reverse complement strand
GGACATGTTCAACCTCGCGGAAAGTTTTCGCTCAGTATAGCATGTTCGGGAATTTAATTTTTAATGAACCCAAAGACGAAAGAATGAATTTCGTCATTCGTCATTCGTCATTCGTCAATGCTTTTCTCACAAACTCCACCGCCTCCCTCAATTTCCTCTCGACGCGCCACGGCGTCAACGCATCTATCGCGAGCGGAGAAAGTTCGTACGTAATCGTTCCATCGAACCCGCGCCGTTTCAATTCGCGCAGCAGTTGTTTCAACGGCAGCGTGCCTGTGCCGGGGAATTGATGTTGGCGATAGTAACTGTGCAGGCGCGGTTGATTCATTAACCAATGCGGCACGTCGCGCAAATCGGACAGATGCACGTTCGCCACCCGTCCGTCAAAAAATTCCAACGACGATAGCAAATCCAAATCAAATGTGCCAATGTGCGCGGTGTCGAGCGTCATGGCGAAATCGTGTTTGTCCGCAAACGCGCGCAATTCGGGCAGCGCGCGCAAAATGTATTTGTCGTCGCGTCCATTAAATTTTGCGCCGTTTTCCAAACCAAGTTGCGGGCCACTCCCGTTGATGGAGTTGCGCGCGGCGACAACTTGCTCGACAAATTTCTTTCCAATCCCCCGCGCGTAATCGCTCGCACGCGGCGGATGAACCACCATCACGCGCGCGCCGACCGCTTGCGTGAGGGCGACGGCTTGTTCCATGTACGGCGCGTAGGTGATGTTGATGTCGCGCCATTTGCCATAGCCGTAGAGGGGGGGGTGTACGGTGAGAACAGGGAGTTGAAATTCGCGCGAGAGGTTTTGGATATAGCCCGCGCCGCGCCAGTCCACTTCCGGACCAATCACCAATTCCACACCATCAAAGCCCGCGCGTTTCGCGAGTGAAAATGTCCAACGTAACGGATAAAGATATAGCGAACCGGTTGATAAGGATACAAGCATTATCGAAAACAATACGTTCTCATTTTGAGCAAAGCGAGGAAATCTGCTGCTGCAAGAATGCAGCACGAGATGTCTCGTTGTATTCAAAATGACATGGATAACGAGAGTTATGGATTCCTGTCGTCTGAATAAAGATGATGAGCGTGAATGTATTGTGCGACGCGCGGCGGGACAAGTTTACGAATGGGCTCGCCGCGCGCGACGCGTTCGCGAATATCGGTGGACGAAATATCGAGTTCGGGCGCGTGAATCAAGACAACGCTCCGCTTTACTCCCGCCACTTTTTTTTCCAACGCGTCGAGGTCAACCTCGTACTTGGGTCTTTGCAGCACCGCGAGTTTACACAATTTCACGATTTCTTGCGGCTGATGCCACGTCGGCAAATTGGCGAGTGAATCTTCGCCGATGATGAAAAAAATTTCGGCGTCGCTTCCCAATTCTTTTCTCAACACGCGTAGAGTGTCCACCGTGTACGATGGACCTTGCCGTTCCGCTTCGAGCATCGAAATCACGAACGTTGGTTCGTCATACAACGCGCGTTCCAACATTGCCACGCGCGTTTCGAGCGGACTCACGGGGTCGTCTGAGTCCTCGCCTCTCGGGCCAAGTTTATGCGGCGGCTGTTTCGCGGGCATGAAAACAATTTCCGCGAGCGCGAGCGCGTCTCGCGCCGCGTGCGCCATGCGCAAATGCCCATTGTGCGGCGGGTCGAACGTGCCGCCCAAAATTCCAAGTCTCACATCATCCCCTCGCCCCACTCGAGTTCGACATCCCCGATGCGAACAAAATCACCTTCGCGTACCCCCGCCGCGCGCAATGCATCATTGACGCCCATGGCTTGCAAAACGCGGTGCGTGCGTTGAACGCCTTCTTCCTGATTCCAATTCGTCATTTGCGCGACGCGTTCCACTTTGGTTCCGCGCACGCGAAAAATTTGCGCATCGTCGTCTTTGCCTTCGCGTTCGATGGTGAACGCGTCTTCATCGGGTGCAGGACGAAAAATGGGAATCGTTTCTTGCGGCGCGATTTTTTCTTCGGGCGGCAGCGCATTGAGGATTGCCACCGCGCCGCGCAACAATTCGCGCACGCCTTCGCCCGTCGCGGCGGAAATCGGAATGACCTGCGCGACGAGTTTCGACAGTTCCGCTTGAACATTTTTGAAATGTTCTTGCGCGTCAGGCAAATCCATCTTGTTGAATCCGACAATTTGCGGCTTGTCCGCGAGTGTGGGATTGTATTGCTGCAATTCTTGATGGATGGATTCAAAATCTGCGAGCGGGTCGTTTGCCGAACCATCGAGCAGGTGAATTAAAACGCGCGTGCGTTCGATGTGTTTGAGAAAACGGTCTCCGAGGCCCGCGCCTTCGTGCGCGCCTTCAATGAGTCCGGGAATGTCCGCCAGCACAACACTCGTCTCGTCAATCTCCGCAACGCCCAAATTCGGAATGAGCGTGGTGAACGGATAGTCCGCGATTTTGGGACGCGCGGCGGTGACGGACGCGAGAAAGGTGGACTTGCCCGCGTTCGGTTTGCCGATGATGCCAATGTCGGCAATGAGTTTCAATTCCAAACGCAAGCGTTGTGCTTGACCCACTTCGCCTTTTTCGGAAAAATGGGGCGCTTGATTTGTCGCCGATTTGAATGCGGCATTGCCGCGCCCGCCGCGTCCGCCGCGCGCGACGACAATTTCTTGATTCGGTTCGACCAAGTCCGCGAGAAATGCGCCCGTGTCCGCGTCGCGCACAACGGTGCCGGGTGGCACACGCACAATTTCATCTTTGCCGTACGCGCCGTTCTGGTCTTTGCCGCTGCCGTGTTTGCCGCGTTCCGCTTTGAAATGCTTGGCGCGGCGAAATGGCTGCAACGTGTTGAGTTGTTTGTCCACGCGCAGCAAAACATTGCCACCGCGTCCGCCGGAGCCGCCATTCGGTCCGCCGCGCGGAATGTACGCCTCGCGGCGAAACGAGACCGCGCCGTTTCCGCCGTCGCCGGCTTGAACCGTAATCGTTACTTCGTCAAAGAGAAATTCGTCGGTGCGTTCACTCATAAGTGAGGAACATTATAGTCGTGGCGCGCGCACAAACCAATTTTTGTGATAACGCGCGTTCGGGGTGTGCGTCAAAGTTTTGGGTAGCGCGACAGGCGATTAGAAATCGCGGCAACGAAGACGCCAAGTGTGCCTCCGC
>CALMZO010000086.1 GCA_937870825.1 uncultured Chloroflexota bacterium | reverse complement strand
ACCGCGTTGCCGCCGTATGTGCCGCCGTGCGAACCCGGCGCCCATTTCGCCATGAGGTCTCGACGCGCCGCGATGCCGCTCAAGGGAAATCCTGACGCGAGTCCTTTTGCCATCACCATTATATCTGGCGTCACGTTCCAGTGTTGATGCCCGAACCATTTGCCCGTGCGCCCGAACCCGCTCTGCACCTCATCCGCAATCAGCAAGATGCCGTGCTTGTCCGTAATCGCGCGCAGCCCTTGTAAAAATCCATCGGGTGGAACGAGGTAACCGCCTTCGCCCAACACCGGTTCAATCAAAATGCCCGCGACTTGACTCGCCTCCGTTTGCGTTTCGAGCATGTATTCCAATTCGTTCAAACAAAATTGCGACGCTTGTTCCGGCGACATGCCCATTCGATACGCGTACGGGTACGGCGCGATATGAATCCCTGCCGCGAGCGGCGCGTAACGCGAACGATAGCCCGCCTTGGATGAAGTCAGCGCCATCGTCGCGTTCGTGCGTCCGTGAAATCCGCCGACGAATGAAATGATGTTCGGACGACCTGTTGCCGCGCGCGCAAGTTTCACACTCGCTTCAATGGCTTCCGCGCCGGAATTGGAAAAGAAAAAGGTGTCGAGCGATTCGGGAACGACGGTGAGCAATTGTTCGACCAAGTCGAGCATCGGTCTGTGATACACGATATTCGCTTGCCCATGAATCAATTTGCCGACTTGTTCTTGGGCAGCGGCGACAACTTTGGGATGACAGTGTCCCGTATTCGTGACGCCGATGCCGCACGTAAAATCGAGATAGCGCGAACCGTCCTCGGCGTAAATGTACGCGCCCTCGGCATGGTCAGCGACAATGTTAGAATAGCGCGCCCAGACGGGGGCAAGATGTTCGGTAGTGGAAGGTAACATGAGAGAGTCAAGAATGACGGGTGACGTGGAGGCACAGCGTCAAACGTCAAACGTAAAATTGAATGTTGGGCTGTCAGGGCGCGCAAGCGGAGGGGCAATCCTGCGCGTCAATGAATGAAAGTGGCGAGATGATAGCACAATCGAATCGAAAATAAAAGGTGATTTCGCGTTGCTCACACATATCGTTTGTGCTAAGATAGCAGCAATGATGAATGTGACACCTGCCCTCGCGGAACAAGCACAAGCACATCCGCAGGATACCTTTCACGTGATTTTGCGCGTGCAAGGTGACATGGACGCGCGTCAGGAACAATTGCAGGAAATGGGCTTTGCGATTTCGCGTCGTTTGCGATTGATTCGCGGCTTTGGCGCGACGGCGACGGGTGAGTGTTTGACCAATGCGCGTAACCATGATTGGATTGTTTCGATTGAACCGGATGGCGAAATGCATACGCTGAACAAGTGAGGCAAGTTATGGCGGTAATGACCCCTTATTATCATGTTGAATTGAATGACGACGGTGTGCCAATGATTAGTGGGACGACGATGAAAGTAGTTGAACTCGTGAGAGAGCATCTCGCTCATCACTGGAGTCCTGAAAGTCTTCAAGAGCAGCATCCTTATCTGACAATGGCACAGATTCATTCCGCTCTGGCTTTTTACTGGGACCACAAAGCAGAATTGGATCAAGATATTCAACGGCGCCGGGAATATGCTGAAAGGATGCGCGCGAAAGCCGCGCCCAGTCCATTCAAGAAACGTCTAGCGCAACAATGACCTCGATGCCAATTTCGTTCTACATGGATCATCATGTGCCAAATGCGATCACATTGGGATTGAGAAAACGCGGTGTGAATGTCATTACAGCATATGAAGACCAAGCCGCACAGATGGATGACCCCGTACTACTTGACCGTGCAACGCAATTGAAGCGCATTTTATTCACACAAGATGAGGATTTTTTGCGTGAAGGCGCTAAAAGACTCGCAAACGGAATCTACTTTGTGGGCATCGTCTATGGACATCAAGAATTGAGCATCGGAGATTGCATCCGTGACCTTGAGGTAATTGCAAAGGCGGGTGCGTCACATGAATTTGAAAATCGAGTCGAATACCTTCCACTCTAATCGCTCAAGGAGCATCTCTTGGCCCCGACCACCACCTTACCCACCCGCGCGGAAATTCCCGACAAATACAAATGGGACAGCACTAGCATTTTTGCCAATCAAGCCGCGTGGGAAAAAGAATTTGAATATGTGCTTGCCGACCTGGCGCAGTTGGAACCATATCGCGGACATCTCGGCGACAATCCACAAACGCTTGCCGACGCGCTCGAACTCGCGCAGCGATTGCAGAAACGCGTGGGCATCGTTTTTGTGTACGCTTCGATGAGCCACGCGGTTGACATGCCCGACCAAAACGCGGCGGCGATGAACGGGCGCGTCTTGGGACTGGCGGGGCGCGCGGGCGCGGCGTTCGCGTTTCTCGACCCCGAAACCATTTCGATTGGGCAAGAGACGCTGAACGAATGGATGCAGCGCGAACCGCGTCTCGAAATCTACAAACACTATTTTGACAATTTGTTCCGCAAGCAGAAGCATGTGCGTTCGAGTGAGGTGGAAGAAATTCTGGGAATGTTGGCAGACCCGTTCTCGGGCGCGTACACCGCGAACAATGTTCTCACGAGCGCGGACTTGAAATTTCCCCCCGCGCGCGACAGTCAAGACAACGAACACGAAGTCGCGCAAGGCAGCATTTATACATGCCTTGACGACCCGGACCGCGCATTGCGCCGCAGCGCGTGGCAAAATTATCGTGACACGTATCTCGCGTTCAAAAATACGTCCGCCGCGCAATTGGCAACGTCCATCAAACAAAATGTGTTTCAAATGCGCGCGCGTCATTTCGACAACACGCTCGAAATGACGCTCTTTGAACAAAACATTCCCGTCACCGTTTTTCACAATCTCATCAACACGTTCAAGAAAAATCTCGGCACATGGCATCGCTATTGGCGCGCGCGGAAAAAAGCGCTCGGCGTTGAATCACTCTATACATATGACATTTGGGCGCCGCTGACGAAACACACGCGGCACATTTCGTACGAAGAGGCAGTGGATTGGATTTGCGCGGGCCTCGCGCCGATGGGCAAAGAGTACGTGGATATTGTGCGACACGGCGCGCTCGAAGCGCGTTGGGTGGACGCACTGCCGAATCGCGGCAAGACCGAAGGCGCATTCTCGTCAGGCACAGCGGGAACGCACCCGTTTATTTTGATGAGTTACGACAACAACATGGGCGCGCTGTCCACGCTCGCGCACGAACTCGGACACTCGATGCATTCGTACTTGACGTGGCAGACGCAGCCGATGGTGTACACGAATTACGGAAATTTTGTCGCCGAAGTCGCGTCGAATTTTCATCAGGCGATGGTGCGCGCGTACATGCTCAAGGAAATCACCGACCGCGATTTTCGCTTGAACATTTTGGAAGAGGCGATGCAAAATTTCCATCGCTACTTTTTCATCATGCCGACGCTCGCGCGTTTTGAACTCATCGCGCACGAGCGCGTGGAACACGGGCAAGCCTTGACGGCGGACGAATTGGTCGAGTTGTGCGCGGACTTGTACGCGGAAGGATACGGACAAGAATTACAAATTGACCGCCCGCGTGACGGCATCACATGGGCGACGTTCGGTCACCTTTACGCGGACTATTACGTATTTCAATACGCGACAGGGATTTCCGGCGCGAACGCGTTGTCGAAACGAATTTTGAGCGGCGCGCCGAACGCGGTAGTCAAGTACATCAACTTTTTGCGCGCGGGCAGCAGCAAGTATCCGCTCGACGCGCTGCGCGACGCGGGCGTAGATTTGTCACAACCCGAACCCGTCGAAGCCGCATTCCAGGTCTTGGAGAGTTACGTGAGTCAATTGGAAGAGTTGATAGGATAAACAAATGTCACAATCCAATCTCGATTCAAGTCTCGGCAATTTACACAACGAGTTATCGCAATCACAACCGACAGAAAAAACGCAAGCTATCGTGGACGAACTGCGCGAAAAAATTCAACCCCTCGTCGAATCTTCTGACGCCGACAACTCTGCGCATTATGAATCATTGGGCGAACGTTTGAATCTTGCACTTGTAGATTTGGATGTTGACCATCCGCGCCTTTCAGCAACAATTCGCACCGTGCTGGACGATTTGGCAGCAGTGGGAATTTGAACGTACGAAATGACGGTTGAAAGACACAAACGGATGATGTAGAATTGCGCCCAAGTGAGGGACAGATGTTGACAGAGTATATTCACGCGGCGATGCGACATGCCAGATACGAAATTCTTGAAGATGGAACTTTTTATGGCAGTATCCCAGATTTTCAAGGTGTATTTGCCAATCAATCCACTCTTGAAGCATGTCGTGAGGAATTACAGAGTGTACTCGAAGACTGGATTCTTTTGGGGCTCCATTTCAAGGACCCTTTGCCTATCGTTGATGGAATTGACCTTGCAATTGAAAAACAGGCGGCATGATGCCAGTCTTTGGACTAATCAAGCCGAAGGATTTGATTTACAATTTGCGACGATTGGGATTTGAGGGACCGTTCGCTGGCATCCGTCACGAATTCATGCGAAAAGGGAACCTCAAAGTCTATGTCCCGAATCCGCACGAAGGCGAAATCAGCCGGGAAGAATGGGAAAAGCTAAAATAGGGTAGGAGGAAAAAATGAACCAACCATTTTCTATCGCGCAGCAAGAACAAGCCATCAAAAGTTTCATGCCGCGCGTGTACTTGTGGATGTTTGCCGCGCTGCTCGTGACGGCAGTCGTGGCGTGGACAACCTTTGGCAGCGAGGCATTGCAAAATCTGTTCTTTGGCAATCCGTTCATCACCATCGGATTGTTTATCGTGCAGATTGTCTTGGTTATTGCCTTGTCCGCCGCCATTAATCGTCTTTCCACACCCGTCGCGATGCTCATCTTTTTCGCGTACGCGGCGTTGACGGGCGTCGTGTTCTCGAGCATCTTTCTCGTGTACACGGGAACGTCCATCGCGTCCACGTTCGTCGCGACGGCAGGCATGTTCGGTGTAATGAGCATCATCGGTCTAACAACAGGCATGGACTTGACGCGCATCGGCAATATCGCGTTCATGGCGCTCATCGGCATCATCATCGCATCGCTCATCAATTTCTTTTTGCAGAGCGAAGCGCTGTACTGGATTATTTCCGTCGTCGGCGTTCTTGTGTTCATCGTGTTGATTGCGCGTGATACACAAAAACTCAAAGAGCTCGCGTATCAGACTGACGTGAATTCCGAACAAGGCAGCAAAGCGTCCATCACCGGCGCGTTGGTGCTGTATCTCGATTTCATCAACTTGTTCCTCTTTCTCTTGCGCCTGTTTGGGAATCGGCGGTAATCGCTGACAGCGGATACAAAACGGACAAGCGGATACGACTTACGCGTCATCCGCTTGTCCGCTTTCCGTATCCGCTTGCAATCTCTAATCTCCATAGAAGGAGTCCCCATGCCTCTCGGTTACAACGGAAAAATTTTGCACGTCAATTTATCCAAACGCGTTCACGAAGTAGATGAACCCGGCGACGCGTTTTATCGCATGTACGGCGGCGGGAGTGCGCTCGGCATGTATCATATTTTGAACGATATGCCCGCGCATGTGGACGCATTCAGTCCCGAAAACATTTTGACGTTTTCGTTGAGCGTACTCACCGGCGCGCCTGTTTCGGGACAATCGCGCATGATGGCGAATGCAAAATCGCCGCTCACCGACGCGATTGGCGACTCGCAGTGCGGCGGCTATTTTCCCGCCGAGATGAAATTCGCAGGATACGACGCGATTATTTTTCGCGGACGCGCGCCGCATCCGATGTATTTGTACATTCGGGATGGACATGTCGAATTGCGTGACGCGCGGCATTTGTGGGGCAAGACGACCCACGAGGTCGAAGAAATTCTAAAAAAAGAATTGGGCGACGCGAACATCGAAATCGCGCAATGCGGACCCGCCGGTGAAAAATTGGTGCGCTACGCGGCAATTATCAACATGGCATCGCGCGCGAACGGACGCACGGGACTCGGCGCGGTGATGGGTTCTAAAAATTTGAAAGCGGTTGTCGTGCGCGGCACCAAAGGCGCGAAATCCATTCAGTGGGCAGACCCGAAAGCGATTATTGAATTAACGAAAATGGGTCCGAAAATTATCAACGACAACGCGGACATGGTATCCCTCGCCAAGTACGGCACGGCGGGCGTCGTCTCGTACCAAAACACCATCGGTTCATTTCCAACATACAACTACGACAGCGGAGATTTTCACGGCTGGGAAAAAATTTCAGGCGAGACGTTGTACGACACGGTTTTGAAAGGCGCGAAAGAGGGACGCCAGAATACCGTCGGACGCGAATCGTGCTACTCGTGTTCCGTGCGCTGCAAGCGCGTGGCGGATTCGGAATGGAAGGGCATCAAGATTGATGGCAAGTACGGCGGACCCGAATACGAAACCCTTTCGACGTTCGGCTCGTACTGCGGTGTGGACGATTTGCAAGCGGTTTCGCTCGCGTCGCAAATGTGCAACGAGTACGGTGTGGACACCATCAGCGCGGGGGCGACCATCGCGTTTGCGATGGATTGTTACGAACACGAACTTTTGTCGAACGACGATACGGGCGGAATTGAATTGCGCTATGGCAACGCGGACGCGATGATTCAAGTACTGCAAGATACGCTCACACGCGCAACGCCGTTGGGTGAAATGCTCGCGGAAGGTTCCGCGCGCGCCGCGCAAAAAATCGGCAAGGGCGCGGAAGATTTGGCCGTCACAACCAAAAAACAAGAACTGCCCGCGCACATGCCGCAAGCAAAACGCTCGCTCGGATTGATTTACGCGGTCAATCCATTCGGCGCAGACCATCAATCGTCCGAACATGATGGGATGTACGAAGAAGGCAACACGAGCGATTTGTATATGGAACGTTTGAATCAACTCGGTTTGTACGAACCGCAGCCGCAGCGTTCTTTGACAAATGAAAAAGTGCGCTTTGCGCTCAAGACGCAACAATTTTATTCGGGTCTCGACACGTTCGGCTTGTGCCAATTCGTTTTCGGTCCCGCGTGGACGTTGTACGGTCCGAGCCATGTCGTGGATTTGATTAAAGCGGCGACGGGTTGGAACTATTCCTTGTACGAATACATGCAAGCAGGCGAACGGCGTTTGAACATGCTGCGCGCGTTCAATGCGCGCGAAGGGATTGACCGCAAAGACGACACGCTGCCGAAAAAAATGTTCAAGGAATTGAAAGGCGGCGCGACGGACGGCGTAAAACTTTCGCACGAAGAGATGGAACGCGCCAAAGATGTTTATTTTGCGATGAGCGGTTGGGATGTGAAAACCGGAGTTCCCACGCGCGCAAAATTAGAAGAACTCGGCATCGGGTGGGTGGCGGACAACATCGGAGCGTAAAGAATTGAACACGTCGGTTTTTTCAAGAGGCGCGCGCGTCGTGTGGCAAAGGCGAGCGCGCCTCTTGCCTTAT
>CALMZO010000085.1 GCA_937870825.1 uncultured Chloroflexota bacterium | reverse complement strand
GTCGGCTCGTTCATCTTTCTCGGTCCCACCGGCGTGGGCAAAACGGAACTGGCACGCGCGCTCGCCGAATTTTTATTCGACGACGAAAACGCGATGATTCGGATTGACATGAGCGAATATCAGGAAAAGCACACCGTTGCGCGGTTGATTGGCGCGCCGCCCGGTTACGTCGGTTACGATGAAGGCGGACAACTTACCGAAGCCGTGCGCCGCAAGCCGTACTCGGTTGTCCTCTTTGACGAAATCGAAAAAGCCGCGCCCGATGTGTTCAACGTGATGCTGCAGATTCTCGACGACGGACGTTTGACGGATGGACAAGGACGCGTTGTGGATTTCAAAAATGTTGTTGTGATTATGACGTCCAACATCGGCAGCGAGTTCTTGGGAATGTACGCGGGACGCGAAATGAACGACAGCGAATGGGAGAATGTCAAGAACCGCGTCATCGAGGAAATGCGAAAACATTTCCGTCCCGAATTCTTGAACCGCGTGGATGACATTGTCGTGTTCCATTCGCTTTCAATGGAGGACTTGAAACACATCGTCGAAATTTTGCTCAAGCAAGTCGCGCGGCGTTTGGAAGACCGTCACATCAGCATCGAACTCACGGACAGAGCAAAAGAATTTCTGGTGAACGAAGGATACGACCCGAAATACGGCGCGCGTCCTTTGAAACGCACCATTCAACGCCGCGTCCTCGACCCCCTGGCGCTCGACGTATTGAACGGACGGATTCACGATGGAGACCATGTTGTCGCGGATGTGGCGAATGGGAAATTGATTTTTCTGCAAGAGGATACGAACACGCGCAGTGATGGGAAAAAGAACAAAGAGAAAATGATGGCATAGGTTGCAAAAACCGCAGAGAGACTCTTCTGCGGTTTTTTGTGTGCCAAAAATTGACCCTAGATACCCTTCTCTACCTCTTGACAACCCTCTCTAACCCTGTTATAGTATCTTTGCTCAACATGGAGCGGCTCACAGCGAGCAGGAGTGTTTATTGTGGTTGCCAAAACCCCGATTGAACCAAATACCATTTATACGCGCGAGGAAACCGCGCACCTATTGGGTATCAGTCTCTCAACCTTGAAACAGCTCATCCGGACAGGACAACTGAGGGTAAGCCAGCCTGTCGGATTGCGCCGCGTGTTTATTCGAGGCAACTGTATTTTAGAGATGCTTGATTCAAGCACGCGTGATTCGAGACGGCTTGATACGCAACCTACAAATGGGAATGGTCATTCACAAGTAAAAACTTTACGCGCCAAACAAATTCCATCGCGCGCGCGCCTTGCATCGAAAAAGACCGCGCGCCTCGCGGGAGGTGCGAACCGTTGAGATAAAAAAACGCGTTCGCCTCGTGTCATTTGTTTGGAGCGTAAAGCCAATTCGGTTTTACGCTCTTTTTGTTTTTTCCATAATGGCGAAGCATTCGCGCCAACAGCCGCGCGAGAATCACAAACGCGTTGCGATGCATTCCATCGCCGCAAATGCTTCGCCCCTACACACACAATCCGCCCAAGGAGGTATGACGATGGCACGCTTCAATTTCTATCGGGCAGACGACTATTCACGCGTCGGACTTGAACGCGTCTATGAGTATTTTGACCGCATGCATGACATTGCAAGCGAGGGGCATCTGCGCGAGTTCACGAACTTTACGCCTGCCGAACTCGTCGAATACCTCCACGAAATTTGCTTTACGTTGGACGAAACCATTCGTGAAATCGAGGCGCACGAAACGAACTATACACTCGCCGCAAAGGAGGAATCAAACCATGCAACTCGCTGAAGCGCTCATCGAACGCAAAGCGCTCAAAGACAAACTCGCGCGCTTGCGCGAACGGCTCGTCGAAAACGCCAAAGTGCAAGAAGGCGACGCGCCGCAAGAAGAGCCGCGCGTTCTTTTGAATGAGGTGGATGCGGCTTTGAACGAACTACAATCACTCACCGCGCGCATCAACGCGACGAACATTCGCACACTGCTCGCCGAAGGTGACGCGCGTTCGCTCATGGACGCGATTGCCGAACGCGACATGCTCGCGCTCAAACGCTCCATGCTCGCGCAGCTGGTTCAAGCCGCGTCGGTCACGCAGCAACAGCGCGCGTACGGCATCACACGCAACGAAGTGAAATTTCGCGCGACGGTGGACGTTGCCGCGCTGCAAAAAGAAATTGACGCGCTCGCGAAACAGTATCGCGAATTGGACACCAAAATTCAAACCGCAAATTTCGTGAGCGAGTTGATATGATAAAAACCCACGAGGTCGGCGATGCAGTGCATCGCATGAGACACTCGTAGGTTTGTCAAACAATCGAATAGGCGTAGTCAAAACGGAACGGGGTTAGGAGCATCGCGCGCACGCGCGTTAAAACGTGTCGGAGCGTTTGTGGTTTGCAGAAATGCACTCGGCAGGCGAATCGTTAATGGTAGCTGTTACAACAGCCAAATGGGTTCGAATCCCAATTGATGAAGGTTGTTGGGTAGTGCGTACATGCGTACAGTTCGTTGTGTATGTTTAGCACCTGTGCTAGACCACGTAACGTTTTGATGAGGGTGGGTTGTGGGGAAAAATCGAGACCGCGTGCTCGTTGGCTCGGCGCGGTCTCGATTCGTTTTCCTGCCTATGTGTTTTGCAAATTCTTCTCATACCTCACAAAGTGAACTTTCACCTGCATCCCCGCGCGTTCGTACACGCGCGTCGCGCCGGTCAAACTGTCTGCGTCCACGCCGAGTCCGACTTTATTGATTCCGCGCGCGTAACATTCTCCAAAAACGCGATGCAGTATTGCAAGCCCAACACGATTTTTGCGCCACGCGCGGCGCACTCCAATTTGCCGTACCGAGCCGCCCGCGAACGAGTTGAACACCATTGCCGCCGCGACAACCTCATCGCCCTGTGTCACAACCGTTGAAAGTTCGGGTGACCATTCGGTATGTTCTGCGTATCCCGCCCACCATTCTTGAAACTCTAAATCGCGATGCCCGCGATGGTCACGAAACGCTTCTTGAATACATGCCCACACCGCGCGTTCGTCGCGTCCGCGTTCAAACGAACGCATCACCAGGTCATCACGAAGAATCGGCGCGGGCGGTTTCACATTCAGCAAAATTTCCATCACGTAATCGCGCCGCGTGATGTGATAACCGCGCTGCTCGAATCGTTCCGTCCAGAAGAGCAGTTTGTCATTGACAATCCACTGCACGATTTTTGTCTCTGCATACGCGCGCGTCCATGCTTCCACCTGCGCGATATGAAAATTTTCCAAGCCGCGCTCGCGAGAATTTGGATGCACGCAGGTTGTCGGTTCGACACGCGCAACGTCGCCAATGTCCCAAACAAAGCCATACGCGGCGAGCGTGCCATCTTGCGCGTACACCAGCCACGCGTCGCGTGCCAACACAAAGCCATCGCGCCGCCAATCCGCGAGTACATCTTGGATGGACATGTCAGGTTCGCCGTAATCGGCGGTATCACAGACGGCGAGCAAATCGGTCACTGCTTGCGCGTCGTCGGGCGTAGGCGCGCGGACAGTGAATCCTTGAGGCGTTTGAACGTTGAGCGTCAGACATTTGCGAAATTCCGTGAACTGTTGATTGACGCGCATTCCTGCGCGTTCGTACAAACGCAGCGCGCCGGAAGGATTTTCCGCGTCCACTTCCAAACCTGCGCGCGGCAAGCCCCGCTTGTACATTTCTCCAAAAATTGTATGCAGCAGCGCGAGACCTAAACCGCGTTTGCGCCACGCCCGCCGCACTCCGAATTGCTGCACCCAACCTTCGTTCGGATACAAATAGACAATCGAGGCGGCGGCGATTTCGTCACCGTCAAACGCGAGAAAAGAAAGTTCGGGCGAAAAAAAGTCATTTCGAAAAACAAAATTCGCCCACTCGTCGTACGGGACATCCTGATGCTGCCACAAATCGCGGAACGTTTCTTGAATGGTTTCATGCGCGGCATGTTCATCGCGCCCGCGTTCAAATGGACGCAACACAATTCCTTCAGGCAGGATGGGCTGCGGCGGCGCTTGGTCAAACACAATTCGCATAATCCAGGCATGACGCACCGCGTCATAGCCCCAACGTTTCATGCGCGCGATTTTTTCCGGCGCGTGCGCGTTCACTACATGCCGCAAAACAATCGGCTGGTCTTGCACGCGCGCGCGCGCCCATTCTTCCGCGTTTGCCAAAATCCAATCCTCGATGCCGCGATTTTTGAAATTCGGATGCGCGCATGAGATATTGTCAAGCCGCGTCAAGCCGCCTGCGACGTGCATGTCCGCGTACCCCGCGAGCAAGCTATCGGAAGCGAATATCAGCCACGCGTCCGCTTCGAGGTCAAAATGTTTGCGCGTCCAAAGCGCGCGCAAGTCTTGGAGGTCAAACCCGGGTTCGCCAAATTCGTCCACATCCGTCGCAATCACCAAATCGGTGACGGCTTGCGCATCCGCCGTCGTCGGCACGCGCCACGTGAACCCTTGAGGTAATTTGTTGTTCATGTTCGTTTGTTGGGGCGAAGCATCCTTCGACTGCGTTGCACTCCGCTCAAGATGCTTCGCCCTTACCGCGTGACCCGCGCGCGTCGAAAACGCGCGTCGCGTTTTGCTTCGGCAATATCCATTTCGGGAAATTGCTGTTCGACTAATGCAAAGGTGTCTTCCATTACGCCGTGCAATTCGCGTGCGCCATGTACGGAACCCTCGCGCAAAGCAAACATCATACGTTCGGCGAGTCGCGCGGGCTTGATGTTCATGCTGTCCGTGATATGAACGAGCCACTTGCCACGCGGGTGTGCCATCCACTCCGATTCAATGCGAGCAAGACGGTCATCACCTGCTTTTGGACTTTGACCAACAAATCGTACGCCAGCAGTAGGTCGCCGCGCGCAAACAACATTTCGACACCGTTCCATCCGCCAAATTCGATATTGGCTGCAATCACACGACGCGCGAGTTCATCAGGATAGAGTGCCAATTTTGCGCGCCATATTTCAACTTGTTCCGCCCCATGTAGTGGAATCGAATTTTGCAACGCGGCGAAACGCAGCTGCTTGTCCGTGTCAATATCGTACCGCGCCATGACGGCGCGAATGTATTCGTCAATCGTCGTCACGAGAAAACTGCTGATTTCAAATTTCAAGCCGTCCAGAAAATACGCGTCCGACCATTCATCCCCTTCGAGCGGAAAGTAATACTCGATTGTTCCATTGAACGCTTCAATCACACTCTTGCGGTCCTCATCTGTCGGCGGCTCATTCCAAAACAAATCGAGTTCAATGTCCGACCATTCGTCCGCCCAATCGCGCGCAACCGAACCCGCAACGACGAGTGCACACAATTTTGGATTCTGTGCGTACAACGCGGCGACGTGTTTTCCTTTTTCCAAACGCCACTGCGATTCATAATTCATGTTTGTTATCCACGAATAACACGAATTACACAAATAGATTTTCCCAATTCGTGTTATTCGCGTTATTCGTGGATGTGCTCACTCTGCAATTTCTCCGATTTCCCCTATTTCCTTCTTGTCCTGTATCCCATTCCTCGAATA
>CALMZO010000084.1 GCA_937870825.1 uncultured Chloroflexota bacterium | reverse complement strand
CGCGCCGCACAATCTCGATTTGTTCTACCGTGCCATGACTGCCATCCGCTTTCCGAATCTGCGCGCCGCGCCACAATGCGCCCGCCGCTACCCAGTCGCATGGTTCCGTGAAAAAGGGATGCTCGGGTGTCGTGGTGATACGTTCACTATCTATCGGGAGATATTCCAGAATTTGGTCAGGTTGTTTCAGAACCGCGCGAACTGCATACAACCCATTTGTGCCTGTATCCTGATCAAGCGCCCAGACCTTCTCTCCCGCGTTCAATTGGTCAAGCCGTTCCTTGCCATCTTCCCCTCGCTCAAGTGGGAAGCATGGTCATGCAAAGACAGGTCATCATGAGCGTAGTTCGGATTTGCAACTTGCTCCAATATGGGCGTTCTGCAATGGCTCATTTCTGTTCACTTGCGCGCTCTTGGGGACGATATTGCTCGTGATAGGAGGTGCAACCCTTATTACAGCTAACCCAAAGCGAACCCAACTCGGGAAAATCTTGCACGACCAACTGTCCACCACAAGTTGTACAGCGTACTTCTACGGGTAGCCCTGCGTGATATGAACTCAGGGCCTGCACAATTGGAATCATTTGAGGATATTTTGCCAAGAATGTTTCCAGTTCTTCTGGTACTTGGGTAGCCACTAATACCTCCCCGTACGAATCATTTTCAGAATCTCGTTTCTAATTTCTTCAACTTCTTCTTCTGTAATCCCCCACTATTTCGCATTTGCAATCATCAACCTCCGGGCACTAATTTCTGCCTCAAGCATTCTATCAGTTCCATAACCGAGCTTTTGTTGCATCAGATGGATATATTCCTCGCGGAGGACACGAGGATTATTTGCGTATTCGGAACGAACGAAAGCTGTATCGCCAATTGTTGCTGGGTGCAAATGATTAGGTGGCACTCTTGGTGCTTTGGCAGCCCAATTCAAATTTCTGTCTGCCTCAGCGCCGGTAACAATTTCGCCGCCCTCTGCTCGTATGGCATCTAATACTTGCTTGAGGTGGTCATCACACTCATTATGCACCAATCATTCTTCTACCCCCACAAAGAATGTGTGTGCCTCGCTGACAGTGAGATTGTACATCGTCTGTGCGCGCCGCACAATCTCGATTTGTTCTACCGTGCCATGACTGCCATCCGCTTTCCGAATCTGCGCGCCGCGCCACAATGCGCCCGCCGCTACCCAGTCGCATGGTTCCGTGAAAAAGGGATGCTCGGGTGTCGTGGTGATACGTTCACTATCTATCGGGAGATATTCCAGAATTTGGTCAGGGTGCTTCAAAACCGCGCGAACTGCATACAACCCCTTTGTGCATGTATCCTGATCAAACGCCCAGACCTTCTCTCCCGCGTTCAATTGGTCAAGCCGTTCCTTGCCCTCTTCCCCTCGCTCAAGTGGAAAGCATGGTCATGCAAAGACAGGTCATCATGAACATAGTTCGGATTTGCGACTCGTACTCCGTCACATAAAATTTGATGGGTTGAGCATTGGAGGTATTCTTGGAGCATTCCCAAGCGAACGCTCCAAGGAGTGCCCCATGCCAAAGAAATATGTCGTCCAACTCAAACCAGGCGAACGCGAACAATTACTGGAACTCATCCACACGGGTCAAAACGCAGCCCAAGCGATCACACATGCCCACATCTTGCTCAAAGCGGATGATGGTGAGGCGCGCCCCAGTTGGACGGATGCCGCCATCCAAAACGCGTTCGACGTCAGCATCGCCACCATCGAACGCGTCCGCCGAACCTACGTGCGGCAAGGAGTTGACGCGGCGCTAAAACGCAAGGAAGCCACACGCCAGCGGGCGCGGCGTTTGGACGGTGTGGGCGAAGCACATTTGATTGCCCTCGCCTGTAGGGAATCCCCAACAGGGCATGGGCATTGGACCATGCGCTTGCTGGCGCAACGGATGGTCCAATTGGAATATGTCGCCGAACTCTCGCATGAAACCGTGCGGCGCACGCTAAAAAAAATGAACTCAAGCCGTGGCTGAAAAAAGAGTGGTGCATTCCGCCCAAAGCCAATGGCCCCTTCGTCGCCCAAATGGAAGAGGTGCTGGATTTGTATCAACAAGCCTATAATCCATGCCTTCCTTTGGTGTGCATGGACGAAAAGAGCAAACAGTTACTTGCGGATACGCGTCCCCCCTTGCTCCCAGTCCCCGGGCACGCGGCGCGCGAGGATTACGAATACGAACGGAAGGGCACCTGCAACCTATTTATTTGCTTTGAACCTTTACAAAGTTGGCGGCACGTCGAAGTGACGGACCGCCGTACTGCAGTCGCTTGGGCACACTTTATGAAACAACTCGCCGATGTGCATTCTCCCGACGCCGAACGGATCCGCGTGGTCATGGACAATCTCAACACGCACAATGCCGGTTCCTTCTACGAAGCTTTTGCCCCAAGCGAAGCGCGCCGCTTGGCGTTACGTTTTGAATTTCACTATACGCCCAAACATGGAAGTTGGTTGAACATGGCAGAAATCGAGTTAAGTGCGTTGGAGCGCATGTGTTTAGAGCAACGCCTTCCGACACAAAGTGCGGTCAAAACCCAAGTCA
>CALMZO010000083.1 GCA_937870825.1 uncultured Chloroflexota bacterium | reverse complement strand
ACAGAGTTGGCGTTCGAGGAGCAACCGCCGACGAGAGGGGTACAAAGCGAACGGTCGGCGCATTTCGCTTTGCAAATGGGCAACAAAAATAAAACGATTCATCAACGCGCGAACAAAACCATTGTAACGATACAAAAATATATCATGCCGAATTCAAGCATGTCAATGGGGTGACAACCGTACAGGTTTCAAAATAAAAAAGGGGCGAGAGATTTCTCTCGCCCCTTGACCCGCTAGATGAACAATGGCGCAAGCACCAGTGTAATCGTCGCAAGCAATTTAATGAGAACGTGAATGGACGGACCCGCCGTATCTTTGAACGGGTCGCCTACGGTGTCGCCGACGACAGACGCTTTGTGCGCTTCACTCTTTTTCTTTTCCAGTTTCCCTGTCACGGGGTTCATCACGCCTTCCGATTCAATCCACTTTTTTGCATTGTCCCACGCCCCGCCGGAATTGTTCAACACCGTTGCGAGGATGATGCCCGCAATCGTGCCGACCATCAAGAGTCCCGCTTCCGCTTCCCAACGCAAAAGAATGCCGACAAGAATCGGCGCGCCGACGGCGAGAACGCCCGGCAGAATCATCGAGCGCAGCGCGCCGCGCGCGGTAATGTCCACTGCGCGCGCATAATCCGGTTTCGATGTGCCTGCCATGATGCCCGGGTCTTCGCGGAACTGCCGACGCGTTTCTTCGATAATTTTTTCTGCCGTCGAGCCCACCGCGCGAATTGCCAACGCGCTGAAAAGGAAAATCAACATTGCTCCAATCATCGCGCCGACAAAGACATTCACGTCGCCGAGATTCACAATGTGCGCGCGTTCAAAAATTTCTGCCGCGCGTGCCGCGTCCACAATCACGCCGTTCACAACCGCGCCCGCGTCCACTTGTTGAATCAACGCGACTTTGTCGAGATACGCACTAAACAACAAGAACGCCGCGAGCGCCGCGGAACCAATCGCGTACCCTTTCGTCAATGCTTTGGTCGTATTGCCTGCGGCGTCAAGTGCATCGGTCCCGCGACGGACTTCTTCCGACGCGCCTGACATTTCCACAATACCGCCCGCGTTGTCCACGATGGGACCGAACGTATCCATCGCAAGAATGAACGCCGCCGTCATCAACATCCCCATCGTCGCGACCGCCGTCGCATACACGCCCGCGACGTACGGTTCAAGTCCCAGCTGTACGGCGGCTTGGGTACCGCACCAGAACGCGCCAATCAGCGCAATGCCAACGGAAATCACGGGCAGTGCGGTATTTTCCAAACCGACCGCGAAACCGGTAATGATATTCGGACCATCGCCGCGCAAACTCGCTTGCACGATGTCTCTGACCGGACGAAAACGACCTTCGGTATAGTACATCGTAATCAACACGAACGCGACACTGTTTAACAAGCCGATGAATCCGGCGAACACAAACCACCAACTGCCGAGCAGTGAGTAGGTGACGATTGCTAAAACAATCGCAGACAAGATGACCGAAACGGCAAACCCGCGATACAACGCGTTTGTCGGCTCTTCACCTTTTTTGTATTGAATGCCGGGGAAACTTGTCGTTGCAACGACGCCGACAATCGAAATAATCAGACCGAACGAGCGGATGATGAGGGGAAAGAAAATCCAAACCGGATTGCGCGTGACTGCCCAAATCGCCACGCCCAAAATCATCGCGCCGATATTTTCCGCGACGGTGGATTCGAACAAGTCCGCGCCGCGTCCCGCGCAATCACCCACATTGTCGCCCACCAAGTCCGCGACGACAGCCGCATTGCGCGGGTCATCTTCCGGAATCCCTGCTTCGACTTTACCAACGAGGTCCGCGCCCACATCCGCCGCTTTGGTATAAATCCCGCCGCCGAGTTGTGCGAACAACGCGACAAAGCTCGCGCCGAAACCCATGCCCACTATCAGGTACGGCGCGATTTCGGGGTGATTGATGCCGTCGTACAAATAAAACATGGCGGCTACGCCAATCAGAGAAAGTCCGACGACCAAAAAGCCGGACACCGCGCCGCCGCGCAGCGCGACGTTCAACGCCTGCGCGACGCCCGAACGCGCCGCACTTGCCACGCGCACATTCGAACGCACGGCAACATACATCCCGATAATGCCCGACAGCGCACTTGCCACCGCGCCGACGAGAAAGGCGACGCCCGTAAGAATTCCCAGCTGCGTCCCGCGCACCGGCGTTTCTGTCACCTGTTCTGTCGAAACCAAAATGGCAATGAGGACGGCAACGACGAGCGCGAGAATTCCAATCGTCGCGTATTGTCTGCGAATAAACGCAATCGCGCCCTCGTAAATCGTATCCGCGACCGCCTTCATTTCTTTGGTGCCTTCGTCGCGGCTCAACACATCGCGAATCAAGTACACGACGAATACCAGACCCAGAATGCCTGAAATCGGGATAACCCAAAGCCAGGTATAGTCCATTGTAAGGACTCCTTTCAAAAGCGAAAATTGTAGTTTGATTTTCGCATGATGCGAAAAAAAACGTCACGCCGCGCCACAAGACAGGCAGCGGCGCGACAGTGCGTTGCAAGACAAGGAGCGACAGTCTGCCGCTCCCGCCAAGATTCTACCATAGGTTCATTTCCAATAAAAATCTGCGAACCCGCGCGTCAATCGTCTTGTTCAGTTTGACCGCATCGCGGAGGTTTCCCGCAAACCGCAAGAGCAGCCACAGCAGCGCCATCCACTCGCCGCGCAAGCGCGCAGAAATGGCCGCGCGTTTTTGAAAATATGCGCGCAGCGCCGCGTACTCGACGTGCGTGTGACGCCACGTGCGTTGTTTGAATTGCGCGTGCGTACTCTGGAGATAAAAACGTTTTCGACAAAACGTCTCGCGCGTCCAAACGAACCGCCCGCTGCACGCCATCGCGAACGCCCAGACCAAATCGGCGGCATTGTTTTCGCGCGTCGCGGGCATGAACAAATCATGTTCAATTACAAAGGCGCGGCGAAAAATCCCGCGCACCGTGAGCCACAAGTGATGTCCCAAGAACAACTGCAGCGGACTTGTCCATGCCCAGGGGGCTTCGTTTGAAAAAGGGGTTGTGCGAGGAAGGCGCAGGATATTTCCATCTTGAAAGAGCCAATCCGCGCGGCTGAACGCCAGAATCGCGTCGGGATTCGTTTCCAGCAGCGCGACCAACTCGCCGACATAATTGGACGCGTACGAGTCATCATGCGGCATCCAGAAAAAATAGGTTCCCGTCGCGGCACGCAAGAGAAAATTGTAATGCGCCACCCAGTCCAATTCATCCCACGCGCGAAAAAATCGAAAACGCGCATCGTGTCCATAACGCGCCTGCAAACAATCCAACGCGTCATCCGCGCCGTGACGGTCCGAAATCAAAATTTCGAGATTCGGCCAATCGAGCGAATCCAGATTTTCGATGAGGATGTCTACAAAACGGCGCGATTTGTACAGGGGCAGCGCGAGCGAAACGCGCGGAAAATTATTCATCGAGCTCACGTACCAATTGTTCCGCAAACATCGGCGCGCACGTAAATTTTCCCGTGTCCACCGAATAATAGCCGTCATGCTCTGTATAACCGATTTCGTGGCGTGTGTGCAATTTGCTCGTGTGGTCATCAATATCGGTCTCGCCCCACGAATAGATGACGCCGCCGTCAACGGTATGCACGCGGCTTGCGCCCAGTCCCGGAACAATTTCATCGAACGCGTTCAACGTTTCGCGGGCGACTTGACGCGCGATTTCCTTTGGCGGCTTGCCGGCACAAACATCGTCCCACTCGCGCGGCGGAATGATACCGGAACTCCAGCCGCGCAAGCACGCCGGATACCATGACAAGTACGTCAGCCCTCGCGTGTGCTGCACAACATCGCCATAGCGTCCAAGCACCATCGTGAGCGATGGCAAATTTTTTAGTCCCGCGCAGGGTTCCACCAACAAGCGATATTTCAAACGCATCACGAACGCGCGCCGCGGCGTGATGCCCAGCTGCTCATCCAGCGCGAGCCGTCCTTCCCACAAGCAATTGATAACGAGGTCCGCCGACCGATGCCAACCTGTGCCATCCGCGCGCGTCCCCTGCACGCAGAAACCCTCCGCACTGCGTTCGATATGTTCGATACGATGTCCATAGCGCAGTTCGATTTCGGGCATCCTTGCGAGCGCGGCGCGAATCCGCTTGCGGAACTGTTCGCAGTTCAGTGCAACTTCCACCGTGTCAATGAATTCGCCAACATGCGCGGGCGCGAACCATTGTGCCGTCGCACTGTCCGAACGCTTCCAGAGTTTTTTATCGCGCAAATCATTGCCCAAGTAATTCGCGGCCTCGCCCGCGTCAATCATTTCTTGCAAACAATTTTGCAAGCGTTCGTAATGCGCGTGAATTTTTTCGGACGCGAGCATCGAGTCGCGCATCACCAGATACACGAACGGGGTCGAACACAGCGCACCCCAATCCACAGGCGTTTCGAGCCATGCCTCAAACAGCGGCGCAAATTGGAGGGCGGCGCGCAGCATCAATGCGGACGTTTGAAACGAAGCATCGTTCGCGTACACAAAGCCGAGATGAATTTTGCCTTCATTGCGAAGACTCGCGCGCAGCATCAAATCCGGCATCTGCTCAATAACCGTAACACGATACCCGCGTTTTCGCAGCGCCAGCGCAACACAAATTCCCTGAATGCCCGCACCGAGAACGAGAATAGACGGCTTGGATTTCATCGCCCCCTAAAAAAAATTCCAAACTCGTCTTTTCCATGCCAAGCGAAAAAAACGAGTTTGGAATTTTTAGATTTTCACAATGGTCACTAATTTCTTTTCCGTCTCTCCCGTCACCGTCGCCTCAACTTCGACATAGTGTTCAATCCCCGAACCTCTCAGTTTGTCCTTCATCAATTCATCCACCTGAAAAATTCCCGCCGAGTTGTTCATCACAATCCGAATCCGAATCGGGCGCTCTTCGCCGTGACTGATTTCCACTTTATCAATCGCGGCGGCGGAAACCGAATGAATGTTGACGTTGCCCGCTTGAAACGGAATGCGCGAACGTCCTTGCGACATGTCGAGCGCATCGCCGACGCGCACAATCCCCGCTTCCACGGTCAATGGTTTGCCGCCCGCGCGATGCGAAATAATCGCGTGCAAAATTTCCGAACGCATAATCGTCGCCGCGCCAATGTCATAAATTTGTTCCAGCAAGCGTTTCAAAATCGGCTGGGCAACAAACAAACTGTACTGCTCGTGGTCAATGCGGTGAATGGACATGCCGACATCGTGCATCAACGCCGCGAGCACGACGACGATTTCCACATCGCTATAGTTGAAAGCGTATGTATCGCCATAATTTTGCGTGAGCGAAAATTCCACTTGTTCGTCATGCAGGAGCCGCGTGAGCCGCAGCGCGATATTTGCGACAATGTTCATGTGAACGGGACCATGGTCGCTCATGTGCAGCCGTTCCACCGCGTTCACATTTTGCGCGAGCCACAGCGCGTACAGTTCCTCATCCGCATTCACCAGATCAATCACCTGTTGCAATTTTGGCGAATGCCGCAGCGGCAAGCGAATGCGCGGGCGTTCGTTCGCCGCCACTTCTGTTTGCGCCATTTCTACAATTTGTTCGGTCATGTGTAATTTATCTCAAATGGTCCGTGGCGTTCATTAACGTCACAACATACGCGTCATCGCGTTCTTCAAATTCGTTGATGCAGCCGACATCTTGACGCAAATGCCAAATGCCATCATTTGCAAGTCCGAGCGCATAACACAACGCAACGTGGCATGTGATGCGGTGCGAAACGAGCGCGACAGTTTCGCCGAGATGCTCCTCACGCAAATCATTCAATAATTTTTCCACGCGCAAACGCACTTGCCGCAGCGATTCGCCGCCGGGGAATTCCACTTTGCTCGGCGTCTTGAGCCACTTGTCATACAGCGCGGAATATTTCGCGCGAATGTCATCACGCGACATCCCTTCCCATGCGCCGTAATCAATGTCGAGCAAATCGGCGGTCTCTTGAATTTTCAAATGATGGACTTGAGCAAGCGGCGTCGCAGTTTGAATCGCGCGCGGGAGGGGACTCGCATACACCGCGCTGATCTTGTAATGCGCGAGGCGCGCGGCAATTTTTTGCGCTTGCGCCAGTCCATTTTCATTCAGTGGAATATCGGAGCGTCCGCGAAAACGCTCATCCTTGTTCCACTCTGTTTCGCCGTGACGGATGAGGAGAAAGCGGGTACTGATAGGGCTCCTTCAGATTTGAGATTGGAGATTACAGATTTGTCCCGCGCCGCGTCGAGGAACAAAGTTTCTTGGGACCTGCTTGAATTATACCAAAGTTCTCTTGCCAAAACTCTTTTGCCAACACCCGTCCCTTTTGCTAGAATTGCCTACCCCGCTATGGCAACCGCACCGGAAGTTGTTCAAAAAAATCTCGACCAGGAACGCGAGTGGATTGCGCGCGTGCAGGGCGGCGACGCGGACGCGTTTCGCCATTTGTATGATGCCTACGCGCGCTTTGTCTTTCGTTACACCATGCTCCGCGTCCGCAACGCGCAAGACGCCGAAGACATTACGGCGGATACGTTCGTGCGGGCATGGCGTTCTATCGGCAAATTCGAATGGCGCGAAGTTCCCTTTGGCGCGTGGCTTTTGCGAATCGCCCAGAACCTCATTATTGACCGTTCGCGCAAGCCCGTCGAGTTGTTTGGTTGGCTGCCGTGGGAACGTGGCAAACAGGACAACGAGTTTTCGCAACTCGAAGACCGGGATGAAATACTTGGCGCGTTTCGCAAGTTATCTAATGAGCATCAAATTATTTTGTACCTTCACTTTTTTGAGGGCTATAACCTGAACCACGTCGCAGAATTTTTGGGCAAGTCGCCGAATGCCGTAACGGTAGCGCAATTTCGCGCGTTGGAACGGCTTCGCAAGGTCTTGAAACATGTCGAGTTCGATGCCGCCGGATGAGCCGCGCGATGTTTTGAATATGGCGCGCGCGTCCAAAAATCCGCTCCACGCGTTGACTCCGCCCGAACCGGACGCGGAAACGCTGGCGCGGATTTGGCGCGCCGTCGAACCGCAATTGACGCCGACGCCCGAACAACGCGTCGTGCGTGACTTGCGCGCGGTCCCTTTGCGCGAACCCGACGCCGCGACGCTGAATCGCATTTGGCACAAGACCGCGCGCGAAATGCGCGCGCCGCAAAAACGCGCGCTTGTTCCTCTGGCGTTACGCCACGCCGCAGCATTCGTCGCAATCGTTGCCGTTCTGCTCATATCGGTCAACGCGTTGTCCGCGCATGCACTCCCCGGCGACCCGCTGTACAGCGCCAAACGGTTTGGCGAAAACGTGCGCGTTGTGTTTACCCGGAGCGATGCCGAGCGCGCGCAGTTCGCGTTGGAGCGCGCGGACGCGCGTTTGGCTGAAGCGCGCAAACTTGCGGCACAAAACGCGTCGCCCGCGCTGCTCCGACAAACGATTGCGGAAGCAGTCAACGAGTTAAATTTCGCCGCGCCGTTTGTTCCGTCCCAAGAAATTTTGAATCGCAGGGAGCAGCTCTCGAATGTTTCGCATCAAAGCGGCGCGGTCCCCGACCTGATTGAAACGCCCACGCCATTCGTGTCGCCCACCATCCTCGCCACCGCGACGCGCGTTCCCGCAACGGCGACCCCGCGCTCCAGTGCGACGCCGTTGCCAACACAGCGCGTGAACACCGCCACGGCGACATTTGTTTCAACTGCGTCTCCTTTGCCGACTTTGGTTCCGACGCTCGTTTCAACGCCGCCGCCGCGCATTCTCACCGAGTCACCTACCCCGCTCACTTTGCCGACGCAGGTTGCGACACATACGCCCGCTGTCTCTGTGCCGACATTGCCCTTGAATGCAACCGGAACGCCGAATACGCCCAATCCGCCCACCCTGCCGACGAATACGCCCGTTGTCCCGACGAGTATCATCCCCACCGTCAACGCGCCGACAGATTCAATCCCAACGGTCAGCGTGCCGACGGTTTCAGTCCCGACTGTTCCGGTCCCGACAGTTCCACAGCCAACAGCTGTGGTGCCGACTGTTTCCGCTCCGACGGTTTCAGTGCCGACGCTTCCGCCGCCAACTGTGCCCGTCCCGACCGCCCCGAACCCGACCGCGCCTGTCCCAACAGTGGCCGTTCCTACCAATCCGCCTCCAACCGTTCCGACTCCCACCGGCGCAATTCCCACAGTCCCGTTGCCCACCTTGCCCCTGCCCACACTCCCCCTGCCGAACGCGAAACGTTAAAAAATGCGCCGCGATTACAGTTCGCAGCGCATTTTTTATTTTCAAAAATGTACCCTTCCGGGTGTAATAATTTGCGCGAGGGCTACGTTTTCAGGGTGTCATTGGAAAGATTTTGCCCCTGCACGGAGGTGCCATGAATACCAGTTTGACTCTATTGCAACCGAAACCAAACAACGTCGCGCGCGGCAACAGTCCGCATGTTCAGTCGGAACAAACAGTCAGCGTCCTTGCCTTGCTCACCGCCCAAATCGTTTTGCTCAAGCAAGTTGAAAAAAATATGCACGCGCGCCTGCGCCCCGAAATTGAATTGATTCTTCAAAGTGACCCGTGGCGCGAACGCGGCGATTAAATTCGCACGCGTATCAAAGCGCACCATCGCTCGTTGTACAAAACAATTCTCAACCCCCAGACACCGGAGGAACAAATATGCAACGTTTGCTCCCATTCGTCGTCACAATGGCGCTCATCTTGATTGGTTTGTTGTTTATTGGTTCCGCAAATTCTCCCACCGCAAATGCATCTCCTGCATTTGCGCTGAACGCTGTTCTTTTTGGTGATGACTTTGAGACCGAAAAGGGCTGGACAACGCAACATCAAGCGGTGGATGGTGCGAACTGTGTGTCCGAATGGCACAAAACGACCGACGCGCACAGTCCAACAACCGCGTGGACGAACAGCCCGTACGAACAAGCGGTCAACGGCACTTGTCTGAATCATCTCATCTCGCCCGTTATCAATATCCCCGGCGGCGCCACCGACATCGCCTTGAGTTTTTGGTACAAAGTCCTTAGCGAAGCCCCGCCCGTCTGCAATGCGCCGACGGGTGAGCCGCCGTGCGATTTCGGCGTCGTTCAAGTCACCAAGAACGGCGGAAGCACGTGGCTCACGGTTTCGCCCACGCGCTATGAAGGCACTGTCAATTCGTACACCGAGGCGGTGCTTGACCTTGACAATTTTGTTGCGGCGGGCGATTCAATTCAGCTGCGCTTTACATTCAGCTCCGACGCTCTGCTGGCGATCGCGAATGGTGGTTGGTGGATTGACGACGTAACGCTCACCGGCACAACGGGCGGCGTAACCAACACACCGTCCATTACTCCGACCAAAACTCTCACGCCGACGCAAACGGTTCCGAGCAACACCCAACTTGGTTTTGGTCCGTCCACCGTAGTAGATACACAGCGCACCGAAGGCGAGCCGGTGAATTGGTTCGCACAAGACGGCAGTTATTGGGAAACGGGTCCGTACGGTACTTCGACCCAACAATCCTTTATTCATCGCTCTGTGGATGGCGGCGACCAATTCAATATCGTGAGCAATGTTGGCTTGCGTCCCGACCCGCCACCCGGCGGCGGCGATACCGACCTGGTAACGGATGACCAGAATGTTGTGTATTTTGTTGACCTTGAAGCACTGGTAAATCTCGGCTGCGCGGTCAGCAACGACAATGGCAACAATTGGCGCAAGAACGCGTCATGTGTTCCGCAATGGGCGGTAGACCGCCAATGGTTCGCGATGGACAATGGCACGACCAACGCCGCGAGTGACAATACGGTTTTCCTCACATGGCGCAATGTCGCGCTTCAATCGTTTATTTATTCGTCGCCCGGTTCACTGGGCTCCGGTGATGCCACCGGCGGGTTGGTGTATTCCAATGCGTCGTCGAATCCCGCGACTGCCGTCAACACCGGCGCGCCGTGCGGTCAAATGAAATTCGACCCGGTGAAACGCAACCTGTACTTGCCGTGTTCGGATGGGGACACCGTGCAGATTACCGTCGGGCATGTGAATCCCGGACAGCGCACGGGCATTACCTTTACGACAGTGAATACACCAAACTCTCCGGGCGGCGGTGACACCTCACTCATCTTTCCGACAGTTTCGGTAGATGGCGCGGGCAACGTGTACGTCGTGTGGACGGATGAAATGGATTTGAACACGTACTATTCGTACTCGACGGACGAGGGCGCGAATTGGAGTACGCCGAAAAAATTAAACAGCGGCGACTCGGCGCAAACGGTGATGCCGTGGACGGCGGCGGGCAGCGCGGGCAACATGGTTGCCGTGTGGTACGGCACCGATTCCGCCACGCCCGCGAACGATATGCCCTCATGGTTCAATGACCGCGTCGGCGCGACGGAACACAAGTGGTACGGCTACGCGGCGATTGTCCAAAACGCAAACACCGCGAATCCCACCATCACGCAGGCGCGTTTCACACACAAGCCCATGTACTTTGGACAAATCTGTACGGCAGGGCTGGGCTGTTCCGTGTCGGGTGGCGACCGCACGATGGCGGATTACTTTAATGTGAATCTCGACAACAGCGGACGCATTCGCATCGTCTTTAACGACACCACGAGTCAACATCACGGCGCGCATCTCTTTGAAGTACGGCAATTAACCGGTCCGAATTTGCGCGGCGGCGCGGCATTCAACGACAGCGCGCCGACGAATCCGGTTTCCGACCCGACAGGCGACGCGCAATCACCGCACTATTCCCCTTCGGGCGCGGGCGCGAATTTGCCGCAATATGATTTGACCCAGGTGCGCTTGAGCAAGCAAGATGCGACGACCTTGCGCGTCGAAATGACGCTCGACAACCTCGCATCGCTTGCACCGCCGGCGGGCAAGACCAATGGTTTTTGGATTACGCGCTTTCAGGCAAAATCCATCGGCGAAGGCGGCGAAGAGGCCTACCGCATCTTTTATGTGGGCGCGGAATCGGTGAGTGGCGGCGAGCCAACCTACTTTGCAGGCAGCGGCGTCGCGGCATCGGAAGATGGTGTGCCGGGCAACGGCTGTCAGACCAACACACCTGAAAATTGCAAAATCGTTTTTTATCCTGCCGAAGTTTCCGCCGCCGGATGCTCCGCGAACAACACCTTCGTAATTGACGTGTCGCTCATCAACGGCTTTGGCGCAGACCGCCTGTTGAATGAACTCAAGTTCTTTAACGTGACCGCATTCACCGGCGGACGCGCGGCATCGAATGATGTGTACGCTGACCTCGATGCAAGCCGCGCGTTTGATTACCTCTTTGGCGGTTCGCCGCACACCGCGCCATGCAGTCCGAATCCCGTTGACACACCGACACCCACCACCACACGCACCGCGACGCTCACGCGCACCGCGACACCAACGCGTACGAATACGCCGACAGGCACACTCGTCGCGCCCACCAACACGCACACGGCGACGAACACGCGCACACCGACAAACACGACAACCCCCGCGACGCCAACGCCATCGTTCACGCCGCAAGTCACACCCGTCACGAGCAATGTCGAGGACAATACGACGGCGGTACAGTACGGCGGCTGGCGCGGTGTCAATGATTCCAACGCGAGCGGCGGTTCGTACCGGCTCAGCAATCTGGCGAATGACAAAATTCGCTTCCGCTTTAATGCGGGCGCGTTGAAATGGTTCACGTATCGCGGTCCTGACCAGGGTATCGCGCAAGTGTACATTGACGGCAAGCTTGTCGAGACGGTGGACTTGTACAACGCGACGCCGCAATTCCAGTTTGTCAAAGAATACAAAAAACTTGGCAAAGGCGACCACATCGTCCTCATTCGCGTCACGCCGAACAAGAATCCAAACTCTGCAAACACGAACGTAGTGGTTGATGCGTTCGAATACGGCAACACGCGTGTAGAAAATGAACACGTACGCGTTCGCTTGGGTACATGGCGCGGCATCAGCAACAGCGACGCGAGCGGCGGCACATTGCGCCGTTCCAACAAACTCAACAGCATCGCGCGCCTGAGTTTCGCGGGGGATTCCATTCAATGGATTACTGCCAAAGGTCCGAATTACGGACGCGCGCGCGTTGTGATTGATGGTGTGGACAAAGGCAAGTTCAATCTCTATGCGCCGAATCCACAGTGGCAAGTGCAATACACATTCGGCAATTTGGGTCCGGGACAGCATGTCATCGAAGTTCGTCCACTGCACACCAAAGCCAAAAAGTCCAAGGGCTATCTCGTCATCGTTGACGCATTTCGCGGACCTATCACCACGCGCGCGGACAGCGCGGACAATGACACTCCCGACATCAACATCGAAAGCACCGTCGTCGGCGTGATTGAAAGCGTGGATGCAAAAGGAAAATCGCTTACACTCAGAACCGACGAAGGCGCGCGTACGTTCAGCACCAACAAGGGGACCGCGTTCACGTTGAATGGACGCGATGTTCGACTCAACGCATTACAGCCCGGCATGATAGTCAGCGTGGACTATGACGCAGACACAAATGTTGTTTCTGTCGTGGATGCGGACGATTTGAATTCTGCGGAACAAGAATAAACAAAATGGAGATGAACAACGCGCTGTTGTTCATCTCCAAAATTTTTTTGCGCGTAATGTAATACCCTCGCACATGCTCACGTTATCTTGATCGGTCCACATAAAAATCAAACACGGTCATGGAGGACACGTGAATCGCTTCACTCCCAAAATCCTTTTCATCGTTCTCGCATTCGTCGCGTTGTTCGCGCTTGCCACCGCGCAAGCAGCCTTGGCAAACTCGAACGCGCAAGCTGAAAATCACGCGCGCTACATTGTCGAACTCGACGACCCCGCGCTCGCAAATTATCGCGGCGGCATTTCCGGACTCGCACCGACGAATCCGCAGCGCACGCGCAAACTGAATGCCGAAAGCGCGCCGAGTCGCGCGTACCGCGATTATCTCGCGCAAAAACAAAACGACGCGCTCGCGCAAATTCGCGCGGATACGGGACGCAACGTCCAGGTGATTTATCGTTTCGACGCCGCACTCAACGCGCTCGTCCTTCAACTCTCGGACGCGGAAGCACAGCGCATCGCACAATTGCCCGGCGTGAAACGCGTCGTGCGCGATCAATTGCGCGCGCTGCTCACCGACGACGGACCGAGTTGGATTGGCGCGGCGGGCATTTGGGATGGCACGCACACGGCAGGGCAGCCCGGCAATAAAGGCGAAGGAATTATTCTCGGCATCATTGATTCGGGCATCAATCACGACCATCCATCGTTCGCGGGAACGGGACCTGTTGATGGCTATGTGCATACGAATCCGTACGGCACAAATTTCAAAGGCGAATGTGCGCCGATTACGGGCTTGCCGTTTTGCAATACCAAACTCGTCGGTGTGTACGATTTCACCGGTACGACGCCGCTTGATGAAAATGGACACGGCTCGCACACCGCGAGTACCGCAGGCGGGAATGTGGTGGATGCCGCGCTGATTGCGCCGACCATCACCATCAATCGGCAAATTTCCGGTGTCGCACCGCACGCGAACATTATTTCGTACAAAGCGTGCATCACACCGCCGACACTTCCTGATTTTGGACAGCCCCCCGTTGGCGGATGTTTTGTCAGCAACACGTCGGCGGCAGTCAACGCCGCGATTCTCGACGGCGTGGATGTCATCAACTATTCCATCAGCGGCGGCACCGACCCGTACACGGACATTATTTCGCAAGCATTTCTCTCGGCGCGCAACGCGGGCATTTTTGTTTCCGCGTCGGCGGGGAATGAGGGACCCGGACCGGCAACGACGGGACACAATGACCCGTGGACGCTCACTGTCGCCGCGAGTACGCATCGCCGCAAATTTGTAAATTCATTGACGAATCTGTCCGGCGGCAGCACAACGCCGCCCGGTACGTTGAACGGCTTGAGTGTATCGAGCGGTTACGGACCTGCGCCGATTGTGTACGCGGGCGCGGCGCCGTACAACAACGCGTTGTGCGAACCTTTTGCGGCGAATACCTTTAGCGGCGAAATTGTGATTTGCGATCGCGGTGTGATTGGACGCGTCGAAAAAGGACAAAATGTTTTGGACGCGGGCGGCGGCGGCATGGTCCTCGTCAACGACCCGCCGAACGGCGATTCGCTTGTTGCGGATACGCACGTCCTTCCAGCCGTTCACATCGGTTACAACGCGGGTGTCACTCTCAAAGCGTGGGTAGCCACCGGCAGCAATCACACCGGAACAATTACCGCGACGACGGCGAACACGAGCGCGAACAATGCCGACATCATGGCATCGTTCAGTTCGCGCGGTCCTTCGATTGTTCCCGATTTGCTCGAACCTGACATTACCGCGCCGGGCGTGGATGTGCTTGCGGCGTGGGCGAGTACAGTTCCGCCGGGACCTGACGCCGAATACAACGTCATCAGTGGAACGTCCATGTCAAGTCCGCACATGGCGGGCGCGGCAGCACTGATGCTGAAACTGCATCCCGATTGGACGCCCGCCGAAATTCAGTCCGCGCTCATGAGTACCGCGTACTTGAATACATCACTCGCGACGAATGGGGGCGAATCGCATCCCATTTACAAAGAGGATGGGGCGACGATTGCCGACCCGTTCGACATGGGCGCGGGGCGCGTGGATTTGCGCGCGGCGGGACGCGCGGGTTTTGTGTTGGATGAGACCGACCCGGATTTCACCAATGCGAACCCGTCGCTCGGCGGCGACCCGAAAACATTGAATCTCGCGAGCATGGCGAACGGCGCGTGCGCGAGTTCGTGCAGTTGGACGCGCACACTTCGAAGCACGCGCAGCGGCAATGTGCAGTGGACAGCATCGGCATCCGTCGCGTGGTTGAGTACGACGCCGAACAATTTCACCCTCAACGCGAGTCCTGACACGCAAGAGATTGAAATCACTGCGAACGCGAGCGGTCTCGCGATGAATCAATGGCATTTCGGAAATGTGATTCTTACGCCGAACAATGCGAACATTCCAAAGGCACATTTCCCCGTCGCGATATTCGTCAGCGACAGCGGCGCGGCGGATGACCGCGTGGTCCTGCATCTTCACGGCAACCCCGGCGTGCCTGCGGAAGCTGTCGAAGCGGATTGCACGGGCGTCGGTGCGAGTGATATTGCGGCGTGCGATGGTCCTTTTCTTTTGACGAGCGCGACCCTTTCTGACGCGAGCGCGGCATCGTGGACCGTCGCGAATCCGATAACAGACGGAACTACCGACCGCAACATCTATGACCCGAATTGGATTTGGAATCTTGACGAACCGACGACGTTGAAAGGACGCATGACGGTAGAATTTTGGGCATCGTGCGGCGCGTGCGGCGCGCTCGTCGGCTCTGCCGATTGGACGATTCGCGTGTGGGCAGACGGCACGCTCGGTTTTGAAGAACGCATTACCGCAACACCCAACTCACCAAACGTTCCCTCAAAACTGACGACGAGTGTGACGCTTCCGCAAATTGTCGCGAACGATACCATCGTCTTGCACATTGACCCGGTGTACGTGGACTCGCAAAACAACACGAAAATCTTTTACGACTCGACGCAGAATTGTCCCGGCGCATCCGAAGGTCCGTGCGATTCTTTGGTGAGAATGCCTGTCGTCGAAAATGCAGATTTGACGCCGACGGTCACAGCAACGCGCACCGCGACGGTCACAGGTACACCGCCGACGAATACGCCGACGCGCACTCCTACCACCACGCGTACGCCAACCTCAACGCGCACGCCGACGGTTACCGGGACGCCGCCAACCGCAACCTTGACGCCAACCTTTGCATCAACCCCACCGACGAATACACCGACCGCAACAACGCCGCCCGAAGCGTGCAATGGCACAACGTACGATGATACCGATACGCGCGTGATGTATAACAATTGGCGCGGCGTAAATGATGCGAGCGCGCACGGCGGCTCGTACCGGCACACCAATGTCAACAAACATTCCATACGCTTCCGCTTTACAGGCAAGGCGATTACGTGGCTGACGCAAAAACGTCCCGACGGCGGCATCGCGCAAGTATATATTGATGGTGAACTGAAAGAAGAAGTGGACTTGTACGCGCCGAACGTTCAGCATCAATTCAAACGCACCTACAAAAAACTCGGCGAGGGCAAGCACATGATTTTGATTCGCGTGACGAATGACAAGAACAACGCGTCGTCCAACACGTTCGTCACGTTCGACGCGTTCAAAATGAAAAACAATTTTGTCGAGGACACCGCGCTCGCCGTGCGTTACAACGGCTGGAGCGGAAAAACACAGAACGAAGCGTTTAACGGCGGCGTGCGGCGTTCGGGCGTCAAAAGCGCGAGTGTAACGTTCACGTTCACCGGCAATTCGATTGCGTGGCTCACCACGCGCGGTCCGAATTTCGGCAAAGCGCAGTTGTGGCTTGACGGCGCGAATCGCGGCACGTTCGACTTGTATCAAGCGAATGCAGAATATCAAGTGCCGATTTGTTTCACCGCGCTCGGCAACACACAGCACACAATTCAAATCATGCCGCTTGGTAAAAAGCACAAAGAATCCTCAGGCAAAGCGATTGTAGTGGATGGATTCCGTGGACCCGTGACCGCGCAGGAACCCGTGTATTTGGAAATTCCAAACATAGACGAGTAACAGAAATGGGCGGTGCAATTTCTTGCATCGCCCATTTTTTTTCTCTTGTGCTACAATCGCGTTGTAACGACAAGTCGTTCTTTCCACTATGGAGAATTTAATGTCCACGCGTTCCGCTTTTGAAAAATTTCCGCGCCGCAGCGGCGTCGTACTGCATCCCACATCCTTGCCCGGCGGTTATGGCATTGGCGATTTTGGTAACGCCGCGTATCAGTTTGTAGATTGGCTCGCGCAGGCGGGACAAACGTATTGGCAAGTGCTGCCGCTGTGTCCGACGGGTTATGGCGATTCGCCGTATCAAGGTCTCTCTGCGTTCGCGGGAAATCCGATGCTCTTGAGTCCCGAAAAATTATTGCAACTCGGGCATCTCGACGCGAGCGATTTGGAAAGTGTTCCCGCGTTCCCGAACGAGCGCATAGATTTCGGCTGGCTCATCCCCTGGAAATTTGATTTGCTCCAACGCGCGTACGAAAATTTCAAAACGCGCGCGTCGGACGAACAGCGCGCGTCGTTTGAAAATTTTTCGCGCGCCGAAGCGTCATGGCTCGACGATGCCACGTTGTTCCTCGCGCTCAAAGAAGCGCACAATCGCAGCGCGTGGTACGAATGGGAACCGGACATTCGCGCGCGCGAACCAAACGCGCTCGCACACATCAAGGACACACTTGTGGACGAAATTGCGCGGCAAACGTATTTGCAGTGGATGTTTTACGAACAATGGCTCGCGGTCAAGGCGTACGCGAATGCACGCGGCATTGACATTCTCGCAGACATTCCCATTTACGTCGCGCGCGATTGCTGTGATGTTTGGGCGAATCCGCGTCTCTTTGCATTGGACGAAAACTTGAATCCCGAATTGGTGTCGGGTGTACCGCCCGATTATTTTTCAGTGGAGGGGCAATTTTGGGGACATCCGTTGTATCGCTGGGATGTGATGGAACGCGAAGGGTACGCGTGGTGGATTGAACGTTTCAAAAGTGTGTTTACGCAAGGCGATGTCGCGCGCATTGACCATTTTCGCGCGTTCTACAACTATTGGGAGATTCCCGCCGACGCGAAAACGGCGCGGGAGGGCAGATGGAAATATGGCGCGGGCGGAAAATTATTCCAGGCCGTCAATCGCGCGCTGGGAGACGTACGCATCGTGGCGGAAGATTTGGGCGATTTCGACACGGAATCACGCGCGGGACTTGATGCCTTGCTGCACGAATTTGGTTTTCCCGGCATGAAGATTCTTCAATTCGCGTTTGGCGGAACTTCGGAAGCCGCGTTCCTGCCGCACAATTACACGCGCGAATGGGTGGTGTACACCGGAACGCACGACAACGACACCGCGATCGGTTGGTGGAACAGCGCGGACGAAAGCGAAAAACATTTCACGCGCCAATATCTGAACACTAACGCGCAGGACATTGCCTGGGACTTGATTCGTGCCGCATGGGCTTCTGTCGCGAATACGGCGATGACGACCGCACAAGACATTTTGCGTTTGGGCAATGCGGCGCGCATGAATTTGCCCGGCGTCTCGGGTCCGCCGAATTGGTGTTGGCGAATGCCGCCGGGCGCGTTGAATGACGAGAACGCCGCACAGTTATTGGAGATGACGCGAATTTACGGAAGGGTAAAATCCGCCGCCAAAGAGAAAATCGAGCCGGAATACTAATTTGCGCCTTGCCAAACCTTATGTTACTATCGCTCCCGCTTCGCAAGCAGCGCGGGGCGCTTTTATCGGTTCTGCGCATTCACCCGAATCTACACCCATTCCTGACGTGGCAATTCCTGCACTTGATTCCACGTTGTGCAACGAAACATCACCGGTTTCGCTTGCTCACCGTCTCCTCTCTATTTCAAATCACATTGTCACTCTGATGCGCGAGGAACGGCACTCTCGAGAAGGAGAAGGCACACAGTCACTCAAGACCTCACTCAATATTGAGCGAAGAATTATGGCGCGACAACCCATCCCGCTCAAGCGGGGCAATGTCAAGAGTCTTGTGACTGAGTGCAAATGGAACGCACTTGAACGCCCGAACTAATGCAAATCCCCTCGCAAGTTTTTCCAATTGGCTCCGCAAACATCCCGGCTCGGCGCTCGTTTATTTTGTCGTGCTGCCGCTGATGGCGTGCGCGGTCTTGATGCTCCCGCCGATTGCACTGCCGTCGCGCATCGCCAATGCCGGTTACGTGCCCATCAGCACGCAAGGGCGGAGCATCAGCGAACCGGATGGTTTTGAGTTGACCATTCCCGAAAACGCCATCAAGAACGGGACATCTGTCCGCACGTCAACCGTGTCGCTCGATAATTTTGTCGCAAGCGATTTGGCGCGCACGCTGCCGATGTATCTCGAACCGCGCAGCGCGTTGTATCGAGTAACCTTGCAAGGTGAGCAGCCCAAAGAGACACATCTCTTGGTGCCAATTCCCGTTGACACCGAGTCGTACGACACGCTCGACCTGTACGCGTTGTGGAATCAACGCTGGTTCAAAATTCCCTTCTTTATGAATTTGAACGACGAGCGTTTCGAGTCCACATTAAACTTTGCGCCCGAAGCCGTCATCGTTGTCGAAACGCTGCCGCGCGCGCCGGTGATTTCCGCGAGCATTCCCAATCGTTCCTCTCCGCCGGCGGCGGCGGACAATGTTTTGGTGCAAGTGAATCCGTTGGGATTGCAAATCGCGGACGAAGGCAGCATCGCCGGTGACCCGATCGCGTCTCAAGACACAAACGCCGCATCGGACTTTGTCGTGTTGCCGACAGTGACGAATGTGGACTCGAACGGCGCGCGCACAGACCTCACGGGTAACATGATGGTTGATGAAGCGCAGCGCAATGCACATATCAACGCGCTCGTTGACCTCGCCGTGCAAAAGGTGTATCGCGGGTTCAACATCGCCTACGACGGCATTCCCACCAGTGACCGCGAATTGTTCACGCTGTTTGTCAAAGACCTCGCCCGCGAACTTCATGCCAAACAAAAAATCCTGAGTGTAACGGTCCCCGCGCCGACGCCGATTTCTGAAGAAGAGTTTGACACCGCCGGGTACGATTGGGCGTTGATTGGACGATACGCGGACGAAGTAAAGATTCCGCTGCTCAGCGACCCGCGCGCATTTGAAGGCGAACCGACACTGCAATACCAATATCTCAAGTGGGCAGTGAGTCAGGTTGACCGCAGCAAGTTGCAGCTCCTCGTTTCGGTGCAGGGGCGCGACAGCACAGCAGACACGTACACACCCGTCGAATTCGGCAACGCGTTGAAACTGGTGGGTGCGGTCCATATTCCACCCGACGCGCAGCCCGGTTCGAAGGTGACGTTGGAATTGCAAGGACTCAAAGACGCGGGCGGCATCCAAGTCCACCAGCCGAGCGGTCTGTTTTATTTCAACTATAACGACAGCAATGGAGTCGCACACACGGTGTGGCTCGAAAACGCCGATTCGCTCGCCAAGAAAATCGCGTACGCGCTCCAATTCAATCTCGGCGGCGTTGCCGTCGGCGACTATGACGCGCAATCTACGATTGACGAACGCGTGTGGACTGTCCTTGAAAATTTCAAGTCCATGCAGCCGACAATTGTCGAAAATCAATTGCAGTTGATATGGAGCGTGGACAAAAATCCAATCGGCACTTCATCGGTGACCGACCCGAAAATCGAATGGAGTGCACCCAAAGACGGCGGTCAACATCAAGTCCAAGTCGCGCTCTCCGTGGATGGCGGCGTGACGGCAGGCGAACCTGTCGGGGTTGTTGTGAAACTGGCGCAGCTCGCGCCGACGCCACCGCCGACGGAACCGCCCTCAGAAGAACCGACCAACACACCACGCCCGCGCGCAACGCAGCCGGCACAAAACAATAACAATCCAAAGCCGACAACACAACCTGCCGCACAACCTACACCGAAACCTCCGCCACCGCCCGCGGCTGGTGGAAACTTTGCCGGACAAAACATGTTCAATTATGGAATTCAAATTGATTGGACGAGCAAAGACCGCGATGTGGAACTAAGTCACGTTCAGAACATGGGCTTTCGTTGGGTAAAGGTCCAAGTGCGTTGGTGCGACATGGAATCTGCGAAAGGCAACGCGGATTTGAGCGGACCGGATGATATTGTGAATCGCGCGAATGGGCGCGGCATCAAAGTTCTTTTTAGCGTGTTGTGCGCGCCCGAATGGTCACGTTCGGTTCATCAGGGCGAAGGACCACCGGATGATATGCAGCACGCGGCGGACTTTTTCGGTGGACTTGCCGCCAAGTACTGCAACACCTCGCTCGGCGCGATTGAAGTTTGGAACGAAGAAAATTTGCAGCGCGAATGGAGCGGTGCGCCGCTGTCTGCCGCGCGGTATATGGATATGCTCAAAGCGGTTTATCCCGCCATCAAAAATGCATGTCCTTCGATTGTCGTCGTTTCCGGCGCGCCCACACCGACGGGTTGGAATGATGGCGTCGTCGCGATTGACGACATTCAATATCTCGACCAGTTGTATCAGAACGGCTTGAAAAATTTTTCCGATGCCATCGGCGCGCATCCCAGCGGTTTCAATGTTCCCGCGCTCTGCAATATCACGGACCCCGCGTGCAATCGTCCCGAAGCGTCGTTCCGCTCGCCGTTCGAGAATCGCCATCCGAGTTGGAGTTTCCTTTCGACCATGACCGGCTATCGCAGTGTGATGGTCCGACACGGCGACGGCAACAAACAAATTTGGCCCACCGAATTTGGATGGCCCACACACACGGGCGGTTCGTGCGGCGGCAGCGTGTGTCATCCGGCGGGCGCAGACAATTCCCCCGAGCAAGCCGCGCAGTGGTACGTGCAAGCGTACCAATGGGGCAAGCAGCAGGGTTGGGTTGGCGTCATGATTGCATGGCAGTTGGACTTTGACCGCGGTGAACTCGACGCTTTCCGCATTCTCGGCAAACCCGCGTATGACGCGTTGGCAAGTATGCCGAAATAGAAAAATCAAAATAAAAAAGCAGCGATGCAAAAACGCTCGCTGCTTTTTTGTTTTGAGGAACACGCATATACTGATGCCAATGCGTTACGCTCAACTCTTTTCCAAAACCAAACGCGACGCGCCGGCGGACATCGCCGATGAAACGCTGCGGCTCGCGTATCGCGCGGGTTTGATTCGTCCCGTCGAACGCGGCCAATTTGTTTATCTGCCACTTGCCGCGAATGTAATCGGGCAAATGTTTGCGCTGTTGCGCGGAGATTTGCAGGAACTCGGCGCGCAAGAAATTCGCGGTGTGGCGCATCTCGACCTCGCTCAACTCGCATCCGCCGAAATTCAATCGTACAAACAAATGCCTGCGCGCGTCTATTGGCACAGCGGCGGCGTCACGCGTTTGCATCTCGCGTCGTTGGAAGCGAACCTCGACGCGGCGAATGAAACTCTACGCGCGTTTGAAAAAATGGCGCGCGATTTTTTTGAATATGCCGGCGTGGCACCGCAAACCGCGCAAGATGTTTCCGATGCGCGCCTGTGGTACACTACCGCGCCGCAACTCGATTTGGAAATTTTTTCGAGCAACGCGTATGCGGCAACGCGCGCGGCAGCGACTCGAATGAAAACGGTAGGGGCGATTCATGAACCGCCCCTACCTGTGCAAGAAATCGAAACCCCGCACTGCGACACAATCGAATCCCTCGCGCGTTTCTTGAATGTCCCGACGAGCCGGACTGCGAAAGCAATTTTTTATTCGACAGGCGAACGTGTGATTTTTGCAGTCATTCGCGGCGATTTGCAGATTGACGAAAACAAAATCAAACGCGCGTTGGGTGTACAAACATTGCGTTGGGCGACGGACGAAGAGATTTCGCGTGTCGGCGCGGTTCCCGGATACGCGTCGCCCATCGGCACGCGCGGCGCGACGATTATTGTCGATGATTCAATTGCCAGTTCGCCGAATCTCGTCGCGGGCGCAAACAAGGCGGGCTATCATGTTTTGAACACCAATGTCCCGCGCGATTTCAAGCCCGATGTGATTGCGGACATTGCGTTAGCGTGTGTTGGTGATGCCGCGCCCGATGGAAATGGAACGCTCAACCTGGAACGCGGCATCGCGCTCGGAAAAATTGCCGCGCCGCGTTTGCTCGACGCGAATTTTCTCGACGCGAACGGCAAGGCGCAAAAACAAATCGCCGTCACCCTCGAACTCGATTTGGGCGCGCTCTTGCTCGCGCACATCGGCGCGTATCACGATGAACGCGGGATTGTGTGGACACGTTCCCTTGCGCCGTACGATGCGTACATCGTCGCGTTGAACGCGGACAGACCCGAAGTTTCACACGCGCTTGAACAAGTAAGTGACGTGTTTGCGATAGCGGGATTGGAAGCGCTCGTGGACGAGCGCAACGAAAGCGCGGGCGTAAAATTTAACGACGCGGACTTGATCGGTTTGCCTTTGCGAATTACGGTGGGACCCAAGACTGTCGCACAAGGCGGTGTCGAACTGAAAACGCGCACAGAGCCGAACGCGCGCCTCGTTGCGTTGGATGCGCTGAGCGATGAATTGAACAAGTGGATTGGAGTTTGATGCTCCGCGTTATCCTGTTTGTTTTGTTGGGCGTTGTCGCGTGGATTGGACTGCATTCCGCGTGGACGATTTTTTCAGGTGTGAACGCGCAGCCGCGTCCTGCCGACGTTGCCATTGTGCTTGGCACACGCGTCGAACGCAGCGGCGTGCCGTCCTGGCGTTTGCGGGAACGCCTTGACCGCGCGTTCGAATTGTATGCGAGTGGTGTGGTGGCAAATGTGATGGTCAGCGGCGGCTTGGGCGGCGAGGGACACGAAGAAGCCGATGTCATGCGCGAGTACTTGATTCGGCGCGGAACTCCCTCCGAAAAAATTTTTGTTGACCGCAACGGCTATGATACGTACGAAACCGCGCGCAGCGCGAAACAAATCATGGACGCGCAAAATTTCAAATCCGCAGTCATTGTCTCGCATTATTACCATTTGCCGCGCGCCGTCATCACGTTAAAACGGTTTGGCGCGCATGACGTTTCCGCTGCCGCCGTCACGACTCTGCCAATGTGGCACGATACGTGGAATGTGCTGCGCGAATTTGCCGCGTTTTATTTTTATCTGATGAGGGATTATGCCGCGACGTAAAAAAGAATCAACCATTGACCCAATCACCGAAGCACCTGCGCCTCAACACCGCGCGGGATTCTGCGTCATTGTCGGACGTCCGAACGTTGGCAAATCATCGTTGCTGAATTTGTTCGTGGGCGCAAAAGTGACGATTGTTTCCGACAAACCGCAAACGACGCGCCGCGTCGTGCGCGGAATTTTAACGCGTCCCGACGCGCAAATCGTTTTCGTGGACACGCCCGGCATTCATCGCCCGATTCATCCGCTCGGAAAATTTATGGTGCGTTCGGCGGTGGATTCGCTCCACGATGTAGATGTTGTTGTGTTTGTCGTTGACGGTTCGAGGATGCCGACGCGCGAAGATGAAGACATTGCGGAAATGTTGAATGAGCGCGTGAAAGCGCCCGTGCTGCTTGCGCTGAACAAAACGGACTTGCTCAAACGCGACGCGATTGGCGTTATCACGCAAGCCTTTTTCGATTTGGTCAAACACGATGATTGGATGCGGATTGCGGCGACGAAAAAAGACAACACCGACAAATTGCTCGACATGATTGTCGCGCGTTTGCCGGAAGGACCCGCGTTGTATCCCGAAGATGAACTCACCGATACGCCGCTGCAGTTTCTCGTCGCAGAACTCGTGCGCGAACAATTGCTGGTTAATATGCGCCAAGAAATTCCGCATTCCATCGCGGTACAGGTGGACGAATGGGAAGAACGCTCGCCGCAGTTGACATACATTTCCGCGACGATTTGGGTGGAAAAAGATTCGCAAAAAGCGATTGTGATTGGGGAACGCGGCAGTATGTTGAAAAAGGTGGGGCAAGCCGCGCGCAAGGAAATCGAGGAATGGCTGGGGCATCAAGCGTATTTGGAATTGACCGTCAAAGTCCGTCAACAGTGGCGGCGCGATGACCGCCTGCTGCGCGAGTTGGGCTATTCCCTCGATTGAATATGGATAACCCCATCATGGTTGTCCCGTATGACCCGGAGTGGGCAATCCAGTTCGAGCGAGACCGCGCGAAATTGGCGGATGCGCTGCGCGATTTGAATGTCCGAATCGAACACATTGGCAGCACGTC
>CALMZO010000082.1 GCA_937870825.1 uncultured Chloroflexota bacterium | reverse complement strand
ACGCCAGAGGATGCCCGCGCTTGGTTTGCTCATTGTGGCTATCTCATCCCTTGAATCATTTAGGAATCCGTTCTAATCTAGACCATTTGCGTGTTGTTGCAGAAACTCTCGCGGGTGCGAAACTCTCAGGCAATGGTTCGGGTGGCGGAAAGTCATTGATTGTAGCAAGTGGCCAGGAAGCCGCGGCATTGCGCAAGTTGACAACGAACTGGCGAACGGTGGTTGAGGCGAATGCCAAGCCATTGGTCTGACGCAGAAGGTCAGCTTTGATGTTCAATAGAGGATTGGAAATGAAAGCAATAGCTAGAGAACAAGACTTTCTCGCATGGGCAAAGAGCAAAAGTCCCGATGATGTTCTATCACATAGTAGCGTTGATGAACCTACGATACAGGAGGCCGTCTACACAGCTTTTATCTTACCCCAGTTCCGCCAGTTACACGATGAGGATAACCAATGGGGACTTCCTAGCCTAAAGAGCGCAATTGCAAAACGGTACGGCATTGCAGACAGCCAAGATGAGCCAAGGATACTTTTAACTCCTGGGGCTTCAAATGCCATTTATGATGTTTGCAAAACATTTCTGGATTCAGATAGCGAGGCGGTCGTTGAGATGCCATGCTATCAACCCATTTGCTTGGCAGTACAGAAAAGCGGAGCCAAAGTAGTTCCATGGTATCGCGACCCTGCTGCCAACTTTGCACTTGACTTGGCAATCTTGCCAAATCTCATAACTCACAGAACTAGAGTTGTACTGATAAGCAACCCACACAATCCGACGAGCGCGCTTACTACCATCTCGGAACTAGAGCAAATCGCACAGATTGTTCGGGAGCTTGCCGATCCGAATGTGATAAGGGTTGTCGTTGATGAAATCTATTTAGATTTGACCCAAGATATTGGGAGTAATAAATCCCCGACTTTCGCCGGTGGGAATCTTTCTTCTGCAGCCCGTTTAGGCGATGACTTTATCTCGATCAATAGTCTGTCGAAGGTGTATGGGCTCAGTCGTCTGAGATGCGGATGGATGTTAGCGTCCCCTCCAGTTATTGAACGGCTTCGCGAAACCTACAAAGTAGTGATAAACATCGGCTCTCAAGACACCGAAATAGTCGCGAGCATGCTATTTCAAAATCTCGATGAGTATGCAGCGCGTTCAAGAAGCATAGCGGAATCCAACCGTGAAAGGATGCGCCGTGAGCTGAATCCTCTGCTGAGTCAAGGCATTCTTAGGGGAGATGTTTTAGACTATGGTTGCATCTATTTTCCCGGGCTCCCCTGGTTGAGTAATTTGGAAACAAGGGACGCAGATCAAATAATTGACACGCTGGATAAGGAGTTTGGGGTCGCGCCCGGGCGATTCTTTGGATTCCGAGAGAACGACCAAGATAGTCGTTATATGTTTCACGTGCGAGTCGGTTTTGGCGGGAATCCGATGCTGTTTGCTGACAAGCTCTCGGGCTTTGTCGGAAAATTACGGTCGCTGTATTCGACGACAATCCCACGTCAGGGTTAGTGGGGCATACATGGAGTCTAAACATGAGTACCGATGTGGAACACGCCTCTTTGCGTCAAGAAATCCTCGACAATGGAAGCCACGCTGTGAATGTCGCCAACATCGTAGTGACGCTGACGGGGGTTGCCATTGTCGCCGCATTCCAGTTCCGAAACCCATATGTTGCGCTCCTGCCCCTTTTTGTTCTTTTTTATGGACACATAGTTCTCTTCAACAACACCCAGACGATTGCTCGTAACAGCGTGTATCTTCGCCTAGTCGAACATGAGAGGTACGAGCGCGTTCTATATGCTTTGCGAATAAAGATCTTGGCTCGCGAAACTGCAAACAGAGCAAGGTCACCCTGGATTATTCGCTGGCTCGTACCGCATTCGGTCTTGTGGGAAAGCTGGATAGCACCAATTCTTCAAAACATGTTCATTGCTTTGGGTTTTGTATGTATCATCTTTTTTGGTCTTGTCGCCTGGTTGGTTGAAACGAACCCGAACACTGCACCTAACGCATCTCCCGATCTAATTCTCCCACCTCAATACAATATCGGCATTGCCATTATAGTCTCCATAATGTGGTTGCTCATCGCCATACGTTCCAGACGAGTTGCTCAGCCGTTGTTTGGAAAAGGGAATATGATCCAACAATTTGAAGCAGCGCTTCTGGAAATAACTTCTGAAGGAACGACGGGAAAAACTGTTGAATAGAAGACGGCAATCAGCTGGGGCATTGTCATGCCAGCCTACATAGTATGTGCATGCCCCAGTCTCCAGCTCATCTATTTTCAAGTACATAACGGCGGTGAACGATGGATTATTCAGAAAAGCTCGCGCAAGTTGATCAACTGACCTTTAATGGTCACCACGCACAATCGGTCATAGCAGCAGCAAGTCTACTCGAGGCATTGTTGCGCGAACTCTTGTCGCGAGTCCAACCGCGCTTGTCTGCTGCCGAGCAGAAAGAGATGGCAGAAAAGTTGTCTCGCATCGGTCCGAACAGGGCAGTTGCCGAACTGACATTGGGACAACTGCTTGGTCTGTATCGGGATACCAAGATGATAGACAAGATTGAACGGTATCTCGACAAAAAATTCCCGCGACTCAGGGCAGCAGACTTATCGGGATGGTTGGAATTACGGAACAATGCGGCACATCATGCGGAAGATGTGCATGAAGATGACGCGCGCCTGATCGCGTCACAGCTCCGTGTGTTATTGCGAGAGGCAGGATTGCTAGAAGACAAGTCGAAAACGACAAAGAAGGCGGTGACAGCAGAGCAACTGCGCTCATGGACAAAATGTGTGCGCCTCAATGCGGATGTCGAGTCAGGCAACACCGCGATTGCCACGTATGCCATTGATTTGGGCGCAGTGATCGCAGGCGACAAAAACGTTCCCAAGGTGTATCGCGAAGCTGCGCCTTTTTTCAAGGCAACGTATCCCACGAGCAGCATGCGCCGTTTGATGGATGAAGTCTTGGCGCGTCTCGCGGGCAAGAGCGGCGACCGCGTGTTGCAATTGCGTTCTCCGTTCGGCGGCGGTAAATCTCATCTCTTACTCGCTCTCTATCACGCCGTGAACGACCGCAAAGCATTGTTGGCAAATTGGCCTGAGGCGGCGGCCTTGGCAGATCCGGGGACAGTTCGCGTTGCGTGGTTCGACGGTGAAAAGTTCGATGTGACGGGAAAAGAAGTCGCGCCCGGAATTCGTGTTCGAACCATGTGGGGTTGGCTCGCTTGGCACCTAGGTGGAGAACCGCTATACCGCGAGGTCGCGTATCACGACGAAAAAAAGATCGCACCTGGCGGCGATGTCATTGCCAAGTTGATCGGTCGAGGAGAGACCAATCAAGCACCGAAATTGCTGCTGCTCGACGAAGTGCTGAAATACTTTGAGCGTGCACAGGCGGATACGGATGTCGTGGGAAGTTCAACGCTTGGGCGGCAAACATTGGATTTTATTCAATCGCTCAGCACCGAAGTCGCCAACAGTTCGCACGCCGTCATGATCTATTCCCTACAAGCGAGCGCCCGCGAATCATTCGGCAATGCTCTGCTGCTCGACATGCTGGACCATCTGACCGCGCGTGTGGATGCCAAACGCGAACCGATCCAAGGCGACGAAATTCTCCCTGTCTTGCAGCGACGGTTGCTGGCGGAAATCACCGACAAGAACGCGCCCGAACAAATCGGTTCGGCATACGCAGATGTGGTCACGCAGATGCGCAAGGCATTCGCGACCGATGCTGCCGCGCGGCGAGCAGCGGAGGATGAGGGTCTGGCATTACGCAAACGATTCACCTCGGCATATCCGTTTCATCCGACCCTTATTGACATCATGAGCCAGCGTTGGGCGTCGCTGCCGGATTTTCAACGCACGCGCGGCGCACTCCGATTTCTCGCGACCTGTCTGTATGTAATCAAACGCGATGATAAAGCCGAGCCACTGCTTGGCGCACAAGATATTCCCATTCAAGATGCAGATGTCCAACAAGCATTCTTTACCGAAGTCGGACAGGGCGATGCGTTTCAGGCAGTATTGCGGCACGATTTCACCAGCCCCACCGCGCGGGCACGACGAATTGACGAACGCTTGGCGCGCGAATTTCCACATTTGAGCGGAGTTCATCCCGCCATGCGCTTGGCGACGGCGATTTTGATGTATTCCTTTGGTGGTGCCGTGCGCGCGGGCGGAGCGGATGGCGAAGTGATCGGGCGAGGCGTCACCGAACCCGAACTCTTGGCATGTGTGGTTGGTCCCGATTTGGACAGCATCACCGCGCAGGCGACTTTGAAAGAATTACGGGAACAATGTTTATATCTCCATTTTGACGGCACGCACTATGTCTTCAAGACCACACCAAATGTTACGCAGCTCCTGGAGCAAGAGGCGGAGACAAGCGTTCATGTGAGTGAAGTTCGCACGGCGATAAAAGACAATCTATTGAATCGTCTGTCGGGCAGGGCGGCGATTGTCTGGCCTGACAAATCATCAGACGTTCCTGACAAAGAGTCGCGCTTTTTGCTTGCTTACCTTCCACTCGAATTTGCCGAGATGGGAGATGCGACGCAGCGAGACACAGTCTTGGAATATTTCAACAAACACGGCAACGATCTGCGCAAATACAAGAACGGAATCGGCTTGGCAATCCCCGATGTGCGCCAGATTGAATCGTTGCGTCGCTCGGCGCGCTACCTTAAAGCGATTGAGCTCTTGCGCAACAAACGCACCCAGGTTGGTCTATCGCGCGAACAGCTGGAACAACTCAAGGAACGCGAGAGTACTGAAAAGAACGCGCTAGAGTCTGCGATTCGCACTCTCTACACAGTAGTCTATCTCCCGCAGATGGAGAACGGCGCACTTGGTATAGAAAAATTGGAAATTGGTGGTCGCCCTCTGACTGCGGCAGGAATTCACGAACGCCTCATAGAATTATTGACCGTCGTGATTCGTCGCGTGTATTCCACCGTAACGCCAAATAAGATTGTTGAACTGATGCGCCTCGGCGAGAGTCTCGGGGCAGGTGAGCCAGCAACACTAGGGCTAACCACCGAACAGATTCGCGATTCCTTTTACGGAATCATTGGTTTCCCGCGGCTTGAGGACGAAAGTGTTCTGAGACGCGCGATTGTTGCGGGAGTAAAAGACGGGGCTTTTGGATTCGTTGGACGTGCGGACCGTGTGGAACGGGATCGGCTCAAAGAGGGATCAGGATATTTCGTGGGACACAATCAGGTCGTCATCAGCAAAGACTTGCGCGATGACGAGATTGACTTGAGCACGGGATTTATCGTGCTGCCTTCGGGTATCGAAACGGAGATTGCAACAACACAACCGAGCTCAACACAAGTAACTGTTCCCCCCGCTGAGCCAGAAGTGGGAAGCACAGTGACCTATCAACCAACGACACCCACCTATTCAGCCCGTTCGACCCAAGTGCGCTTCAAGTTGACAGTCAATCGCCAACAAGTCTATGCGAGTTTCAACGCGTTTGCCAATCTCGCCGATAAGGCGGGTACCATTGAGGTTATCGTCAATGCACAATCTCTTGGGGGCTTTGATCCCGTCTGGCTGCGGAATGCGGTACTAGAGCCATTGGAAGAGGCAGATGTGAAGATTGAGCAAGAGAATGACGCGACTTGATGAGTGTCTATCAAGACAAACCTATTTGGCTCTACTGTCTCTCTCTGGTCATAGTCGCTATCGCCCTATCTTTTGAACAGATTGAAACTGACACCAGTGCAAAGTACTGAGGAAGTTCTGCCACATGCGTTAGTTGTTATTACGCCAGTTGGCGGAGTTTGAGTCCCTGCCGTTCGGCAACCCTCGAAGTAAATTGGCATGACGCTCTCACAAGCCGTTTATCTCATTCGCTATCTTGAGCAGGGCATAATTGCATTTGGCTCCGAACAGCAGTCCCTAGATGGCAGTGCGTGGGGGACAGAGTTTTATTTACCTCTCGCCGATGAGCTCGCACTTTTACGAATTCGCTACAATCGGTACGTGTACGACCCCTTGCTTATCGAAGGCGAAGGCAGGCAGCAACACGATGCCGCTATGGAATTGTTACTCTGCGCGCTCGCACTTTTATATTCGTCGCTTGTACTACCTTTGCGATGCATTGACGCAATAAAAGAATACAAGTTTGAGATCGCACCAGAAGACGACTCGCATCCAGTACCTATTGAAAAAGAACATTTTGTTGCTCGCACTTTTCCTCTCTCCGATATTTCAACCAAAGCGTTCCATGAAGCGAGTGACCATTTTCAAAGTATTTTGATTGCAATGGAGCAATTCATCGTACATAGCGACGGTCCGGAGGCAGTCGTTCCCTGGCGCAATTCTGTAAGTCACCTCTTTTCAAGTGAAGCCCATGACTCCTGAGCAACAAATGCTTGCTGCAGTGACGCGATCATTGCGGGCATTGGGTAGTACTGCGCCACAAATATCGCTAGTCCAGTACAAAGGCTACATTTACACTGCCTACATTGCATCCTTGATTGCGGATGCACTAAAACGTGTGCAAGGAGTTCGCGTCAGCATTGCTCAGACGAGGACTGGTCGGTTTGATTATCCTCTTGGACCATCCCGCATCTATTCACGAGGGGCATCTTATTACATCATCAAAACGCGTACGACAACATATGAAATGCATCTTTGCTGTAAGTGCAACGGAAGGTCAGGCACTGAACACGAACTCGATATAGTCATTCTCCCGAAAGATGTTGCCGACCAGTGTCGCAGCAGTTGGGGTGTGAATCCAAAGACTGATCAAGTTATTTTCCTTGTTGAATGCAAAAATGTCGGAGCAATCGAGTTGAGCGTAGGTCGCGAGTTTTTGGGGTTGTCCTCTGAATTTCCATTCAGACCAAAACCGAAAAGAGTGGGCACCCGGCGACGCGCGACTGAGCGGGCGAAGAATGGCATGGGCGCGTTCGTGGCTACACTCACAAGTATTGGTGATATGCCTACCGCGTTCCAGTTGGTTAAAAAGCGAAAGTTACTCGCGGTCCCGTTCTTGGAGCCGGGCAAGCCGTCAACTGAACAGGACTTTCAGTTCGCTGTACGCAGTACGCTCAAGCCTTTTCTGACCTGAGACTAGGTATCAAGCTCTGCAATTTGGATTTAATGTCCGGCACTCAAATTCACGTGGGGTGATGTCGAGCCTGTAGTCCGTGAGGCGCTATCAGTTTGGGGTTCTGGCACCGTTATGGTGTGGGAAAAGCAGGCAGGGCAGCATAATTCAACTTGAGTCCAAAGCTATGGGCACAATTCGCCTGAATGGTCTAGTTGGAACAATGAATCGCGTTCGCGCGCAACTAGCAACGGGTATTCCTCCGGAGCAAATGGAAACGTTTCGGACCAATATACAGCGCGCGGTGGCTGAGGTAGAAAAAATTTGCGCGTCAAACAACGTCACTCCCGCGCAGTTATCTGTCCCATCTCGCAATGCGTACCTTTATCTCAAGAATCTTGACCTAGAGAATCTCTCCGTTCTATCCTCGCCGGATAAAAATCACTCAAAAACCTTGCGCGTTCAAAATCTGATTCGTATCGAAACTGAGGTACAAGCAGAGATTGCGCGTTTAGCAGAATCCGCGCTCAATCCACAAGCACGCACAGAATTACGCGAACGGATCGAAACCGTGGTGCGGAGTGTGGACGAGATTGCGCGCCAAGCAAACAGTAGCCCTTCGCAATTGCCCCTACAGTCGCGACAGGTGTACGAATGGCTCGCGTTTTTGGCAGTTCCTGAAAACCTCGACGCTCACATCGACACCGTGCGCGATGTGCTGCAAGAAGTGAACGCGTTCACAGTTGAGTATGGTGTGTCTAATCCGCCGCATGTACGAAGCGAGTTCGCTCAATTCAATGGGTTGTTCCGTATCAGACGTTCTCCGCAAGAAATTCGGCTCGCAGCAAATGAAGGGTTCATCCGTGCGCCACGCCCTATTCTTCAAGCACTCGTTCGACTCGCATTTCAACCAAATGAAAGTACCGCTGTCGAAATTTTGCGCGAATATGCGCGGGGGGATGAGTTTGGAGAAATGCAGCTAACGCTTTCTCAACCGACCATGGAGCTCGAAACCAGAACGCGCGGGCAGCACTATGATTTGTCCGAAATTTTCACACGTATAAATCTTGATTATTTTCAGGGAAAACTCGGCCCGCCTCGCTTGGTCTGGAATCGCACACTCACGTTTCGCAAGATGGGACACTATGTCCCTTCAACCGACACGATCATGCTTAGTCTTACTCTTGACGACGCGCGCGTACCCAGAGCCGTTGTAGATTTGGTAATGTATCACGAATTGCTTCACAAAGTTATGGGCAGCCAAACGATTAATAGGCGGCACTATGCGCATACACCTGCATTTCGGCAGGCGGAGCGCCGGTTTGTTAGCTATGCTGAAACAGAGACCTGGTTGAAGGAGTGGGCTAGACAATTCGGGGGATTTGAGGAAGAAATGAAGGAAAAATCACTATGACACTTGCAACCGCCACGCCCCAACCGACCACCACTTGCCTAAATGTATGCTGCCTCAAATAAATCCGCGCCTATCCTACAACGACTGACGCCGCAATCATCAGAATCCCCAACACTGACGAAATGTAAAACAATACCGCCGTGCATCCCCCCATCGCCGCCATATGCGCGCTCACTTTGGTCTGTGTGTTCAGTAGCGTTCCAATGATCAACGTAAGGATCGCTGCAAAGAAACAAGCAATCAAAATCTTTGGCGCGCCAAAAATTAGCAGCGTTGGCAAACATAGCAACTCACATACTCCAGCAAATATATAAATCCCAAACCGATGTTCGCCGCCGACCTGGCAGAATTCTTTTTTCAGCCCGAACGCTTGAACGTCGCGGTCACGCGCCCGCGCAAAAAACTCATCATCGTCGGCAGTCGCCATGTCCTCAACGCGCAGCCGGAGGACCCGGAACTCGCGCAAGGCGTTGAACTCTTGCGCGACTTGCTCAAGAGCTGCACTTATCGCACATTGGATTCCGCCTCCGCACCATGGCAGCCTTGATTCCCTCGACGTCGCTTGGCGATGCGTCGTCCGAATATTTGAAACTCTTTCGGTTGCTGAAACGCTTGCCGGACGCGGCGTATGTAGTTTGGCAGCGGCTTTCCGTATCCGATGAGCCAACACCCCAATTTTGGGTTTTGCATCAAGGCCGGCGGAGTTTGCTTTTGCGCGTCCTTGCGACAACGCCAGCAGAAGTGCATGCCATCGCGCACCCATCACTACTCGAGTTGACGCCGCGAAACACATCATCAAGACAATCACTCACCGAAATCATTTCCGCGCTCGCGCGCTCTGTCGAGCAAAGTGCTCTTGCCATTCCATTGGCTCTGGTGTTTCCAAATTTATCCCGTACGGAAATGGATGAACTGCAACTCCAACTGCCCATGGGATTTACAGCCTCGAGCAAAGAGGATTTGCATCCCGAAAAATTTCAGTCATGGCTCGAACATAATCTCGGCGAGCCATTGAACGCAGACGCGATCGCGCAATTACGAAAAACGTTCACGTCCGAAGTTGTCATTCCACCACAGTTCACCGTGCGCGCACCCATTGCGCGAAACACCAACGCGCAATTGACCGAATATCTCTTGGATTATGATCAAGAGTGGGTTCTCAAAACGGAATTGACGTTGAATGAAGAAGCGGAAACGGCCGCGCGCGAGTTTGGTCTTTATCTCGTGAATGGCGTCGCGGGAAGCGGCAAATCGCTCATCTTGATTTATCGCGCGCATCTCTTGCGTCAACTCTGTCCGCACAAACGCATTCTGGTGCTCACGCACAATCGCCCGTTGACTCATGATTTGCAGTGGCGCTATCAACGGTTGCGCGGAGAGCGCGTGAGTGCAGAAGAAACGGAATGGCGAACCTTTTACGGTTGGTGCCGCGCGCACTGGGACCGTCGCAAACCGTGGCGCAATCCGCTCGGGTAAAAAGAACGCGAGCGTTTGATGGAACAAGCGTGGCACGCGCATTTGCGCGACACTCCCGTTTCCGCACACATGCTCGCGGAAGAAGTGGATTGGTACAAAGACCGGCTCTTGTTCACGCGTGACGAGTATTTGGCTGCGAATCGCGCGGGACGCGGTTTCGCGTTGAATGAGGCGCAGCGTCACAAAGTGTATGACGCGTTTGAATCTTACGAGCGCGCATTAGCGAAACGGAATGCGGTGGATTGGGCAGATGTGCCGCGCCAATTGTGGCGGTGGAGTCAAACGCGCGAAATCCGTTTGCCCGAATACGACATCATTCTGGTGGACGAGGCGCAGTTCTTTGCGCCAATGTGGTTTGAACTGATCAAGCAGCTGTTGAAACCGGGCGTTGCACATTTGTTTCTCGCCGCCGACCCGACGCAGGGATTTCTCAAACGACGACAGTCGTGGCTTGCGAGCGGCTTGGAGGTGCGCGGGCGCGTGACGCGTTTGCAAAAAAGTTATCGCACCACGCGCGAGATTTTGAGTTTTGCGACGCTCCTGTATCGGACGCGTTTACCTGATGATGACGATGACATTGTTGCGCCGAATCTGCTCGATTTACCAAACGGGTTGGTGCCGGAACTTATTCCATTGACGAGCGAGCAGGATGAAGTCACGCGCGTCGTCAATGAAATTCACGCGCTCGTTCAAGCGGGCATTCCGCTTCAACACATTCTCGTGATTCACGCGAATTATCTCGGACGGAATCACATTCAAGAACGTTTGGAACCCCTGTTGGGCGCGGGCAAAGCGATTGACCCAAAAGAGGGAATGCGAGCGGACGCGATTCGCGTTTGCACGCTTAACGCAGCAACGGGTTTAGAGAGTCCGATTGTGTTTCTGGTCGGGATACGGGAATTGCATGAGCAAGAACAAAGTTTGCGCTTGTCCGAGGAGGAACGTCTTGAGCTCGTTCGCGATAACACGCGCAAACTCTATATGGCGATTACGCGTGCAGGACAGCGGTTGGTGATTACGTATGCGGGAGAAATTCCCGAAGTATTTCTGAGTTCATCAGTAACTCAATAATCTTTCAAACTCGTTTATGGCCACCACCGCGTCACATCGCGCAGGGCGAATAGCGTCTCCCCTATTGCGGACTGTGCGCCAAAATGCTGAATGAGAGGAAGCAGCGAAGTTAAATAGTTTAATAACTGATCACGCGGATAAGCTCCCAATGAACGAAATACTGAATTTACTAATATGGGAGTACATCCAGTAAACTCAACTTTTGTCCAGGCCCGAACAACATTATTCAATAATAAGGTTCTGTCCGAGGGATTTATAGATTTCATGTGTGTAATCGAATCGAGGATCTTTGGCAGAAGATCTATTTGCTCTGACTCAGACAGAAAAGGTACAAGCGCTCCTAAACTTGTTACCCCAATCCTTGGATTCTCATTTGATTCAGCCATCTCTCTTGCGTCACTAAATATCTTTTGGCGTTCATTAGTAGGTAAATAGTCTGAAATCTCACCCAACGCTACCAATAGCTCGACGGAACCATGCACTAGATCGTTGGCAAATTTATCCACCAAAAAGGCGACCGGCAAATTTGAAGCCAAAACTCGTAGGAAATTGAATCGATGCTCTGGCTCATCGAATGAAAAATCCCAAGATTTATTCCATAAGTCAATTTTCAATTCAGGCGACAGATATGGAATCAAGTTGTGCAAAGCTACAATATAATAGCCATCCTCGTCTTCCTGTAACGCATATTGATAAGCTTCGTTTATGATAGATTCTTTTTGCGAATTCTCGATTATACGTGGCACAAAAGCACTGATTGCCCTTGCTGTATACCCATGACTACAACACCGACGTGCTTCTGTTAATGCCTCGCCGAGTAGCTTTTCCGGAATATACGCCGCAACCGCACTCAACATTCGTGCCTTTTCCTTCACATCCTCTGCCAAAAAAACCGCATTCAACGCTTCGGTTGCAACTGTCTGTTGTTCTTCTTCAGCCAAATGTGGAACTAATGCAACCAACGCAATTGCTTTCGCATCATACGTTTCAAAAGATTCGGTTTCTTCTAGCATCTCAGGCAATAGATCACGTGAAGCATATGCGGCGAGCGCGTTAAATAATTGAGCTCTGTACTCCTCCTCGGAGATTTCTAATATCTTCTTCCATGCCAGTCTAATCAGTTTAGATGACAGATGAGGCGCCATTATACTGAATGAGCTTTCATACTTATCTCCGTAATCAAGTACATCTTCCATCGCTGTCTCCACCAAGTTCTCAGACAAGTAAGGTGACAGTTTGGCCAGGGCATTCGCTCTTACATTCACTGCCCATATTTCTCGCGCCACCAGAAATGCCTCATATACAAACGTTGATGATACATGCTTTGCCAAGGCAACCAATAGCGCAGCTCTCTCAAACGAATCTTGAATTGTTTGCGCTTTCATCACGCGCTCACGTAAATACTCACGAAGCTCATCATTAGCCTCCAATTCCAAATCTCTTTCGGGTGTTACGTTAACTTCCGCCTTTTTCTCTAGTGCCTCCATCCCACTTCGATTTATTAAATGTTGATTTTGTTTAATCTGTTCTAGAATCTGGGATCGAGCTTCATTTTTATGTATGCTATAAATAGATGTCTGTGCACGATCCAATAATTCAGCAGGCAAGTACCGCGCTAATGCAGTTAACAAATTGACTTTCCTATATTCCTCATCAAGGTCTCGTGCAATCGTCAGGGCTATTGCTAGTTGTGAAATGTCCATCATTGGTGCCAAGCTGCTCAATAGGCTAACTCTATGATCCTCATCCTCGAGCTTGCATGCGATAGTGAATGCTTCATTTACCAAATCCTTGGGAATGGACGGTGGTATAACGAATAGTGATACTGTTGGCGAATTCAGCTGACCCGCCAACTGGATGCGATTAATGCGGGCTCGGGTGCGAGCCGTGCAAAGGACGAAATGCGCGTCACGGCGCGCGGCACTTCCGTCCACCAATCAAACAGCCGATGCAAGTCGATCGCGGTAGCTGTCGCGATCATTTGCAAACGGGTCTTTACCAAACCAATATAACGCGACTGTCGCAAGTCAAAGGCGCGCGTGCCTTGGGAGAGTGTGCCTTCAATCCCTGAGCGTTTGGCATAGCGCTTCCGAAATTCCGGTGTCTCTTGAATGCGTCGGACGTGTTGCAGGACTTCGTGCTGCTCTCGCGGTCGGAGCACTAACATCCGAATCCCGCGTTTGGAACGCGTGCAATCCGCTTGGGCAGGACAGGCGCGACAAATCGAAGGCTTGAACTTGACTTGGATGACCTGTTTGTGCGCGGCATTGCGTTGTTCGGTCCAACTGCTTGACATTTGACCGCGCGGGCAGATGACGATCTGCTTGTCCCAATCGACCTTGAATTCGGACAGACCGAACCCTTTGCCGGCATTGGCTTGCCAGCGCACATCTTTTTTGACCGGACCGACTATCTCGACGTGATAGGCTCGCCGTGCGTTGACCAAGAATTCGGCATCGAGGAAACCCGCATCCATGAGATGTTCCTCCGGGAGCAAGTTCTTTTCTGCGAGGGCGGCGTGAATGGGTTCACCCATGTCCACATCCTGTGTCACGGCGGCGGTGGTTTCCACGTGCGTGATCAAGTGGACTCCCTCTTCGTCGCAGGTTTCGGTCACAAAGGCTTTGTAGCCGACCCATTCGGTGGTGCGTTTGGCGCTGTAACGTGCGTCGGGATCATAGGGGGAGTGGATACGTAATTCGCCGGGTGGTTGCTCTTCGTCGGTGCGCAGGCGACAATGAATCGTGTGATCCTCCGCAATTTCAGTGTAGAACTGTTGCAGCCAGACTTGGCGGAGAAGCTCCACGCCAGGGAGTTTCCGCAAGATTTCACTTTCCGCTGTGGTACGGATGGCATTGAACAAGACGACACCGTCTATGCCAATCGTCTCGATCAATTTCTGGCGCGCCGCAGGGTCTTTGGGCAGCCGAATCGAGTCAAAGCGTTGGGCGTAGCGCGGAAACCATTCCCGTTGTGCGATCGTGCGCAGCCAATCCGGTGCGACATCGGCTAATTCGTTGAGTGCTCGGCGCATTGTTTCGCCCACTACTTCCAGACGGTTCAATTCCCGAATCGCCGCGAGCACGTGGGTGGAGTCAGTCCGCTGCCGCCCACGCGCTTTGACGAGCTGCTTTTGCTTCAGGAGGTCTAACAAGGTGTCCAAGAGCACTTGTTCGCGCTGCCCGGCAATCAGCCGATCCCGGAATTCGCTCAAGACTGAAAAGTCAAAGCCGGGATCGGTGAGTTCCAGCCCAAGCGCATATTTCCAGTCAATGCGCGCTCGCACCGAGTCCGTCGCTTGGCGGTCGGAGAGTCCTTCAGCGAACTGAAAGACGGTCACTAACGCCAAACGCGCGGGAGATTCAGCGGGTTGCCCCCGCACGGCAAAGAGGTCAACGAAGCGTTCATCGGTGTAAAGTGTGCCCAATTCGTCGCGGATGCGCATATACAGGTTCCCTTTAGGAAAGGCGGCTTGGGCGACGCGTCGCGTTTCTTCCGGAATTTCACTAGGCTGGCGAGGCTGGATGCTCATGGTTAGTCCTCCGACTCGAGTATGAGCGGAAGATTACCACAACATCACTGGAATTCGCCAACAGTATCAATACTTGACACACTGCCGAATGGACAGCTGACGCACCACTTTAGCCAACGCAGAGCCCTTATACCATTCATCTTCGAACTCGCATGCAAGAGCGAAAGCTTCTACTCCCAAGTCCTTGGGAAGAAAAGGCACCAATTTGACTAACGCTTCATTTTTGTCTCTCTCATCTGTTATTTGAGATATTTGTCTAAACGCCCGCAATGGAGCCCACATTCCCGTCTTTACAAGCAGGACTAATGTATCAGCAGGAATGTTTCCTACGAGCGAATGTAAGGTACTTTTAATGAGCGCACATCGAATTTGCCAGCGGACATTTTCTTTCTGTTCTGCAAACGCCCACATGCGTTCGAGGTCGGTCAGGTACCCGCTCCATGTTTCTTCTTTGTCATAGCGCGCCTTTGCCCACGCGTCGCTCCGGGCGACAAGCGCGGCGAGAACTTCATATTGTTGTGCCCCATCAAGATGCAGAGTCAAGTAGCGGCGCGCATAATCGTCGTGGACGAGATTTGTCCATGTGCCGTTACAGCGCTGCTCGAATTCTTGCACAATGCGCTGATGCGCCGCGCGCGTGCCATCGCGCAGTTCGTCAATGAAATTGCAGTCGGCAGAGGCAAGGGCTCCCGTGTCCACGTTGCCCGTGAGAAAATCACGCAGACTCGCATGATAGAGAATAAACTGCGCAGTGTGTCCCTGCTCTTCGCGTTCGGTGATAAAGGCGCGCCACTGCTCGCGCAAGAGGTTTCGCACTTGATACTGCATCACATTCACACCTGCCCACTTAATGAGCGTGTCGAGCGGAATGGGTTCCTGCGCGGCGGCGAGCGTGGTGAGCAGGGGCAAATAGAGCGCATACCACTCGCTCTCGCCCTTGCCGCGATGATTGCGCCCCGCGCGCCAGTCGCCCCAATACGCGAGATAGTAACCGATGAGACCGTTGGGCAGCGCATCCAGTTCCAGCGGATGCCGCGAGCCGCGCTGAATCTCGTCAATCGCATATTGCAAATACATCCACACGCCGCTGCTTTTCGCCGTAAGCACGCGCACAAAATCTGCATCGGCATAATTCCGCGCGCGCAGCTGCTGGGCGATTTGCGGTCGCTGTGCCACCCCCCGCAAATATTCTTGTATGTCATGCATGTTGTTAGCATCGTCTGGCTTGATGCGCTCGTGGTGGATGTCACATTTCATTTCGAGGCGCACGGGCACGGGACGCTGGGAGAGAATGAAATAGACATTGTCGGGTAGCGTCGTCGGCAGACCAAACACATTGCCGTTCGTGCCGTTTCCCGCCTCGTCGAGCGCGTCGCAGACGACAATGATTTTTTCGCCTGAGGTCAAACGCTGTGACGCCATGTTGAGCAGTTTGTAGAGAAAATCCGTGCCGCCCGCGATGGCAGGGAGCGTATTGCGGTCGGCGTAGGGGTCGAGACGATAGCGCGACACAATCTGTGCGCCGAGCGAGAGGAGCGCGCGTTCGACGTTGTTGTCGCCGGGGACTTGTTCGGCAAAGAGATGGAGATAACCACGTTCGCGCACGAGATGTGCGAGGAACGATGTCTTGCCCATGCCCGCTTCACCTTCAATACGAAATATGCCCGATATGTGCGACGCGTCGTTGCGAAACGCATCAATGCGGCTGACCAGCCATTCCCGCCCAACAAACTCGTTAATTTTGACGCGTTGATAGACCGAGTCTGGCGAGATATAGTAATCATCGAGCGACGTAAAGTTGCCATAGAAATAATTGTGAACGATCCTGTCGCCCGCGACCATATCGCCATATACGACGACATTTGCATTGCCCGAAATCTCGATGCGCCCTTGCCGCGCGATCTGATCGATGATTGGTTGATACGTTTCGGCGCGCCGCAGTGCCCCGTCACGTTGCGTGGTTAATACGCGTACCAGTTCATCGAATTTCGCTTCGAGCGAGTCCAGCGCGCGCGAATCAAAGAGCGGTTGAAACACCGATTCGTGCCTGAGTTCATTTTCGAGCCACTCCAAAAATTGCGCGCATGCTTGCACCACGCGCGCATCGGTCGCCCATGGCGCGCGTGTTTCAGTGAACCCATCGGGATACAATGTCGTCGCCCATAAGCGCGCGAGTTCCGCGCCGTTCGCATGTTCGTGGCGCGTCAATTGCTTGGCAAGTTCGGGGACTGCTGCATGAGCGAGGAAAGTTGCATCGAAAAAAGAATTGGCGAGCGCGGGTTCACTGCGCGCAAACGCTGCATACGCGCGGAGGAGCGCACGTTGGTATGCCAGAGATGTAGGGTCGCGTTTCAACCACCCGCGTACCCTCTCTACTAAATCGGCTTTATCAACGAGATACTGAAGAACCGCCGTCGCGACGGCAAGGGCGAGCGCTTCCATGCAACGGAATTGTATCGCGAGGGGGAGATAATTTCAATCCGCATTCCGGCTCAAGGATTATTCCTCACTTCATCTCAACAACATGGAATGAACAGAAACAAATAAATGTCGCGGCACGAACTTAATTCGTTCCGCTCAACCCCGATTCGTAGGCTCTTGCTTCTTTATTGGAAAGTAATCACGATTTATACGTCACCCTTCCTGTTCGCAATGTATCGGGTTTCGGTGGCGCAGGATGAAACTCATCAAAGCAATAGGTACGCTGTCCATTCAGGTTGATCCATAAAGGCTGGTCAACGACAGGTTTTGAGAGCAGGATCGTCTGCTGTTGCGCGAAAAGAACTGGCGCAATTTGGCGTAGCGGCGGATTTCCCAAATCCATTTCCGCCGTCACCTCATTCGCGATTTTCATTAGGTGCCGCATGCGGTCCGGACTGTGAGTTACGATCAAAATGCGAAGGGTTTCGTTCGGATTCTCTGGAAGGAGTCGTTCAATCACCCCCGCATAATATCGTGCGAGCTTGCGCCGCATCTTGTCCTCGTTGCTCCGCGTCTTGTCTATTTCCACAACAAAGGGCACGACACGTCCTTTCCCTTTCAACATTCCTCTCCCATCCGGCAAGAACGCATACTGCTTGCCGTTGACTGAAAAATACAATCGGCTCTCGGTTTCCGAAAACCATTCCAATTCCAAATTGCGCGCGTTAATCGCTTGCGCCAACTTCGCGAACAGAATATTCCCCAGACGCGTGTGAGACCACTGCCGAACGAGCCGCTGGGTTTGATCGGGAGACCACAATTTGGCTTTCCGATACCGCGCCAGCGCCGCGCCGAACCCGTCAATCGCCGCCAGATACCGTTCGCCGCGTTCCGTCGTCACATAATAACGGGTCTCCATTTTGCGCTTGAACTTGCGCGCGTCCATCGCAATCTCCGCGACTTCCAGCAAGGCATCCGGCGATGAAGCAGATATGGATTCAATCAAATCCATCGCGACGAGTTTTTTGAGCCCCGCGGAGATTTGCGCGTGGTCGCACTGCAGCAGTACCGCCATCTCTTGTGCAGATAATAACGGATGCGCGGCAATGAGTCGAATGAGTCGGTGGTCGGTAAATCGGATTCCCAAATTCAACGCTGCAAGATCATCTGCGGCAACGCTCATTGTCCCACTACCCGATGGCGGAACAATAAGTACTGGCGATTGGGCTTGGACGCGCGTCACAGTGGCACATGAACGCGGATGCGCCAATTCCGATGTCCATCCGCGTTCGTCTTCCAAGAGCATGCGCCCTTCACCAACGCCTACTTGTTGCCATATACGCCGCGCCGGATTTCTTCCTGCCGCATCCACATCGCTTTCAAGCGCAACATAAATTCCCGGCAGAGCGAGCCGATTGCCCGTCGCGATCCCACGAAACAATTCGATATAATCACTCCGCCGATACGCGCTACTCGCGATTACCACGAGCGCGGGCATGAGCAAGTTTCCGTCGGCATCAAAAACACGCCGCGCGTTTTCTGCCTTCAGCCACCGCACGAATCGCGAGCGCTGCGCTTGGACCGGCACGTTGGGATTATCGTATTCGACAAATGTACGAAGGTAGCGTTCATCATCACAATGCTTCAGCATGACCTCGCCGTGCAATTCAACGAGCCGAGTCGCGTTTCCCTGCTTGCCCTCGACTTGAATTTCTTCCTGCCATGCAATCACTTGCCATCGCCACACCGGTGAAACGGGCGCGTTGAGCGGCGCAAGCGCGACGGACTTGCGCGGTCCTATGTCCGATAGATTGTAGCCCTCTAAAATCTTGATGAACCGCCGTATCATCGTCACGCGTTCCAAATTCAGCACGAGCCAAGTCATGCGCCCACGCCGATACGCATAAGCGCGCGCTAATTCGGATGGCTTCACGCCAAGCTGCTGCGCGAGCGCGCTCACACCCTCTGGCGTAATCGCCCAAACACATCGCAGGGCTGGTTGCTCGCGTGTGTACGTCCAACGTTCCGCATAACCGCGCGCGCGCAAAAGACTCAGCGCCTTGTTCACGCGCACCGGCGCGCTGAGATATTCTCCGATCCAAGATGGATCGAGATACGGATGTTGCAACAGCACCTTGAGTACTTTTAATTCCGCATCCCAAAGCGGATGTGAGATATTTTTTGTAGTGACGTTCTCCTGGGATATCTGTTTTTGCAAGCGACAGGAATTCATTGGTCGTTCAATTTCCCTATCGGATCGAATGCGTAGAATTTGCCATAGAGTGTAAACAGGAATTCAATCCACGTTGGACCCAACCGATTCTTTTCGATGGAAAAGAGAACCTGCGACTCGCGGTGCTTGCGGCGCGCCGCCGCGTTCTCGCGCCACGTGGGATTGAGCATGATCGCTACATCGGGTTCATAGTTGATGCTCGAATTGCCCCACAAATCTTCAAAGCGCAGGCGGTCGCGCCGCAGTCCTTCCTTGTCTCCCGCTGCCACCGCGACAACGGGGATACGCCGCGACAGCGCCAGATTTTTCAACTCCTCGACCACCACTTGTACGGGGTCTTTGTTCTCGTGCAGGTGCGGCATCACAGGTACTTTTTGCAAATAGTCCACAAACAAAACGAGCGAATCCAATCGTCCTTCCGTTTTCACATACTCGACATACTTGTCGAACACTTCGGGAGTCGTTTTGCGCGGATCGCCCTTGACCAAATAGAGATATTCCCAATAGTCATTGATTCGCGCATACGCCTCGCGTGCTTTTGGCAGCTGATAAAGTACTTTGTCCAATCCTTCTTCGGCTTGGGCTCCGTCCAACGGCATGTTCATCTCGTGCTGGATTTCGTTCATGGTCACGCCATCCTTGGCGGAGGGATTTGCTACGAAACTTTCCATGCAGATCAAGCGCTGTTCGAGGTACACGGGTCCGTGCTCGTAACAAACATACAGCGCGCCGATTCGTCGGTTCGTGCGCCGCGCCGCGCGCGCGACCCGCGCACCCATGAGCGCGATGTTCCGCGCCATCTGGAGCGCAAAAATCGTTTTGCCTACGTTCGACGGCCCGCCGATCAAGAGGAGACTTTCGGGCACGAGTCCTTGCCCGATATACTCGTCGAGCGGAGAAAAGCCCGTGGGCAGTGCGGTGTGAGATTCCAGCGCGCCGTCGCGCAGATGCCGATCCAAGTCGGATGTGACCTTGAACAAACTTGCAGGCGGCTCGGTCCCCGCGGGCAGCGTGAGCAAAATGTTGCCGCTGCGCGTCATGTTCGCCCTCGACGCCCCGCGCGACGATGAAACGCACCGCGCCCGCGGGCAATTACGTTTTCGGGATGCGCTTGTCCATGTCGCCGCGCAGAAACTTGCCGTTTGCGAATTTTTCCGTTCTTCGTTCCCGGTCCTTGGCTCACCGAGCGGTTGCCATTTCGATTTTCGTTTGCATGCAGCACGCGTCCTAACAGCGCGTGAACGCGAGGATTCTTCTTCATCTGCACACGCAGCGCGCGTTCGTATGCGCCACGTTCGTTGCCTCGCTTTTCCAAAGCCAGCACATTTCGCGCAAATTGCTCCGCCCACGCATTGGGCGCAACAGTAGATTTCACTGCCCGACCTTCTTTGGCCGATTCACCCATAAGCCGTCGCACGGCTGCAAGTTGCTCGACTGGCTTTTTGAATTTGAGAACGCCGCGCAGCGCGCGTTCGGTTAGATGTGCCTGCTCAGCCAATTCCAGAACTTGCTCATCCAACGTCAAGAGGAGCAAGTATTGACGCACGCGCCGCGCTCGAATTCCATTCTCCGCACCGACACGCTCTTCTAATTCCAGCAAACGCACAGTTGGCATCTCATGCTGCAACTCGTCCAAGCGCGCGGCGAGACCCTTTGCCATTTCAATCGGCGAAAATTCGGCGCGGTGCACGTTTTCTGCCATTCGCCTCTGCAACATCTTGTCCGACGCGATCCCAACCATCGCGTCCATACGCTCATACTGCGGCTCCGCCCGTTCAAAGAACAAAATGAGATGAGACAGCCAGCGCCGTTCCCCCATCTCAATAACATATGTTTCCCCTTCGTTCGGCAAGACGCGTATCGGCGCGAGTTGTCCCACCTGCTGAATCGAATTTGCGAGATCGTCGAGACCTTTCAGAAATTCGGCAAGTGCAACGTGTGTCTCGGTGCGGCGGCGCAGTTCTTGCAAAAACGCGCGATGCTCCATTCCATCATAGAGCGCGGCGACGAGTTCGCGCGGCAGGCGTTTGCGCGGATTCTCCAGCGAAGGAAAAATTCGCGTGATGGGAATTTCTTGGACGTCTTTATTCCTTCTCATGGGTACACCTCGAAATGATCCACGCCAAAGCCGCGTTTGGATTTTGCACAGTATGGACTCGTGCTGTTGCTACTGCGTATTTCCAAAGAATGCAGCGCGCCGTCATTGGGCAAGGCGATGTTGATGTTCGCAAAGAGGGGCTGCTTTTTCGTATTCGGCTTGCAAAGATCCACACTCTGATGGCGCTTGCCATCAAGGCGAATTTCGACAATTCCATTTCCTTTGCCGTACGCCGTTCCGAACATCACTTGCGATCCCGTTACTGTAAGTTGCACTGCCGCTTTCCGCGCGCAACGTTTTGCATCATCGCATACGCGGTATGTGCCATCGCTCGCTTGAGCGTGTGTCACACTGCGCCATGTTCCTCTATACGAGAGCAACGAACTATCTCCATCCGCAATGTGCTTAGGCGTCTGTATGGGACGAGGTGTCCTGGTGCGATTTGGCGGCGGCGTCGCAATATGCGGAGTGCGCGAGAGTGATATTACATTTATCGCGGGCAAAGGGGTTTGTGTGGGCAATGCGCGTGCAAGATTATTTGCTGCCGTGACCGCGCCGCTGCGATCGCTGCTGAACGCGGATTTGTGCCACGTCATCTCAAGATAAACCGCGTGCAACATGTCGTTGTCATCAATAACCAGATCATTGCCCTCGTTCAAGCCGTAAGTGCTTCGGATGGCTTTGGGCGCGGTCCACTTGCGCTTGACAAAATCCGAATAGTAGATGTCATAGTTGCGACCATCAATGTTTTGCATCCAGATCAGATGCGGTTTGCCTTTCGAATCGAGAACAGCATGCGAGCGAAACGAACCGGTCAGATTCGAAACATAGACAACATTCTTCCAGGTTCCTTTTTTGAAGAGGCGCGTAGCAAGACGGTACGCATTTCGACTGTCCGACCAACTCACGAACACTTTGCCATTGTGCGCCGTCACATTCGGATCCTTGCCGCCGCCCAGAGAAATGGTGTTGCGCCATGCTCCACCGCGTAGTGGGCGCTGCGTGTAATAGATACTCTTGCTGTCACTCCAATACACCACATGGATCAAACCTGTTGAATCGTCAATTGCGATTTGGGGATAAAAGTAGTGCGAGCTCGGCGCGCTCACCGCATCAAAGCGCCAACTCTTTCCCGGTCCCGCTTGGGCATGATAAATTGTACCGCCCCGCGAAAAGACAATGTGCCTCGTCCCGCGCGCGTCCACCGCTGCCGCAGGATGATAATCCGCCGTCCCATTGCCTGAAAGGAGCTGCCGCGCTCCTGGCTCATTCGTGAATTGCACATAGCCGATCTGCATGAGCGCGCCGACTCGTTCCTGCCAAACAACGAATTTGGTGTTGTCGGGAGCGATCGCCAGAGACGGGAAATAGCTGTTGTTTGGGTTTGGGTTGAGCGCTCGCGCATAGTTCCACAGCCCGTCCGGACTGCGATGGGAATAAAAGATCTGCCAATACTGCCCGGTTGGCGAATCTTTCCATACTGCCCACTGCGTTCCATTCGATTCGAGGGCAGTAGCAATGTCGTCGCTCGCCATGTTCGCGCCCCAAATTTCACGCGGCGTGAACCATTGGGCTGCATCTGCGGAAAGCGGATTTATTGCAATGAAGATGAACAAAGCGAACAAGAGCAAAGTAATATAGGCCCGTTTGCGTCGCCAAAATTGTGTGCGTTCGATCATTCAGTTCCCTCCGAATGTAAATTCTGTTTTGCGCTTGATCCATCCGACTATTCTGGGATTCGCCAAGCAAATGCGCTTTAACGCAGTTTTGACAGTTGAAGCACCCACTGTCGTCGCGCGTCGGGCTGCCAGACGAGACTGAACTGCTCTATTCCAAGCGGTACGCGAAAAAAGAGTTCGCCGCGAATCGTTTTGTTCTTGAGCAGTTTCTTGACAGTGCCTTTGTTTAATTGATCTATCGCGTCCCACAATGGGTTCGCGTACGGCGCGGAGATGTCGGGCGCGTATTCATCGAGTGCGGCGTCATCAACTAACCACACCGTAAACGGAAACCCTGTTACATCTTTCGGCGCATCGCCATAATTCGTCAGTGTGAGAGTCAGTACCACGTACTGCTGCACTCGATCCTCATCGGTTGGATTTGGAATCCTCTGAGTCTGAACTTGAGCAATCGCAAGGCGTAGTCCGTCATCGTCTTGATAATGTCCATTGGGCGCGGGCTGCACTTGCGGTGTCGGAAGCACGACCGCTTGCGGCTCGCGCGTTTTCGCCGTTGCGATGCTGGGAGTAATTGGAGTGCGCGCGGTTTCGTTCACCAGCGGCACGATGGGCTGTGCAGCGTTCACACTGCCGCACGCTGTAGCGAGCAAAACAAAGAGCAAAGCGACCACAACACGCATGAGCCGGCATTGCATTCCCATTTGGTTCTAGCGCGCGCCGATGACGAGCGCGAAGACCAACGCACAAACTGCGGCGGGAAACAAGAACAGTGTTTCCATCGGCGCATCCAGCACCGCGCGCGCTTCTGGCAAATGACGCCGCGCCAAATACAACCCACTGATGAGCGCCAAATAAATCGGCGCAAAGAGAATGATCGTCCAGACCAAGAGCCAGATTGGGTTGAGCGCGCCCGATGTCATTGTTCTGCGCCTCCATGCGTTTGTTTCTTTTTGCCACCCTTACCAATTGTCTTGATCAGTCGTTCGCCCTGCGGTTGGTTCGGCTCCGCATTCGCGGATGCGACAGCAGTCTCCGCCGCATCCGTCCAATCCTGCGCCATACCCTCGGCGTTTGCATTCGGCTCACTTGGCGTAGGCGCGCCGCGCGCATCGTCCGCCTCCATTGCTTCCTTGAAAACATGTGCATCCTCAGAATCACTGCTCGCTCCTCGAGCAAGAACTGAGGCGGTTGGCATCGCGCCGTCCCCATTTCTCGCCACCACGTCTTCAGCAGCGGGCGGATTCGCAAACCGCATGCGACGCGGGTCTTTGTCTCCGCCACCGCCGAGCAGCAAGCCCTTCACCTTGTTCATTTCGCGTCCAAACCAGTAATTCCAGAACGCGCTGCGCCGCTGTTCGACCTCATGGACGAGACGCGTATAGTGCTGTACGCGCGCACGCACCTTTTCGGCAACTGCAGAATCCTCACTGCCCGGCTTTTCGGTTTCGACATGCATAATCGGCGTGCGCGTTTTGCCGATCGATGTTTTGACGTAGCAGGTGTGGCGTTCCAGATTGATGATGTCCGTCGCCTCGACTTCGTCGTCGAGCTCGTGCCGCAGCATGTCCGCGTCTTCGGCGGAGGTTTGAAACACAAAGAGCGTGCTGACGTTGGAGAGAATCGACGCGCGCAGCGTTGCACCCAATTCGTCCAACTGTTTGAGCGCCTGCGTCGCGAGCACGAAACTCGCGCCCATCTTTTGCAATTCCGCGAGCAGCGCGGGATAGTCCACACCCGGCAGCGATTGAAATTCGTCGATCACGACGAACACTTTGGCGCGCT
>CALMZO010000081.1 GCA_937870825.1 uncultured Chloroflexota bacterium | reverse complement strand
TGGAACTACACCATTTCTCCGCGTTTACAGTCAACCCTCAATTGACGCGGGAAGTTATACTTTTATGAACCCTTACCTTCGCACCGAGACGCTCTTCTCCGCCAAGTAATCTTTAACTTGACTAATGCTCACCACACGGTCATGAAACAACGACGCCGCCAGTACCGCGTCCGCCACTTGTACACCTTGATAAAAATGTTCCAGCGTGCCCGCGCCGCCCGAAGCAATCACGGGAATATTCACCGCGTCCACAATCGCGCGCGTCAATTCCAATTCGTATCCAATCTGCGTTCCATCACGGTCTATGCTCGTCAACAAAATTTCACCCGCGCCCAATCGTTCCACCTCACGCGCCCATTCCACCGCATCGCGTCCCGTCGCTATTCTTCCCCCATGTGTGTACACCTCCCAACATGGCTCTTTGTCGTTCGTCATTCGTCGTTCGTCGTTCGTCACCCTCTTTGCATCAATCGCCACTACCACGCATTGACTTCCGAATTTTTCCGCGCATTCCGAAATCATTTGTGGATTCGTCACTGCCGCCGTGTTGATGCTTGCCTTGTCCGCGCCCGCGCGCAGCAAATCGCGAAAATCCTCCGCGCTGCGAACACCCCCCCCCACCGTGAACGGAATAAAAATCGTATCCGCGACGCGTTCCACCATTTGCAGCAGCGTGCCGCGCGCTTCCACCGACGCGGTAATATCAAGAAACGTCAATTCATCCGCGCCCTGTTCTGCGTACCAGCGCGCCTGCTCAATCGGGTCACCCGCATCGCGCAGCCCAACAAAATTGATGCCTTTCACCACGCGTCCATTTTTCACATCCAAACACGGAATAATTCGTTTCGCCAACATATTCATCCTTCACAAAAACGCGGTCTTCGTTCCCCTCTCCTTGTAGGAGAGGGGTTAGGGGTGAGGTTCAACGCCTCGCGCAATCGAAACGCACCGCTATACAACGCCTGCCCAACAATCACACCTTCGATTCCAATCGCGCTCACGCGCAGCAATTTTCTCACATCGTCCAAACTTGCGACGCCGCCTGACGCAATCACCCGCAAATCCGTCGCGCGCACAAACTCTGCCATCGCGCCCGCGTCAATTCCGCTCAACATTCCGTCCCGCGCAATGTCCGTCACAATCGCGCGCACCGCGCCCAACGCGCGCATTTTTTTACCAAACTCTTTCGCATCCATGCCCGACCCATTCACCCAACCGCGCGTTGCCACGACACCATCCCGCGCATCAATCGCAATCACAATTTTTTCCGTGCCAAATTCATGCAGCGCCTCCGAAACTGTTTCGGGTTTTTCAATCGCCGCCGTTCCAACAATCACCCGCGCCACGCCCACATCCAGCGCGCGTTTCAGCGCACCCACATCGCGCAAGCCCCCCCCAAACTGAATCGGCATGTTCACCGTCGCGATAATTTTTTTCAACGCGTCCGCGTTCAAATTGTCCGCGTCGCCGAACGCGCCGTCGAGATTGACCACATGCAGCCACGTCGCGCCTTCATCCGCCCAACGCCGCGCCATCTCCGCCGGGTCATCGCCGTACACCATTTCTTTTTCCGCGCGCCCCTGCTTTAATCGCACCACGCGCCCGCCGCGCAAATCAATCGCCGGAAAAATCGTAAACATCTACGCGCTTCTCGTTTCTCGCTTCTCGTTTCTCGCTTCTCGCTTCTCGTCTCTCGTTTCTCGTTTCTCGCTTCTCATTTCTCGCTTCTTTCAACCAACGCCAAAAAATTTCCCAACATCCTCAACCCATCCGCCCCGCTTTTTTCAGGATGAAACTGCGCGCCCCACACATTACCGTATTCCACCACCGACGCGTATGCGATACCATACTCTGTACTGGCTGCAATCACAGCTGCATCCTCCGCTTCACAAAAGTACGAATGGACAAAATACGCGTACGTGCCATCTTTCACGCCCGCGAGAAATTTTGAATCGGAATGTACGCGCAATTGATTCCAACCGATTTGCGGAATTTTCCCCGCGTCGCGCGGAAATTTTTTCACGCGCCCGCGCAAAATGCCCAACCCGCGATGTTCGCCCCGCTCTTGCGACGAATCAAACAACAACTGCATCCCCAAACAAATTCCCAAAAACGGCACGCCGCGCGCAATCGCGTCATACATCGGCTCCAGCCAGCCGCGCGCGCGCAAATTTTCCATCGCAGGTCCGAACGCGCCGTCGCCCGGCAACACCATCGCGCGCGCATTTTTCAAGGTTGCAGGTGAATCCACAATCCGCGCGTCCGCGCCGAGATACTCGAACGCATGACGCACGCTCCGCAAATTCGACATGCCATAGTCAATAATCGCAATCATCTGATGACGAACGACGGATGACGAATGACGGAAGTAGGCATCGTTCGTCGTCCGTCATTCGTCTTTCGTCAGGTAGTTAGAGTTCCTTTCGTCGAAGTTTCGCCGCGTCGTTCATCGCGCGCAACCGCCATATTCAACGCGCGTCCCAACGCTTTGAACAATGCCTCTGCTTTGTGATGGTCATCGCGTCCGTACAAAACGTGCGCGTGCAAGTTCATCTTGGCTCGATGCGCCAACGTTTCAAAAAAATGAGAAACGAGCGAAGTGGGAAACGCGCCAATGAGCGGCGTCACAAATTCGCCATCGAACACCGCATACCCGCGTCCGCTCAAATCCACCACCACGCGCGCGAGCGCTTCATCCATCGGCGCGTAACTGTGACCGATGCGCGCAATGCCCTTACGTTCACCCAACGCGCGGTCCAGCGCGTCGCCCAGCACAATTGCTACATCCTCAATCGTGTGGTGCGCGTCAATATGCAAATCGCCCACTGCGCGCACGCGCAAATCGAACAAGCCATGCACCGCGACATGATGCAGCATGTGGTCAAGAAAACCCACGCCCGTCTCAATGTCCGCGTCGCCCGCGCCGTCCAAATTCAACGCGAGTTGAATGTCTGTTTCCTTTGTCTTGCGTTCAACGGTTGCAATCCGAGCCATACGGTTTATCCACCAATAACACGAATCACGCGAATAAAGATTTGTGAAATTCGTGTTATTGGTGGATTACAAATTTCGCAATGCGTTCAGAACAATTTCATTCTGTTGAGGTGTACCAATGCTGATACGAATGTACTCTTTCAAGCGCGGCGACTTGAACGCGCGAATCAAGATGCCGCGCTGTGCGAGAGACTGTTTGATGGCTTGCGGTTCGCGTCCGCGCACGCGCAGCAGCAAAAAATTTGTCTTACTCGGAATGGGTTCGAGCCATCCCAATTTCCCCAACTCGATGCACATCCGTTCGCGTTCGGCAATTGTCGCGCGCACGTTATTCAGCAAGTATTCCGCGTCGTTCAACGATTCGCGCGCCGCGACGAGTCCCGCCCAATTCACATTATACGGCGCGCGCAATTTGTGCAGCGCGTTGCACAATTCAGGCGACGCGACAATGTAGCCCACGCGCAGTCCTGCCAATCCTGCCCACTTGCTGAACGTTCGCACAAGTACCAAATTCGGAAATTCGGAAATCAAATCCACCGCGCTCTCGCCCGCGTATTCAAAATACGCTTCATCCAACATCACCAACGCGCCGAGTTCGAGCAACCTTAACAAATCTACGCGCGGCAATAATTGCCCATCGGGATTGTTCGGTGAAGCCAAACAAATCACCTTGACGTTTGACGTTTGACAAATCGTTTCTACATCCAACGCGAAATTCTCATCACGCGGCACATCGAACACCCGCGCGCGATTCGCAAGCGCGGAAATGCGATACATCTCGAACGACGGCGGCGCATCAATCACCACATCGCCATGTTCCAACACCGCGCGCAAAACCAAATCAATCGCTTCGTCGCCGCCGTTTGTGATGACGATATTTTCCGGCGCAACGTTCGCGTACCGCGCCAATTGTTCGCGTACATCATCTTGTCCAAAATAAAATTGCCACGTACGCGTATCACTCAACGCTTGAACGACACGCGGCGAAGGTCCATACGCGTTTTCGTTGGAATCCAATTTAATCACCGCGCGCGGGTCTGTCACGTGCGCGGGCGTGTAATCGGGCAGCAAAGCCAAATCTGCGCGCACTAACTTTGGAATCGTTTTTTGACGTTCGTCGTTGGTCATTCGTCCTCCGTCCGCACTCGCAGCGCGTTCGCGTGCGCGGTTAATTCTTCCCCATTCGCCAACACCTGTCCCGCCGCGCTCAAATGTTTCGCTTCCTCCGCGCTCGCGTAAAACACGCTCGTGATTTTTACAAAATCATTCACGTTCAATGGCGACGCAAAACGCGCGGTGCCGCCTGTCGGCATCACATGACTCGGACCCAGCACGTAATCGCCCAACGCTTCCGACGATTGTTCGCCGACGAAAATGCCGCCCGCATTTCGCACGCGCGGCACGAGCAACCACGCATCGCGCGCGAGCAAACACAAATGCTCCGGCGCAAATTGGTTCGCAAGCTCTAAACATTCGTCGAGCGAATTCAACACAAAAAGCGCGCCTTGATTTTTCAGCGATTGTTCAATGATGTCGCGGCGCGATAAAATTTGCAACTGCGCGTCTATTTCGCGCGCAACGTTTTCGGCAAGATTGCGCGAGGTGGTGAGCAAAATGCTTGTCGCCAAGACATCGTGTTCCGCCTGCGCGAGCAAATCCGCCGCCGCGTATTTTGGATTCGCGGAATCGTCCGCAATCAAAACGGTTTCCGTTGGACCAAACAAGCCGTCAATCCCGACAATCCCAAACACCTGACGCTTCGCCAGCGTGGTGAACAATCCGCCCGCGCCCAAAATTTTATCTACACGCGGAACGCTTTGTGTTCCGTACGCCATCGCCGCAATCGCCTGGGCGCCGCCAAGCGCGTACACGCGCGAAACATTTGCGACGCGCGCCGCCGCGAGAATCACAGGCGCGATTTTTCCCGAACGCGAAGGCGGCGACATGACAATGATTTCGGAAACACCCGCGACGCGCGCAGGAATAACGCTCATCAGCAATGACGAAGGCAACGGCGCGGCGCCGCCCGGCACGTAAATGCCGACGCGTTCGAGCGGCTGAATGATTTGTCCAAGCGCGCCTCCGCCCGATGTCCAATCGAGCCACGAACGTTGCGACACGGCAACATTTTCTGGAAAATTGCCAGAGCCGTAAAGCCGTGTCGCCTGTTTTTCGTGGAACGCGCGAATGCGTTCCGCCGCGAGTTGCAACGCGTCGCGCACCGCGTCGGGCGTCTCTTGGTACGCGGTCTCGATTTCCTCCGCGCTCACCTGGAGTGAATCGCGCGCGACGCCATCAATCTTTTCTGTCCACGCGCGCACCGCGTCATCGCCGCGCAAACGTATATCGTCCAAAATGCGCGCTACCGCGTGTTCGGGCGTCAACGCTTCGCCAAAAATTTTTTCAATCCGCGCGTTCATTTCGGGCGAAACCGTTTTTTCTGTCAGCGCGCGCCGTTCAGAAATTTTTTCGCGCGCGGCGTGTATGCCGAATAGAATTGGAATCATGAATTCACCTGAGCTTGGAGATTAGAGATTGGAGATTGGAGACTGACCACTGATTACTGATTACTCCGTCCCCGTCACTCGTCACTTGCCCATTTCCCTTATTTCCTTTCCGATTCTGTCCATCAATTCCTTGAGTTCCCCAAATTTCAACGCGTGACTCGCGCGGTTCACAATCAACGCCGCCTGCGAATGGCAAAGTGTTTCGATTTCGACGAGACCATTTTCTTTTAACGTGCGCCCCGTGTCCACAATGTCAACGAGCAAATCCGCCAAACCCAACGCGGGCGCGATTTCGACAGAGCCATGCAAGGGAATAATTTCCGCCGACCACCCGCGCTCGACGAAAAATTTGCGCGTGATGCGCGGATATTTCGACGCAATACGGAGGGACGTGGCAAGCCGCCAATTCGTTTGCGCGCGTTCGCGGCGTGTTGCCAACACAATGCGGCAAAAACCGAACGGCAGCGCGAGCGGTTCAAAGACATCGCTTTCTTGTTCCATTAAAACATCTTGCCCGACGATGCCCACATCCGCCGCGCCATACTCGACGAACGTGACGACATCGAACGGTTTGAGCAAAAGAAAACGCGCGTCATTTTTTTTATCGTCGAGAATCAATTTGCGCGTGCCGCCGCGAATCTCCGCTATCTCATAACCGAGCGCGTCCAACACGTCGAGTGCGGGATTCAACAAGCGTCCTTTCGGCAGCGCAATCGTCAGCGCGCTCAAGCGAATTCCTCCACACTGCCGTCGTTGAACCACACCGCGCGCGCGCCGCGTTCCCGCGCAGACCCTAAAATTTCCGCGCGCGTTCCGTTTTGCAAATACCACTCGACGCGGACACCTTGCGCGCGTTTTTCTGCGACGCGCTGTGCGACATTCGCGCTGCCCATTTCGGCGATGATTTCCGGCGCGAGTGAAATGGCGTCGCCACTTTGCAAGTGTAATGCCGCCAACACGCGTTCGACGCCAATCGCGAATCCGCACGCGGGCAGCGCGTTCCCGAAATGCGCGAGCAATTTGTCGTAGCGTCCGCCGCTCAGAATCGAAAACCCAATGCCGCGCGCGAATCCTTCAAACACAATTCCCGTGTAATACGCCATCCCGCGCACCATGCCCAAATCGAGCGTAATCGCCTCACTCACGCCCAGCACGTCGAGAAAATTCCACAACGTTTGCATACGTTCCAGCGCGGCGCGCGCGCCATCGTTGATGGCACATTCTCGCCGCGCGCGGGGCAAAATTTCACCCCCCCCCGCAAGCGTCGGCAGTGCCGCAAGCGCGCGGCGCGTTTCCGCTGTCATCGGCGCATCGCGCAGCAAATCATTTAGCGCGCGTTCGTTTTTTCGTTCCAACGCGCTCTTGACGAGTTCAAACTGCGTTTCATTCAAGCCAAGCGGTTCGAGCAGCGCGTTCAAAATATCCATCGCGCCGAGCCGCACCCGAAATTCTTGCAGCCCGACTGCGCGCAAAGAATTTACCGTGAGGGCAATGACTTCGGCGTCCGCTTGCGGCGTCCCCGCGCCAATCAATTCCACGCCCGCCTGCGTAAATTCGCGGCGCAGCGATGCTTTCGGCTCTTCATGGCGAAACACATTCGCAATGTAAAACAGACGGAGCGGCAACGGACGGTCAAACAATTTTGTGGAAATCAAGCGCGCAATCGGAATCGTGGGGTCCGCGCGCAGCGCCAACATTCTGCCGTCGCGGTCGGGGAAACGATAAATTTCCTCGCGCACTTGCGGACTCGCCTCCGCCGCGAGCGCCTCGTAATATTCAAACGTAGGCGGAATGACTTCGGAATAACTCGCGCGCGCAAACGTTTCGCGCAGAATATTTTCTGCGCGCGTTTTGCGCGCGGCGTCTTCAAAGTACAAGTCTGCGACGCCGTGCGGGAGTTGGCGTTCGATAAAAGCGGTTTTCAGCATAAAAATAAAAAAAGGGCGTGTCGAGTACCGACAGCCCTTGGGGTGAATCACAACGCCGAAAGATGCGCGACCATTCAGTCCGAGCGCACTCGATTCACCCCATGTACGTGATGATGATGCGCAAAGTGCGGCGCATCAATTTCTACAAAGGATGAATCGAATCGGGAAAACATTTGCGGGAATTGTATGCGAAGGCACGTGAATGTCAAATCTGTTCCCGTACCAGACGTGTCCCTGCGCGTTTCCGGAATTGCGTCAGCGGTCCGACGACACGTTGGTACAGCGCATTCCATTTTTGAAACTGCGCGAGGTCACGCGCCAAATTGTCGCCATAGGCGCGGCGTTGACGTTGGAATAATTCGCGCGCAAAGTTATACAGTTCCGCATCCAGCGCATTCTGCGCGGCGAGCAGTTCGCGCGCCCGTACGTCAATTTGTGCGCGCGCGGGTTTTTCGCGCGCAACATTTTCGCGCAGATAGAACAGGCGGCTCCAACCAAACGCGCGCTGCAAGAGCAACATGCTTGTATCAAATTCTTCCATCAGCCGGACGACCCGAAAATGAGTTTCCAAATGTTCCTTTGCCAAGGCGACAAGTTCGCGCGCCGGAGTTTGCTGTGACTCGGACACGCGGATGCCCGCCAACATACTCGTTTGTTGATTCGAAATTTCGGGGGTGACGAATTGCGCCGCGTATTCGTACAGGGTCATCCCCGGTTGATTCAATCGAGCGTACAAATGATGCTCGGGACGACTCTTGGCATAATAGTATTGCGAGATGACGCGCTCTACCGGGTCACGCAGCAGAGTAATATATGTGCACGGGCGCGGCACCGCGCGATGCACACCGTACACCACGTGCCCTTTGAGGAGGCGATACTCTGCGCGCTGTGCTTCGGACATCTTTTGAAAACGCTCGACACTTTGGTGCGGTCTTGTGCCATCAAACGTGAATATGCGTTCACGCGGATAGCGCTGCTCCAAAATAAAATGGAGCGTCATTCCTCCCGCTTTGGGCAAGTGCAAAAAAATCAGAGTGTCGTCCCGTGACATGATGTGAATGTTCATGCGAACACGTCGGCGCCGGTCGCATGCGGCGTCAGTGCGTCGGTGTAGATACGGTCAAGGCGAAACAGTTCGAGGATTTCCAGCGCGCTTGCGATTTCTGCAGCGCTAAACGCGCGGCGCCAGCGTTCGAGCGGATTGTCGCGCTGAAGCACAGAGCTGTCTGCGCGTGTTTGTGACGAAGGAGTTTCAAGGGCGCGCAGCGCGCGCGGCTCAAAAGTTTTATTCAAAAATTGAAACAATCGTTTCGTTTCGGCTTCAGGTTCGGTGATAAAATTTTCATAGAACGCGACGTGCATTTCGCCTGCGCGAAATTGACGCAGCGGCACAAAATTTTCGATGCACCAAAAAAACATGCTGCGTTCCAGCGATTGTTCTGCAAGGGTCGCGGCGCGTTCGATAGCGGGAACAAACGGCGCGAGATGGTCTTGGACCAAGTCGGCGCGCTGGAGAAAAATGTCCAGCGGCGCGTGCCAGCCGAGCGCGCGCCGCGATTCAATCACCGCGAGGGGATGGCGCAGGACAAACACAATCGGCAGGTGTGGAAATTCCACCGCGAGCCATTTCAAAAAATGATGCACCCGCACATCTTTGACAATGCGTCGCGTTGCGACACGCCGCCGGTTGTTGCGATTTGTCCAGCCGTTTTGAAACGCGCCGCTTAATAAAATGTCAGTCAACGCGCGCAACGACGCGTGGGGCTGTCCGGGGCGCAAGTACGGATTGTATGGCAAGCTCTGCGCGAGCGGGACGTGGCGCGGGTGAAACGGTTCAAACACATCACGATATTCATTTTTGTAATTGACGAGATTGGAAAGCCACGTCGTGCCGCTACGTCCGCTGCCGACAATCAAAATCGTGCGGCGGTAGTCGCGCCTCAAATCAATGCAATCCAACGGCGTACCCTTTCAAGGAACAAAACCCTATTTACATCGTCATCAATTCGCCTTACACTGCTACCCGCGTCGGGCGCAAAAAAAGGAGACATTCGTATGTCAAGTGCATCCATTGACCCCAAAGTACGTCGGTTGAATCTCATGCGGTATGGTTTGATGGTTATTCCCGTCGTCGCGTGGGCGGTTTCGTTCGCGTACCTCTTTTTAGTCAGCAACGCCTTTAGCCAAAACTGGATTGGCGATGCCATGATTCCCAGTTTAACGATAGCCGTTATCGTTGGCGTTGTCTGTGCCGCAGTCTATTACGGCTATAAACGGTTTGTACTCAATCCCTAAGCCCCACTGCCCGATGCAACCAGCGGACTCGCCGAGTCCGCTTTTTTGCGCCTGCGCGGCAGGGATAATACGCGCATTGTGGCGAGGGCGCAAGAGCAGCGCCTCACAAATTATGACGCAGTGCGTCATAAAAGATTGTCAAAACGGTTGATTCCGAGTACACTACGTTTGTTGAACGCGACGCCGCGTCCAACAATGCGAACGGATTGCTTCAACACAGCGCGTTGGCACAACAAGGACCTGTTGATGAATGTCTCGAAACGTTCCTCTCGCACGAAAACCGCGCTCGTACTCGCGGGCGGCGGACTCACGGGCGCAGTGTATGAAATCGGCGCCCTGCGCGCCATGGACGATTTATTGGTTGACCGCACGGTCAATGATTTTGATATTTACGTTGGCACGAGCGCGGGCGCGCTGGTCTCCACTTTTCTCGCACAGGGCATCAGCCCGCACGAAATCATGGACGCGCTCGCCGGCGAACGCACCGACGTGCCGCTCATTCATCCGCGCGATTTGTTTTCCATCAACCGCAAAGACCTTGCAAGTTGGCTGCTGCGTATCCCGCGCACTTTGCTCGGCGCGGGTTCACACTATTTGCGTCACGCCGGCGACATGACCTTTTTTGACATTGTGTGGCTCATGCTCGAGGCATTGCCCTCAGGCGTGTACGACAACAACGCGCTTGAAAAATACCTCGAACGCGTTCTCCACTCGCAAGGCAAGACCACCCACTTTCAAGACCTCGACCGCGAGCTGTACATCATCGCCACCGATTTGGACAATGGACACCGCACCGTTTTTAGCAAAGAACATTTCGCGCATGTTCCCATCACACGCGCGGTGGCAGCGTCGGCGGCAGTGCCGTTATTGTACAAACCTGTGCGGATTCACGGACACGATTACGTGGACGGCGCGGCGCGCGGAAATGCGTCACTGGACATTGCCGTCGAACACGGCGCGAATTTAATCGTCTGCATCAATCCGATGGTGCCGCTCGACAACAGCGAACACAGCAACATTCCTCTGCTTGGACCCGATGCGGCGTACCTGAGCGACAAAGGGTTGTCCGGCATCGCGCAGCAAATTACGCGCATCACCGCGCACAGCGCGCTGCACTATCACATCAAGCAATTGCGCAAAACCAAACCCGAAGTGGATATTATTTTAATCGAACCGTCGCGGCACGATTACAAAATGTTTTTCTATAACGCGATGCGTTATTCCGCGCGCCTGCTGCTCGCGCGCCACGGTTTTGAAAGTGTGACGCTGAATATCGCCGAAGATTATGCGTATTACAAAAACCTGTTGGAACGACACGGCATCGCAATCACGCGGCGCATTTTGCTGCAAGAACTCTACGCGTTGCAGCACGACGGCAATTCGCCGCAAACGCTGCGCGAGATTCTGGAACGTTCGCCGCGCCGCGCGCCGCGCTTGAAACGGCGTTCCACGTTGACGCGCCCGCTGCGGCGCGCGTTGAATGATTTGGACAAGACGCTGGGACAATTGGAGACCACTCCGCATTCAACGGCGTTGACGTAACTTGAGAAAATGCGCTGGGGCATGCTCCATCGCATTTTTTTGTGCGCGCGGAACGATGTCGCAAACGCTTGTCTCGAACCCAAATTCGCGGTATTATGACGCAGTGCGTTATAAATTCACAATCTGCGTCCGAACGTAATTTGCCGCTCTGCTCTCGTCACCTGACAAAGGAGTTTGTATGAGCCACCCGCAATTCCCTCAAGGCGTCGAAATTCGCGCGCCCGTCACCGACCAAGTCGAACAGGTGTTGACCACCGACGCGTTGAATTTCCTCGCCGCACTGCAGCGTGAATTTAATACGCGTCGCCTGGCGCTGCTGCAAAAACGCCTCGAGCGTCAAGCGCAAATTGACGCGGGCACGGACCCGACGTTCCTCCCCGAAACCAAACACATCCGCGAAAATTCCGACTGGCGCGTCGCGCCGATTCCCGCCGATTTGCAACGGCGGCATATTGAAATCACGGGACCCACCGACAAGAAAATGCTGATTAACGCGCTCAACTGCGGCGCGGAAATGTTCATGGCGGATTTTGAAGACGCGAACGCGCCGACATGGAACAACATGATTCAAGGGCAGTTGAATCTGACCGACGCCATCGAACGCACAATTTCTCTCAAAACGCCCGAAAAAGAATACAAGCTAAACGACCAAGTGGCGACGCTGATGGTGCGCCCGCGCGGTTGGCATTTGCAAGAAAAACATTTGCGCGTGGACGACAGCGCGATTTCGGGTTCGCTGTTTGATTTCGGTCTTTACTTTTTCCGCAACGCGCGCCGCTTGCTGGCTCAAGGCACGGGTCCGTATTTTTATTTGCCGAAATTGGAATCGCATCTCGAAGCGCGGTTGTGGAATGAGGTTTTCGTGTTCGCGCAAAAATACGTCGGCTTGCCCGTCGGCACCATCAAAGTCACCGTGTTGATTGAGACGATTCTCGCCGCGTTCGAAATGGAAGAAATTTTGTACGAACTGCGCGACCACATTGCGGGTTTGAACGCGGGACGCTGGGATTACATCTTTTCGTGCATTAAAAAATTTCGCAGCCGCGATGTCTTGTTCCCCGACCGCGCGCAAGTGACCATGACCGTGCCATTCATGCGCGCCTACACCGAGCTGCTCGTACGCACATGTCACAAACGCGGCGCGCACGCGATGGGCGGCATGGCAGCATTCATTCCTTCGCGCAAAGATGCTGAAGTGAACGCGACGGCGTTGGCGCGCGTGCGTGAAGACAAACTGCGCGAATCGCAAGATGGTTTTGACGGCACTTGGATTGCCCATCCCGATTTGGTCCCCACCGTGCGCGAGGTGTTTGAAAACGCGCTGGGCGAAAAACCGCATCAAAAAGAACGACTGCGCGAAGATGTGAATGTGGTCGCAGAACAGTTAATTGATTTTCGTGTCCCCAACGGCAACATCACCGAAGCGGGTTTGCGAAACAATATCAGCGTCGGCATCCAATACACCGAAGCATGGCTGCGCGGCAACGGCGCGGTGGCGATTAACAATTTGATGGAAGACGCGGCGACGGCGGAAATTTCGCGCTCGCAGGTTTGGCAGTGGTTACATCACGGCGGCGTGTTGAACGATGGACGCAAAATTGACCACGATTTGTATCGCGCAACGCTCGATCAAGAAATTGAAAAAATCAAACAAGCATGGGGCGAAGCGAATGTTGCCAAGTCGCGTCTCGCCGAAGCCGCGCTCTTGTTTGATAAATTGGTGACGGCGGAACAGTTGTCGGATTTTCTCACCCTGCCCGCGTATCAGTACTTGGAGTAAAATAAAAACCGTGAGGAAACGAGGGCTATCAGGGAAATGGCATTGCCGTCACTCTTGTTTCCCTTGTTTTCTTTTCATCCCTCTATCGCCGCCGATACTGTTTGTCGGGCAAAACGACGCGCGAGGGAAAATATTTTTATTCGTTATTCTGCGTTCATTCACCCGGGCTGATTCCGCGTGAATAAAGGCAGCACACCTTACAATGTCGTACGAACAATCCGTCCTCGCGCTCGAACGCGATTGGCAAACCAACGCGCGCTGGCGCAACATTCAGCGCACGTACACCGCAAGCGAAGTGGTACGTTTGCGCGGTTCGATTCAAATTCAACACACGCTCGCGGAAATGGGCGCAGCGCGTCTGTGGAAGCTTTTGGAGACCGAACCGTTTGTGCGCTCGCTCGGCGCGCTGAGTGGGAATCAAGCGGTTGAAATCGTCGCGGCGGGCTTGCAAGCGATTTACGTCAGCGGCTGGCAAGTCGCGGGCGACGCCAACGATTCGCTGCAAATGTATCCCGACCAATCGCTCTATTCCGTCAGCAGTGTGCCAACGCTCGTCAAGCGCATCAACAACGCGCTCCTGCGTGCCGACCAGATTCATCATTTGAATAGCGACAGCGACACCTATTGGTTCGCGCCGCTCGTCGCCGATGCCGAAGCGGGTTTTGGCGGAACGCTCAATGTGTTCGAATTGGTCAAGGCGATGATTGAAGCGGGGACCGCAGGCGTGCATCTCGAAGACCAGGTTTCCGCGCTAAAAAAATGCGGACACATGGGCGGCAAAGTTTTGGTGGGTGTGCATGAATTTATTCCAAAATTAAATGCGGCGCGTCTTGCCGCCGATGTGATGGGCGTGCCAACTGTTATCATTGCGCGCACCGACGCCGAAGGCGCGCATTTGATGCACACCATCAACGACCCGATTGATGAAGAATTTGCGACCGGCGAGCGCACGGTGGAAGGATATTATCAAGTGCGCGGCGGCATCGAACTTGCAATCGCGAAAGGGCGCGCGTACGCGCCGTATGCGGACCTGGTATGGTGTGAAACGAACAAACCCGATTTGGGCGAGGCGCGCGAATTCGCGCAAGGCATTCACGAAAAATTCCCCGGCAAGTGGCTCGCATACAACTGCTCGCCGTCGTTCAATTGGAAAAAACATCTCGACGAACGCACGCTGCTCACGTTCCAAGAAAAACTTGGCGAGCTCGGCTACAAATTCCAATTTGTTACGCTTGCGGGCTTTCACACGCTCAACGCGAGCATGTTCGAACTCGCGCACAATTACAATCTCGAAGGCATGTTGGCGTACTCGCGTTTGCAAGAAAAAGAATTCGAAATGGAATTCGAGTACGGCTACAAAGCCGTCAAACATCAAAGTTTCGTCGGCGCGGGCTATTTCGACGAGGTGCAAACGGCGCTGACGGGCGAAGCGGTTTCGACCAAAGCATTGACGGGTTCCACCGAAGAAGCACAGTTTCAAATCCAAGCGCCTGAACATGTAATCAACTAGAGCAAACAATGGAGGGCGAGTCGCAAAACGTGACTCGCCCTTGTGCTATGTGCCATGACACAAACTCTTTCCGACTCCCGACTCGCGAATCTCGGCGCGACAACCATTCGGAATGGCTTTGACGAATATCACGGCGAATTCAAAGCCATCACCCGCCGCGCCAAAACGCGCTTTGAACGCTGCGAATGGCAAGGCATGTTGGCAGATTCAACCGAACGTTTGGAACTGCGCGCCAAGATTCTCTCGCGCACAGTGCAGAACATTCGTGAATTGTTGGAGGAACGCGTGAATGACCACGCCGTTTGGGTGGGCATCAAGGCGGTGTATTCGACCTTTATCGGCGACCGTGATGATTGGGAAATTGCCGAAACCTTTTACAACAGCGTGACGCGGCGCATTTTTGCGACGGTGGGCGTGGACGCGCAAATCGAATTTGTGGACACGGACTTTGACGCGCCGCCCACCGAACCGCGCGCGCCGATTGTTCGCAGCTACGCGCCCGCGAGTTCGATTCCCGCGTTGATGGAACGCATTCTCGCCGACTTTGCGTTTGATGCGCCGTACCAGGATGCCGCGCGTGACGCAAAACAGGTCGCCCGCGTCATCGAAAGCGAATTGCGCGAACGACGCGCGGCATTGGTAATCACGCGCGCGCAAATCATCACACAAATTTTTTATCGCGGGCGGCGCGCGTATTTTGTCGGACGCATTTACAGCGGCGCGCATACGCTGCCCTTGATCCTCGCGCTGCAAAATTCGCCCGCTGGCGTGTTAGACCCCACAGGTGGTGTCTATGTGGACGCGGTGTTGATTGACGAAGACGATATCAGTATTTTGTTTTCGTTCACGCGTTCGTACTTTTTCGTGCAGGCGGAACGTCCGTATGACCTCGTGCGCTTTTTGCAATCGCTGATGCCGCGCAAACGCATCGCGGAATTGTACATTGCGATTGGTTATCACAAACACGGCAAAACGGAACTGTACCGCGATTTTTTGAAACATCTCGCAACATCGGACGACCAATTTGAAATCGCGCCCGGCGAGCGCGGGATGGTGATGTTGGTGTTTCATCTGCCGTCGTACGAGGCAGTGTTCAAAATTATCAAAGACGATTTTGACGAACCGAAACAAGTGACGCGCGAGGAGGTGAAAGCCAAATACAATTTGGTGTTCCGGCATGACCGCGCGGGACGCTTGATTGACGCGCAGGAATTTGAACATCTCGCGTTTGACCGCGCGCGGTTCGCGCCTGCGCTGTTGGAAGAAATGTTGGCGCGCGCGGGGAATACGGTGCGCGTGGAAAATGACCGCGTGGTGATTTCGCATTTGTATGTCGAGCGTCGCCTCGAGCCGTTGAATTTGTATGTGCGCTACGCCGACTCCGACGCGGTGAAACGCGCCGTGAGCGATTACGGCTACGCCATCAAAGATTTGGCAAAAGCCAATATCTTTCCCGGCGACGTGCTGTTGAAAAATTTTGGCGTGACGCGGCACGGGCGCGTGATTTCCTATGACTATGATGAATTGTGTTTGATTACGGAATTGAATTTTCGCCGTTTGCCCGCAGCGCGCGATGACGACGAGGAACTGGCAGGGGAAGCGTGGTTCTATGTCGGCGCGAATGATTTTTTCCCGGAAGAGTTTGGGAAATGGCTCGGACTCGCGCCCGAGTGGAAAGAAATTTTCCTACAGCAGCACGCGGATTTGTTTGACACGCCGTTTTGGCTCGATGTGCAAGCGCGCCTGCGCAGCGGCGAGGTGATTGACATTGTTCCGTACGCTCAAGAAAAGCGTCTGGAAGAGAAACGATTGAGGAGTGAAACGTGAATTCGGAAAGGGCACTGCAAAACATCGTCCACGCGCGTTCGCAAGCCTTGATTCGAGGCGACATGTATCCGATTTGACTTCAAATTGTACAGAGATGTCGGCGTCGTGACGCTACGTGTGCATGACCGCGCGGAGTTTCAAGGCAACTCGTTTGAAGGCATGTACCGTTCGCTGTTTGTGTCCGTCAAGCGCGATGGATTGTGGAGATGTGTCGTGGGAAAGACGACGGAAATAAACCAAGGTTGAGATATTCTCTTGACACTCTCCTGTGTGTTGTTATACTCCTTCGCGCAATCACATGGCAAAAATCTCGCAAACGCCAACGCCCTACCCGAACGTGAATGTTGTATTGCACGCGTTGTTAAAAGAAACGCGCGCCGCATTGGGCGAAAATTTGTTCGGCATGTATTTGTACGGTTCACTGGCGAGCGGCGATTTTGATGAACATTCGAGCGATGTAGATTTCGTCATCGTCACGAATCAAGAAATCACAGCGGACGAAATTTCAAAATTGTGCGCGCTGCATGAACGCATTGCGCACAGCGGACTCGAATGGGCGAAAAAGTTAGAGGGTTCGTACGTGCCGCGCGCGGTCCTGCGCCGCTACATTCCAAATGATATAGCGCGCCCGCAATACAATGAAGGAGTGTTTTTCCTCGCGCCGCACGAAAGCGATTGGATTGTTCAACGTTACATTCTGCGCGCGTATGCTGTCGTCGTCGCGGGTCCGCCTATTCAACCACTCATTGACCCCGTTTCGTCCGACGAATTGCGCGGCGCGGTCGCCGGAATTTTGTCGGGCTGGTGGGCAATGCACATTCTCACGCAGCCCCAAGCATTGTTGCGCGCGGGCTATCAACCCTACGCGGTGCTGACGATGTGTCGCGCGTTGTATTGTTTTGAACACGGCGCGATTGTTTCCAAACCTCGCGCGGCACGGTGGGCGATGGAATCGCTCGAGGGGAAATGGAATTCGCTGATTGAACACGCGCTCTCGCACAGAGCGGATACATCGGACAACGCGTTGGCGCAAACAACGGAATTGATTCGTTACACCGTCGCACGCGCGGCGATGTACAGAGTCCCAAAATGAATCCTACATTTTTCAACACGCCGCAAGATTTGCGCGCATGGTTTGAAAAAAATCATGCCAGCGCACAAGAACTCGTCGTCGGCTTGTACAAAGTGGGTTCGGGCAAGGGCGGCATCACCTACCACAACGCCTTGGACGAGGCGTTGTGTTTTGGTTGGATTGACGGCACTCGTAAAAGCATTGACGAGACGCGCTGGATGATTCGGTTCTCGCCGCGCCAAAAGAAAAGCATTTGGAGCAGCGTGAATATCCGGCGCGCGACGGAATTGGAGCAAGCAGGGCAGATGCACGCGGCGGGGCGAAAAGCGTTTCACGAGCGCGATGCCAAATTGACAAAGCAGTACTCTTTTGAAAACAAAGAGCGCAAGTTGGACGCGGCGCGGGAGAAAAAATTTCGCGCAAACAAAAAAGCGTGGGACTGGTTTTCCAAACAAGCGCCGTCGTACCAACATGCCGCAAGTTTTTGGGTGCTGAGCGCAAAACAAGAGGCGACGCGCGCGAAACGTCTTGAGACGCTGATACAGGATTCGGAAAATGGGCTGCGAGTCGCGCCCTTGCGCCCGCGCGTTGCAAAAAAATGAATCGAAATTTTCGAGTTTGTTTCGCCGCACGGAACGGTATGATGAATCGTCGGAATCCACTTCAAGTTATCCAAAATGTCCTCAAACACGCGCAAGCAAGCGACGACGCGCAGCATCGCCCGATTGCCAGCACAGGCATTGCGCCCGAACTCGCGCGCCTGCGCGAATTTCAATGTCGCCGCATCGCGCAAACGTACCGCGATTTTGCCGCGCAGCCGCAGTATGCGTCAGTCATGCAATTTTTTCTGGACGATTTGTACGGTCCCCGCGATTACGCGCAGCGCGACCACGACGCGGAACGCGCGCACAACTTTTTGAAAAAGTTCGTTCCCGCCGAAATGTTGAAACTCGCGACCGACGCGATTGAACTCACGCGCTTGAGTCACAATCTCGACGAAACGTTGTTGCGCGTGTTGGCAAACGAATTTGGCGCGCCGCAGCAATTGACCGCCGAACTCTATGCCAAAGCCTATCGCCGCTGTGACAATTATGCAGAACGCCAAGAGCAGATTGAATTGTTGGTGAACGTCATGCGCGACGCTGCCGATACCGCGCACATGCTCCTGACCGCTCCGGCGTTGCGTCTGGCAAAGGGACCGGCGTACGCGGCGGGATGGAACGAAATGTATGAATTTTTGGAACGCGGGCATCACGCGTTCGCCCAAGTAAAACATCCCGAAAAATTTTTGAACGCGATTGAGGAACGGGAAACGAAAATTATGCAGCGGATTGCGCGGGGAGAGACAAATCCATTTCGATAAAAAAAATCTCGCAAAAGATTTCTGCGAGATTTTTTGTTCAACTCAACTTTGCGCTTTCAACACATCCCTATACACCGCGTTGCCCGCTTTGATAACGGGGAGCAGTGATTTCAATTTCAAAATGTTGCCCTTGAATTTAATCGTCCCGTCCGTCACCGCTTTCGTCGCCGAGATTTGGTGGCTCAACAATCTGTCCAGATTGTCGCCGGTCAAATCGAGGTCAATGTCGGGGCGTCCGTTGTATGTGCCGTACGTGATTTTCGGCGGACGCGCTTTTCCGTCCACCGTGATTTCCGCGTTCGGTTGACTCACTTTGAAACGTACGGTCAACCGCGATTTCATCATTTCGTCAAATGCTTTCGGGTCTTGCTCCGTCACCCGCGCAAACATATCGCGCATCACGCCGTACACCGCTTCCGCATCTGAAAATTTTGGCATCGGTTCCTCCGCGAAAAGTTTTTTCTCTATCTCAACAACGCGACAAATTCGTCCACACTCATTCCAATTTGTCTCAAGATTCCGCGCAACGTTCCGCGATCCAATTCTTTATGGTCGGGAACGGTTGTTTGCGCAAAAGGAGTATCACGCCGCAAAATGATGTGACTACTTTCTTGACGCTTTACATAGAACCCTGCCTTGCACAACGCTTTAACACATTCGCGCCCCGAAATGTTTGGTAGTTTACTCATACCGCGACAACGAGCGTTTCAAAATTTTCGTCAGGTACAGGCAGCCCATCTTGGCGCAATGCTTCCTCGTATCCGTGAATCGCTTCTCTGATATTCTCAATCGCTTCTTGGCGCGTCTTGCCTTGACTGATACAGCCCGGCAGACTCGGCACTTCAACGACCCAATATCCATCTTCGCCCGGATACACAATCACTTGACGCATAGGTTCCTCTTTTCATCAGCCCATAAAAATTGATTTCCGTTGTCGCAATCTATCATTAATCATATTTTGCACGGTGTCCCGCACTTGGTCCGTCAAGTGCGAAACGAGCATGAGATTGCTGTCCGAACCTTCGGGGTAATGGTCTGTGGGAATCGGTTCGCCGATGTCAATGTACCATTTCGTCGGCAGTGGAATGAGACCAAGCGGTCCCAACGCGGGGAACGTGGGCGAAATGGGAAAATACGGGAAGCCAACAAGTTTTGCAAGCGTTTGCGATTTGTGCAATGAAATGTACGTCTCTTCGGCGCCGACAACAGCAACCGGAATCAACGGCGCTTTTGTTTTCAATGCCACGCGCACGAAACCGCCGCGCCCAAAACGCGCAAGATGATAACGGTCTTTGTACAATTTTCCCACGCCTTTGTACCCTTCGGGAAACACCGCGACGAGTTGGTCCTGTTCCAAAAGGCGCAGCGCGTTTTCGTCGTTCGCCATCACTTGTCCCGCTTTGGTCAAAATATCCGAAACGAACGGCAGCGTGGGAAACCAACTCGCGTACAACGCGCGCATAAAGCGCGCGCTCGAATGATTTTGCAAAATGCCCGTGCCGAGCATCGCGCCGTCAAACGGCAATTGACCCGAATGATTGGAGACGAGCAGCGTGCGCCCGTCCTGCGGGATATTGTCCAAACCCTCCATGCTCACGCGCCAGTACTTGTTGTACATGAAACTGAAAAAGGGCAGCACCGCATCCACAAATTCCTGGTCCATGCCCCATTCGTCAGTTTCGTAATCGCCCGTCAAGCGACGTTTGAACACATCGGCTTGATACTGCCCCGTGAATTTCAACATCGTCCACATACCTTTTAATGTGTCCGTGTCGAGCATTTCACCCGGCAACAATTTTTGTACGCGTTTCAAAATACTCGCGCCGCCTGCGCCTTCCAACACCGCTTCTACGTTTTCGCCTATCGCTTCTTGCATTTCGCTCGGCACGCCGAGGTCTGCCTTGTACGCAGGCGACAAGCGCATCACACGCTTGATGAGCATTTCCAATTCGTGAATCAATTCCTCGCCAAGCTGCTTGCTCCGTTTTTGCAGCGATGGACTCGCTTCGAGTTCCGCTTGCGCGTCGGGCAACTCGGAAATTTCCTCTACTGCAACAGATTCACTCATGCGCGCCCGCGCCGATGATTTGCGCGCAGATTTTTTCGCCGTCCCTTTTTTCGACGCGGTACGTTTTGTGCGAACGTTTTTCGGCTTGGATTCCTGCGCCGATTGTTCGTCACCGTTTGCGGACATTTCGCCCGCGCCCGTTCGCTCTTTTGCGCCGTTCGCCGAGACGCGTTCCACCTGTTTCTTTTTTGCCATAAAAAAAATCACCTCGCGGGATTTGTGGTTATGCTGCTTTGCGCGCCCGCGCGCGTTTGCGGCGTTGAATCGTGTCGCGCAGGCGGTCTTGGTCCAGTGCTTCCGCGCTTTTCTTGCCGAATAGTTTTCGCACGCGTTGTTGTGCCGCGAGCGTGCGAACGGTTTCTTCGGGCGTGTACTGCGGCGTGAATCCAAACTCGTCGCGCATTTTTCGCATGTCGCCCATGCACGGGTAACGCAAATAATCGAGCGGCAGCGGTGCGAGGCGCGGACCGCCGAGCGAAACACTCCAGTACGCGAGCGGATGCAAAACAGGAATCGGCAATTTGCTCGCGAGTCCCAACGTTTTCCACAACGGCATTCCTTTTTCCGGCGCGACGTTGTACGTTCCCGCATATTTGCCGTTCACCGCGTGAACGAGCGCGGCGACGACATCATCTTCGTGAATGACCTGAAGCATCGGGTCAAAACCGAGCAGCGTCATCGCTTCTTCTTCGCGCAAAAAACGCGTCATGGGCGTATCCGCTTTCGGTCCGACAATGTGTCCAAAACGCAGCGCCGTCACTACCGCGTCGGAATTCTGTTCGCGAAAACTGTCCGCGTATTTTTCCATTTCAATCCAATCGCGAATGTACCCGTACTTTTTTGTGCCGTTCAACGGATGGTCTTCGCGCAAAAACATCGGGTTGTCGGGACGCGCGCCGTACACCATAATGCTGCTTTGCAACACAACATGCTTTACGCCCGCTTCACCGCACGCGCCCAACAATTTTGCGGTGCCCATCACATTTTGTTCAAAGGAAGATTCGCTGGGGAGAAGCGTTTCGCGGAATTGCAAATGCAAAACCGTTTCGACATGTTCTTCTTGCAAGAGTTCGACAAGCAGAGGATTGCGCACATCGGCTTGAATAAAATCGAGTCCGTCAACATTGTTTGTCGGCGGCTCGTTATCAATGCCGATGACATGCGCATCGTCTTGTTCCAACAATTTCGCGGCGGCGCGATTGCCCCAATATCCCGCGACGCCGGTCACAAGAATTACGCGTTCGTCAGACATTTTCATTCGCCTTTCAATGCGAAGTGTTCATTGCGAGAATGTGCAGGAAACACGAATCTACGCGAATCAGTACGAATTTACGCAAATCCTAAAAAGATTCGCGCAGATTCGCGTTCTCGATACATTATCAAAACGAAACTAGCGCTGCAAGCGCGGACGCAGCGCGAACGCGCCAATTATACCCGCGCCAACGCCGATTGCCAACCACTTTTTCCAACCGTCGTTGGAAACGCGCATGCCTTTCGACGACGCGGGAATTTTCGCGAGTTGCATGGACGCGTGACGTTGCACGTTGGCGAATTCTTGTGGCTGCGCGCGCAGTTTTTCCGCGTTCGAGTCCGATGACCAGAATGGGTTTCATAACATGCACCTTGATTTGATAGAAATTTTCGCAAATTCCATGATGCGCCGTTCGGTGGACAAAAACAAAGGACGAATGCCCCGCTTGGGAATGGGCATTCGTCCTTGTGCTGTTGCCGTGTTGTCATTTCGAGCCGTGCTTGCGAGAAAGCTCGCGGACGGAAAGGAGATTTCTCACTCCGCTGTAATCAGCGGAACGTTCGAAATGACATGCCGTCTACTTGCCAATCAGTTTTTCGAGACCCTTTTCCTTTAACAGTTCGGGATATTTTTTATACAGCGGCTCGACGGCAGGCAAGAGTCCAAGGACTTTGAGTTGATTGCCCTTGAGAATGATTTTCTTTTGCGCGAGCGCCTGCACGAGATTCAGCTTGCCTTGCCAAAACTGATGCGCGAGGTCTGCCGCCATCGTCATTTCAATATCCGGTTTCAAGTTGGTGGGACCGTTAATCACGTCCACGAATGCGCCCGCTTGGGTGGGTTTCGCTTTGGCATTCACAGTCGTGACCGCATCGGGGTCCGTGTAACGGAATTGAATAATGACACCGGACTTGGCGATTTTCGGACCGACGACCGGGTCGTTTTTCGCGCGTTCCATCAGTTCGCCGATGGTGTCGTAAAATTGTTTGCTATCTTGAAAGACGGGCATGAGCATGTTCCTTTCTGAATTAAAGTGTTTCTCAACCCCGCAGGGTTGAAAAACATCTATTGACATTTATGACGCAGTGCGTTATACTACTGAGAATTATGACGCACTGCGTCATAAACTAGATTTTTCGGGGAGGCACCGCCAATGGCGCGCAAAATAGTTCAAGTAAAGCAGACGCAAACATCGCCGGGCATCGCGCGCGCGCTTGTGCGAGCGTATCTCGGCGCGTGGGGCGTCGCGGGCGACCATGTGAACCGCATCATTCATCTGGAACGGCTCTGGAACATTCTCGTCCGGCGCGGCGAACGCATTGAAAATCGCGCGGCGGCGTTCGTCAAGCGCGGACGCGCGCGCGCGCGGGCGGCAGTGCCTCATTCCAACAAATAAAATTTGTGACACAAAACGTCATAGATTCAATCAATCAGGAGGCAAATCCAATGGCTGCGAAAAAAGTCGAAAACAAGGAAATGAATCGCTTCATGGAGCTCAGCCGCAAATTCGCGTTGGCGTATGTCGGCGCGTTCGGCGTTATGGCGGATGAGTTCGGCAAACTCTTTGAAACCTTTGTCACGCGCGGCGAGCGCATGGAAAAAGACGCGCGCAAGTTGATGAAGGAAGGCAACAAAGAAGTTCGCCAATTCACACATCAAGTCCGCAAGGAACAAAAAGCGGCTGTCGCGCGCGCCAACAAGACGGTGAAAAAAGCCGTCAAGCAAGTCGAAAGCGCGATTGCGTAGGGGCAACGGCGGCGATGGATTCCATCGCACCTTGCCCACACACAGGGCAACCACAAGGGATTGCCCTTACCTGAATTGGTAATGAGACACAGGTTGCCAGAAAAGGAACCTGACCTTTCCTCTCTCCGAACAAGCCGCGCATGATGAAACGTCATGCGCGGCGCCGCTTTTTTTTTCGCCCAAGAACGGTTATACTTGTCTATGACGCATAGCGTCATAATATGACGCTGTGCGTCATGATAACGCGCTGCGTCATACCGCGAGGAGGAGTCGGTCATGCCCATCATCAAACGCTACAACAATCGCAAACTGTACGACACACACGCGAAACGCTACGTCACGCTCTTTGATCTTGCCGAAATGATTCGGCAAGGGGACGACATTACCGTTCTCGACCACGGCAGCGGCGAGGATATTACGTCACAGATTCAAGCGCAAATTATTTTTGAACAAGAGCGCCAAGCCGGCAGCGGCTTGCCCAACACGGTTCTCACCAACATCATTCAAGCGAGCAATCAAACCATTAAACAATTACGCAACACGGTTCTGCCGCTTGATGTCACCGCGCGGCTCGATTCCGAAATCGAACGCCGCATGCTCGTCTTGATGGAACGCGGTGAGATTAGCAAAAAACAGGGCGCTGTCATTTTGGAAAAATTGCTCGCCGTGCAGCCCCAACTGCAATCGTCGGAAGAATTAAAAATCGAACGCGCCCTCGAAAAACGCGGCACACCCACCCGCCGCGAAGTGAAACAGCTCGCACTTCAAGTGGCGGAACTCACCCGCGAGTTGGAAGCATTGAACGCGAAACCGGGCAAGAAACGCGAAACCTAGAACGGATTCCTATTTAACTCAAGGGACGAATGTGGTAAATTGCGCGCCATGAATGCTTATTCTTCGGATTTG
>CALMZO010000080.1 GCA_937870825.1 uncultured Chloroflexota bacterium | reverse complement strand
GCCAGCCATTCATTGACCAAGTCTTGAAGAGTCGTTTGTTGGCGTGCTGCTTCTGCTTGTAATCTATCCGCGAGTTCAGGGCGCAATTCAATCGAAATCATACTACGCCGCGTTCTCCTTTTCCCACTCCACCGGCAATTCCGCGTGTGTCAAGAGCAACGGACGTGTTTTGCTGCGGATGGTGTCCGCGTTAATCAGACATTTGCGAATGTCCGAACGCGACGGAATCTCGTACATCACGTCGAGCAGCACTTCTTCAATGATGGAGCGCAGTCCGCGCGCGCCCGTTTTGAAACGGAGCGCTTCTTGCGCGGCGGCTTGGAGCGCGTCGTCGGTGAAAACAAGTTCCACGCGGTCCATCGCAAACATTTTTTGATATTGTTTGATGATGGCGTTCTTTGGCTCGGTCAAAATTTGAATCAACATTTTTTCGTCGAGCGGGTCAACGCTGACGATGACGGGAACGCGCCCGACAAATTCGGGAATGAGTCCGAATTGCACCAAGTCGTCGGCGGTGACGAGACGCATCAAATCCGATTGCGAAAGGTCACGCGCGGCGCGCTGCGCGTCGCCTTTGAATCCGGCGATGCGGCGCTCGACAAAACGTTCGCGCACAATTTTTTCGAGTCCATCGAACGCGCCGCCGAGAATAAACAAAATGTTGGACGTGTTGAGTTTGATGTATTCCTGCTGCGGATGTTTGCGTCCCTCTTTCGGCGGCACATTCGCCACCGTGCCTTCGACGATTTTCAACAATGCTTGCTGCACGCCTTCGCCCGAAACATCGCGCGTGATGGAGGGATTGTCGCCGGTCTTGCGCGCAATTTTGTCAATCTCGTCAATGTAAATGATGCCGCGTTCCGCGCGTGGAATATCATGTTCGGCGGCTTGGATGAGCGAAAGCAAAATGTGTTCGACATCTTCGCCGACATAACCCGCTTCGGTAAGCGTCGTCGCGTCGGCGATGGTGAAGGGAACGTCGAGAATTTTTGCGAGCGTTTGCGCGAGGAGGGTTTTGCCGCAGCCCGTCGGACCAATCAACAAAATGTTTGCCTTGCCGAGTTCGACTTCATCGGGTGTCGTGCCGTTCATCACGCGTTTGTAGTGATTGTACACCGCGACGGACAAGACTTTTTTCGCGCGTTCCTGTCCGATGACATACTGATTCAAGCGGCGATAAATTTCGCGCGGGGGCAGTGTTTTGATAGAGAGCATTTCGCCGCGCGGCGTCATGGCTTCCTGCATCAAAATATCGCGGCACAATTCCACGCATTCATCGCAAATGAAAACGGAATCGGGTCCGGCAATCAACCGATTCACGACTTCTTGCGAGCGTCCGCAAAACGAACAAAATTCTTCCGCGCGTCGGGTGCGACTAATCATTTTTGGGGTGCTGTCATTGCGAGGAGCGTTTTCTGCGACGAAGCAATCCCATACGCGAATAACCACCACAGCGCGTTGTTCGTACAATCCGCGCCAGAGATTGCCTCGGGCGACAAAAGAACGTCGCGCTCGCAATGACAAAAAGGTCAAGAAACCAAAAGGGACGCTACGTTATCTCACAACGTTTCGTCCCTCGATTTTTTACCGATGTCCGTTACTGCCCACTTTATCCGATTCAAGTTTCGGCGCCGGCTGCAATACTTCATCCACGATACCGTATTCCACTGCCGCTTGCGGTTCCATGTAATAGTTGCGGTCACTGTCGCGGATGATGCGTTCGAGCGGCTGACCGGTGTGCTTGGCGAGAATATCGTTCAAGCGTTCGCGTTCGCGAATGATGCGCCGCGCTTCGATTTCAATATCCACCGCTTGCCCTTGCGCGCCGCCGAGCGGTTGGTGAATGTGAATCAAAGAATTGGGCAAGGCGAAACGGCGACCCGCTTGACCTGCCGCGAGCAATACCGTTCCCATGCTCGCCGCAAGCCCGACGCAGTACGTGGAAACGGGACAGCGAATCAACTGCATCGTGTCGTAAATCGCCAGCCCCGCGTAAATCACTCCGCCGGGGGAATTGACGTACAGACGAATTTCTTTGTCCGGGTCTTCGCGCTCGAGAAACAAAAGTTGCGCGACGATGACATTCGCGATTTGGTCATCAATTGGCGTGCCGAGAAAAATAATGCGCTCTTTTAACAACAACGAAAACACATCATACGCGCGTTCGCCGCGTCCGGTGTTTTCGACAACCATGGGGATGAGATTTTGGGGAAACATTTTAACTCCGTTTTCAAGAAGGAGAGATTGAGAGAGTGAGAGATAGAGACACACTTTTTTCTCTCTATCTTTCTATCGCTCTATCACTCTATCTCAAATTCCTTTCGCCAATTCCTGCCGCACTTGCTGGGGGTCGGTGATGAGTCCGGTGGGGATGGGGCTTTCGCCGCGCACCATGTCAGGCGTGAGAATCAGACCGCTCACCGCTTCGCCTTTTGCCATCGCCACGATTTTATTCATCACTTGATTCACACGCAAATTAAAGCCAATGTTGTCGCGCGCATCTTGTGAAGAATACGCGCGGCGTGCCACCTGCGCGTTGCCGCCTGCTTCCACCGTTTCTTGAACGCGGCGTTCAATATCTTGCTTGATTTGTTCGTTTGTAACCGTGATGTTTTCTGCTTTGATGAGTTCGCCGAGAACGAGCAGTTGTTTGAGGCGTTTCTCCGCGTTGGGTTTGAGCTCCTCTTTAATTTGTTCTTGGCTTTTCGCCGCGAGCGAAAGATATTTGTCCCACGCCAAACCCATCGCTTGAATATCTTGTTTCAAATGTTCGAGGTCATGCTCGAGTTCTTGTTCGAGCATTTGCGGCGCGTACGCGATTTCGGATTGTTCCACAATCGCTTGCAGCACGTCGTTCGCAAATTTTACTTGGTTGTCATGTTCTTTGGTACGCCGCAAGATGTCGCGAATGTTGCCCTTGAATTGGTCGAGCGTTTTGAATTGACTGACGGCTTGGGCAAAGTCATCGGAGAGTTCGGGCAACTGCTGTTCTTTGATGTCCTGAAGCGTCACCGAATAATGTGCGGTCTTGCCGCGAAAATGTTCGTCTTCGTAATCTTCGGGATACGTGTGGTCAATCTCGCGCGTTTCGCCGACGCTCATGCCGAGCAATTGTTCGTCGAACGGCAAGTGCGCTTGTGATTTATCGCCGACGGTGACGCGTAAATCTTTTTCTTCAACGGGTTCTTCGCCTGCGACGCCGCCGCTCACGTCCACCGTAATAATGTCGCCATTCTGCACCGCGCGTTCGACAGGATTCATTGTCGCCTGCGTCAGTTGAAAACGGTTGAGGACCTGGTCCACCTCTTCGTCGGTGACCTCGACCTCTGCGGGTTTCATGTGAATATTTTTGTAATCGCCCAGTTTCACTTCGGGTGTGACGGGAATCGTGTACTTGAAAATCGGCGGTTCCTTTTGCACGATTTCCAAATTTCCAATCGCGATGGGCGTCACATCACTCTCGCGCAAAACTTGGGAGTAGATGTTGCGCGACAATTGGTCAACCGCTTCTTCGACCAATACCTCTTTCCCCCATTGGCGTTCGACCATTTCGTATGGCGCTTTGCCGGGACGAAAACCGGGGACCGGACGGACGCGCGAAATACTGGACGCGGCGCGCTGCATCGCCGCCTTCATTTGTTCTTGGTCAATTTCGACGGTTACAATCGCTTGACGGTCAGGCGTGATTTCTTTCGTGATTTGCATCGAGTATCAATTTCCAGTTGGGATGAGTTTTTCAATCCGAAATCAAAAACTTTTTCTGAACGAACGTAAAGAATCTGAAATCTGAAATTGAAAGTGCCGGAAGCGGGATTTGAACCCGCACGTCCGCAATGGACACAGGATTCTAAGTCCTGGGCGTCTGCCAATTTCGCCATCCCGGCAGAGGGGAAAAAATTTTCGCCCGACGAATCGGACGAAAGCTCGTTTGCCAATTATAGTAGTTTGTAGTGAATTGGCAAAAAAAATTACTATCCTAACGCATCCTGTATCACCTGCCGCAGCGCGCCCGCGTCCAGGTCTTTTTTATCGAGAAAAGCGACAGCGCCCGCGCTCAAGCCGAGCCGTCGAAATTCGCGGTCAGGATACGCGCTGATGAGGACGATGCGCGTCGCGGGCGACGAGGTTTTCAAACGCCGCGCGCATTGAATTCCGTCTTCTTCGCGCAGTACCACATCCACCAACGCGAGATGAATCGCGGCGCGCTGGGCGAGCCGCAGGGCTTCGTGGGTGTCTTCCGCCTCATACACCGCCGCGCGCGGGTACACTTTGCGAATGAGGCGCGTGAGTTCCTGACGATAGCGCGCGTTGTCGTCCACCACCAAAACCGTCAACGCCGAATCGGGCGGCGATATGGTCGTTTCCGCATCATCAGCCAATGCCAAAACTTCGGGATGCCGCATCGCGTAATTCATCGCTTCAAAGCGGCTGGTCACTTCAAGCGCGCGATACAAGCCCGTCAGTTGATTTTCAATCGTCTTGACCGACAAATCCATCAATTGCGCGATTTTGCGATTTTCGTGTCCTTGCGCGAGCAGCTTGAGCAATTCGCGTTGGCGGCGTGTGAGCGATGGCGTATTCGCGGCGACGGGTGTGGTGCGGCGGTGAATGAGTTTATCCAAAAGCGGCGCCGAGAGCCAGCGTTCGCCTGCGAGAATGCGTTGAACCGCGTGCTGCAAGTCCGCGAGCGATTGGTCTTTCAAGTGATACCCATTCACGCCTGCGCCGAGCAGTCCGACCACGTACGCTTCGTCGTCGTACGCGCTCACCACCAGAATTTTCAAATCGGGATAATCGGTTTTGATTTGCTTGACGGCGGCGATGGGTTCAAAGTCGGGCATTGCGACATCAATGACGAGAAAATCGGGTTTCAGCGCAATGAGCGCGGCGAGCAATTCGCTCCCGTCGCCGACTTCGCCGACGATTTCAATTTCCGGCAGATTCGCCAACGCGTTGCGCAAACCCGCGCGCACCACCGCGTGGTCATCCGCCAACACCATTCGGATTCGATGCATTTCGTCCACTCTTGGTCAAGCTCGCGCAGGGGGAAATCCCCCGCGCGCATGGGGGGAGATTCCCGCGCGCTTCAAGAACCATTCCTCTACAGTTTAATCCACGCTTAACCTAAAATCATTACGGTACGTACCTCAATAGCCCCGCTTTACACATTTGTCAAACAAGGAGGTGTTGGACAAACCGAATCCCGGACGATTCATCCACTCACATGTGCCAATCTGAATTGGCAGTTTCGCCCAAGCCGCGAATTTTTTTTGCAAACAATCCAATCCAGATTGTCAAAATTTGGTTCCCACAATTCCGCAACACCGCGCGTGTTGCCTCACGTAGTTGCAAGGAGGAGAAGAAATGTCCCGTTCGAATTATTTGCCGAGACTCGCGTTCGCGCTGCTCATCATCGCGTTCGTGATTTCCGCGTGCGCTGCGCCCGCCCCGGCGCCCACCGCCGTACCACAACCGACAGCGGCGGCTCAACCCACGGCTGCGCCACCGCCGACCGCTGCGCCACAACCAACCGCGCCGCCCGCCGCGAAATTGGCAGTCGGCATTGTTTTGCCAACCAAAGACGAACCGCGCTGGATTCAAGACGAAACGCGTTTCAAAGAAGCGTTGACCAAAGCGGGCTATGATGTTGAAATTTTGTTTAGCCAGGGCGATTCCGCCAAAGAAAAGGCGAACGTCGAAGCGCTCGTCGCCAAAGGCGTCAAAGTTATCATCATCACACCGCAAGATGCAAGCGCCGCCGCTGCTGCTGCGGAAACTGCGCGGCAATCCGGCGCCAAAGTCATTTCGTATGACCGCCTGATTCGCGACACAGCCGCAGTGGACTATTACGTCACGTTCGACAGCATCGCCGTCGGCGAACAACAAGCGCAGTACTTGATTGACAATGCCAAAGGCACGGGAAACAATCTGTACTTGTATGCCGGCGCAGCATCGGACAACAACGCGTTCATTTTCTTTGAAGGCGCGTGGAACAAGTTGCAGCCGAAAATTGCCGATGGCACGTTCGTCGTGAAAAATTCCAGCGAAGCGATTGCGCTCAAGGACAAAGCGAAATTGACGCGCGACGAGATGGCAAAAATCATCGGACAGATTACGACGAATTGGGATTTCAATACTGCCAAGAACTTGGCAGAATCGAACTTGACTGCTGCGCAAGCTGCGGACAAAGGCAATGTGTTTATTCTCGCGCCGAATGATGGAACCGCGCGCGCGATTGCCGATGCGTTCGCCGCCGACAAAGATGTCAAGAGTTATCTCGTGACCGGACAAGACGCGGAAAAAGCATCCGTGCAGTACATCATTGACGGCAAACAGTCCATGACGGTGTTCAAGGATGTGCGTTCTCTCGTGAACGATGCGATTGCCGCCGCGATTGCGTTGCTCGAAAACAAAGCGCCAGCTGCGAAGGGTTCGTACAACAACGGCGTCGTGGATGTTCCCGCGATTCAATCCGCCGTCGTCACCGTTGACAAAAACAACGTGCAAGCCGCGCTGATTGATTCGGGCTACTATGCCGCGAGCGATTTCACAGGACTCGGCGCGTCCGCGCAGCCGACGACTGCATCCGGACCCGCAGGCAAACTTGCCGTTGGCATCGTACTCCCGACAAAGGACGAACCGCGTTGGATTCAAGACGAGACGCGTTTCAAAGAAGCGTTGACCAAAGCGGGCTACGATGTTGAAATTTTGTTTAGCCAGGGTGATTCCGCCAAAGAAAAAGCGAACGTCGAAGCGTTGATTGCCAAAGGCGTCAAAGTTATCATCATCACACCGCAAGATGCAAGCGCCGCCGCCGCCGCCGCCGATGAAGCGCGTGCCGCGGGCGCCAAAGTCATTTCGTATGACCGCTTGATTCGTGACACCGCCGCAGTGGATTACTATGTCACGTTCGACAGCATCGCCGTCGGCGAACAACAAGCGCAGTACTTGATTGACAATGCCAAAGGCACGGGAAACAATCTGTACTTGTATGCCGGCGCAGCATCGGACAACAACGCGTTCATTTTCTTTGAAGGCGCGTGGAACAAGTTGCAGCCGAAAATTGCCGATGGCACGTTCGTCGTGAAAAATTCCAGCGAAGCGATTGCGCTCAAGGACAAAGCGAAATTGACGCGCGACGAGATGGCAAAAATCATCGGACAGATTACGACGAATTGGGATTTCAATACTGCCAAGAACTTGGCAGAATCGAACTTGACTGCTGCGCAAGCTGCGGACAAAGGCAATGTGTTTATTCTCGCGCCGAATGATGGAACCGCGCGCGCGATTGCCGATGCGTTCGCCGCCGACAAAGATGTGACGAAATACTTTGTCACGGGTCAGGATGCCGAAAAAGCGTCCGTCCAGTACATCATTGACGGCAAACAGTCCATGACCGTGTTCAAAGATGTTCGCACGCTCGTTGACGATGCTATCAAAGCCGCCGTCGCGCTGCTCCAAGACCAAGCGCCGGCTGCCAAGGGTTCGTACAACAACGGCGTCGTGGATGTTCCCGCGATTCAATCGCCTGTGGTGACCGTTGACGCCGCGAACGTCAAAGCCGCGCTGATTGATTCGGGCTACTATGCCGCGAGTGATTTTACGGGATTGAAATAAACGGTAACGTGTAGCACAATGAAGCAGGGATGGCGCAAGAAATTGTATGTTCCATCCCTGCTTTCTTGAATTATAATTGGGTTGAGATGCACATTTCAAAAGTCGAGTGAGGTCTAATGGATACGCCGTTATTGGAAATGCGAAACATCACCAAAGAGTTTCCCGGAGTCAAAGCATTAAGCAATGTGAGCTTTCGCGTCGCGAAAGGCGAGATTCATTGTCTCGTCGGCGAGAACGGCGCGGGCAAATCTACGCTGATGAAGGTGTTGAGCGGCGTGTATCCGCACGGCATGTACAGCGGCGACATTTTCATCAATGGGCAGGAGCAAAAATTCGCGGGCATTCGTGACAGCGAACATGCGGGCATCGCCATCATTTACCAAGAACTCGCGCTCGTTCCCGAAATGAGCGTGTACGAAAATATCTTTCTCGGCAATGAAATCAGAAACGGCTTTCGCGTAAATTGGAACGAGACGATTCGCCAGGCGGGCGACGCGTTGAAACGCGTGCGGCTTGACGTGAACCCTGCGGCAAAAGTCAAAGAACTCGGTGTCGGAAAACAACAGCTCGTCGAAATTGCCAAAGCGTTGAGCCGCAATGTGAAACTTTTGATTCTCGACGAACCAACGGCGGCGTTGAACGAAGACGACAGCGACAATTTGTTGAACCTCTTGCGCGAGCTCAAAGCAAAAGGTGTGACGTGCATCATGATTTCGCACAAGCTCAAAGAGGTTATCGAAATCGGGGATAAAATCACGGTACTGCGCGATGGCCAAACGATTGTCACGCTCGACGCGCACAAAGGCGAAGTCGCGCAAAACGTTCTCATTAAACACATGGTGGGACGCGAAATTGACAACATTTATCCGCCGCGTCAAACGAAACCGGCGATGGACCAAATCGTCTTTGAAGTCAAAAATTGGAGCGCGTACAGTCCCGCGTTGGGGCGCAATGTCCTGAAAGACATGAACCTCAATGTGAAAAAGGGTGAGATTGTCGGCATTGCGGGTTTGATGGGTTCGGGGCGCACGGAATTTGCGTTGAGCGTTTTCGGCAATCCTGGCGGCTTTCGTGTGAACGGCGAAATGTTCGTCAAAGGCAAAAGGACGAATTACAAGAGTCCGCATCAAGCGATTGACTCCGGCATCGCGTATGTGACCGAAGACCGCAAAGGCAACGGATTGATTTTGATTCAGGATGTGAAACAAAACATTACGCTCGCGAACCTGGACGCGGTCTCCGAACGCGGCGTCGTGGACAGCAACGCCGAAGTCCAAGTCGCGCAACAGTACAAAACTTCGCTCAACATCAAAACGCCGAGCATCGAACAAAAAGTCGGTAACCTGAGCGGCGGCAATCAACAAAAAGTTTCACTGGGCAAATGGTTGTTTGTCAAGCCCGACGTACTGATTCTCGACGAGCCAACGCGCGGCATTGACGTTGGCGCAAAATTTGAAATTTATACGCTCATGAACAAACTCGTCGAACAGGGCATGAGCATCATCATGATTTCGTCCGAACTGCCCGAAGTGTTGGGAATGAGTGACCGCGTGTATGTTGTCTCGGCGGGCAGGGTCAGCGGCGAATTGCCCATCGAAGAAGCGACGCAAGAAAAAATCATGCACCTTGCGACGAACTAATTTCCCCATTTCCTTGATTTCCTTTTCTGTTCCAAATTCGTGCTGTTCGCTCAAAAGGAAACAAAAGAGATAAAGGAAATTGCGCTAGCGTACTTGAGTAGGAGAGAACCTCATATGTCATCCCTCGCCAGAGCTGCCGAAGATAAAAGTACTTCGTTTGTCGGGAATTTATCCAGCGTCTTGCGTCAAAACATTCGCGAGTACGGCATGTTCATCGCGCTGTTTGTCATCTTTGCGTTTTTCACCTTTACGACAAACGGCATTTTTATTTCCTCACGCAACATCAGCAATCTTTTGAATCAAACGGGCTACATCGCGGTCCTCGCCGTCGGCATGACGCTCGTCATCGTCATTCGCCAGATTGATTTGTCCGTCGGATTTCTCGCGGGCTTTCTCGGCGCGGTTGCGGCAATCGCGTTGGTGCGTTGGGGCTTGTCGGTGTGGCTCGTGATTCCGCTCGTGTTGGGTTTGGGCATTGTCGCGGGCTTGATTACCGCGTATCCCGTCGCGCGGTTGGGGATTCCCTCGTTTGTCGCCTCGCTCGCGGGCTGGTTGATTTATCGCGGCGCGTTGTTGGTGGTGACAGCAGGCACGGGCACCATCGTCATTTCGAACGAAATTTTCAACGCCATCGGCAACGGCTTTATTCCTGATGTTATTGATACGCCAATTATTCCCGGCGTGCATACGCTTACGCTGCTGCTCGGCGTCGTCGCCATCATTCTGTTCATCTTTAGCCAAATCAATGACCGCCGCAAAAAACTCGCGTACAATTTTCAAGTGCTGCCGTTCGACATGTTCATTCTCAAACTCGTGTTCATCTCGCTGCTTGTCGCGGCGATTACGTGGGTGTTGGCGGGCTACAACGGTCTGTCGTGGACAGTGGTGATAATGATTGTCGTCGTCGGCATTTATCAATTCGTCACAACACAAACTGTTTTGGGGCGGCACATTTACGCGGTGGGCGGCAATCCCGAAGCGGCGGAATTGAGCGGCATCAGCGTTCGGCGAATTATTTTTATCGTGTTCGGTTCGATGGGAATGCTCGCCGCGCTGTCGGGAATTTTGTTCGCGTCGCGTCTGCGTTCCGCGACGACGACGGCGGGAACATTGTTTGAACTCGACGCGATTGCGGCAGCATACATCGGCGGTGTTTCCTCCGCAGGCGGCGTCGGCAACGTGATTGGTTCGCTCATCGGCGCGCTCGTCTATACCTCACTCACAAGCGGCATGAACTTGATGGGCATTGACATTGCGTATCAATACATCGTGCGCGGAGCCGTGCTTGCGGCAGCTGTCATCTTTGATGTGGCGACGCGACGGAGTGGTAAATAGCGCGATAGTGCAATAGTGCGATAGTGGAATTGCGTTTGACGCTTTACGTTTCACGATACGCTTTCCGCTATCTGCCATACGTTACATGCCCCCCCCACTGCTGCGGACGGTCAATCTCTCGAAACGCTACGGCGAATTGGTGGCGTTCGAGGGCGTTTCGTTTGAACTCAAAGCGGGCGAAGTATTGGGCATCGTCGGCAGACCGGGTTCGGGCAAATCCACTCTGCTCGAACTCGTCGCGGGACAGCGTCCGGCGTCGTCCGGCGAAATTTTTTTTGACGGGCATCCCGTCCAATTTGAACATCTCGCGCACGCGCAGCGTTTGGGGATTGAACTTGTGCGGCACAAGCCGCTGCTCGTTGACAATCTCAGCGTTCTCGAAAATATCTCGATTGGTTGGGAATTGAGTTTTCCGCCGCGCGTCGGCGTTCCCGATTTGCCGCGCATGGCACAGCGCGCCGCGGCACATCTCGCCGAACTCGACACCCCCCCCTCGCTCCTCCACGAAAAAACCAGCAACCTCTCGGACGAACAACGCCAAATCGTCGTCATCACGCGCGTCTTGTGCAAGTCCGCGCGGTTGATTCTGTTTGACGACGCGTTGAGTACGCTCAGTTTTCAACGCCAAACCAAATTGCTCGAACGCATCAAAGTCCTTGCCGCGCAAGGCGTCGCGTTCATTATCGCCAGCGAAAATTTGGAACATCTCTTTGCCGTCACAGACGGCATTCTCGTTTTGTACGAAGGGCGCGCGGTGACAGAACGCCGCACGGCGGATTGTACGCCGCGCGAAATTGTGGAATTGATTGTCGGCGCGAGCCATCACGAACAGGTGACGCCCGTGATTTGGGCGCTCGAAAGTTATCATGCCGCGCAGCAGCAAGCGGAAGAGTTGCGGAATCAACAAGAGACGTTGCGCGAAAATCTCGCCGCGCAAGATTCACTGAATCGTGAACTCGTGCAGCGACAGCGCGAACAATTGCAAGCGTTGGACCGCTTGAACGTTGCCTTGCAAGACGCGCATCGCCGTTTGCTCACGGAACGCGAACAAGAGCGCAAACATATCGCGCGCGAACTGCATGACCAGGTGATTCAAGATTTATTGAGTTTCAATTATCGGTTGGAGGAAGCGGAAACGCATTCGCCCAGCGCATTGCAGCAAGAGGAACTCGCCGCGATTCGCAAAGGGATTCGCCAAGTGGTGAGCGAACTGCGTCAAGTGTGCAGCGATTTGCGTCCGCCTTCCATTGACGCGCATGGTCTCGCGTCTGCGATTAGTTCGTACGCGCAAGAATGGTCCGAACAAAGCGGTGTCACGGTGACGCTCGATATTGACCCGCGTCTGGGACGTTTGCCCGAAGCGATTGAACTTTCGATTTTTCGTATCGTCCAGGAAGGATTGAACAACATTCGCAAACACGCGTCCGCACAGCGCGCGTGGGTGACGGTGCAGCGCGGCGAATCTGCGGCGTTACGCGTTCGCATCGCGGACGATGGACGCGGAATGCGCGCCGCGCCGAATCTCGCCGCGCTCTCGGCGCGCAAACATTTCGGCTTGCTCAACATCAGCGAACGCGTCGCGCTCCTCGGCGGCACGATGCAATTTGAATCGCCAACAAACGGCGGGCTTGTGTTGCAGATTGAGATTCCGAGTCCCGCGCCGTCGTAAAGAATTGAAAAAAATTTGTCCGCTTGACAGCGTGTGCTATAATGCCTTTCAATCTTTGGGCGGTTGGCTCAGTTGGCTAGAGCACTTCCTCGACACGGAAGGGGTCATAGGTTCAAATCCTATACCGCCCACTCTGAATTTCAGATTGTAAATTTCAGATTTCAGAATTTGAAATCTGCGCCGGACGAGTAATCAACCCCGCAATTGCAGCAAGAGAGAGTCATCGGCTGAAAACTCTCTTATCAGCGAGTTGATGAATACCACCGGCGAAGATGGCGAGGAAATCTGCACAAGCAATGGCGCATGTGCGAAAGTAATGCGCCACGGTTGCGCCGTTATCGCGTTTGAGAGGTGCAAGTATAAAAAGCATACTTGCGCAATTTGGGTGGAACCGCGAGTACACCGCTCGTCCCATATGGGATGAGCGGTTTTTTATTTCCCCCCTCTCCTGTTTTAGGAGAGGGGCTGGGGGTGAGGCATCATGCGAATCATCATGAAATTCGGCGGCACGTCCGTCGGCAGCCCGGAACGTATCGCCCAAGTCGCGGAAATCGTGCGCGCGGAATCGAACAAACGAAACCAAGTTGTGGTGGTCCTCAGCGCAATGAGCGGTGTCACCAACACATTGCTCGGCGCGCTCAAAGACGCGGCGAACGGCAACATGGGCAAACTGTTACAAACGCGTGACGAACTGTTGAAAAAACATCTCGACGTGATTAACGCGTTGGTACAAGATTCACACGCGCGCGAGCAACTCACGGCGACGACGACAAACGCACTCGACCGCTTTGAAGATTTGTGCAGCAGCATTTACGTTCTCGGCGAAATTACGCCGCGCGCGACGGATGCGGTGGGAAGTTTGGGCGAACGTTTGATTGTTCCCATCGCCGCGCAAGCGTTCAACGACGCGGGCATCAAAGCCGAATGGGTTGCCGCGAACGAATTGATTGTCACCGACGACAATTTTGTTTCGGCAAGTCCGTTGATGCAGGAAACGCGCGCGCAAACGCGCGCAAAATTATTGCCGCTTTTGGAAAGAGGAACTGTCGCGGTCACAACAGGATTCATGGGCGCGACGAAAAAAGGAATCATCACCACGCTCGGACGCGGCGGCAGCGATTACACCGCGACAATCATCGGCGCCGCGCTCGACGCGGACGAAGTGCAAATTTGGACGGACGTGAACGGCGTGATGACCACGGACCCGCGCATTGTCCCCGAAGCGATTACGCTGCCCGAAATTTCGTACGGGGAAGCGGCGGAACTTTCGTACTTTGGCGCGAAAGTGATTCATCCGAAAACAATTTTGCCCGTCGCCGAAAAAAATACGCCGATTCGCATTTTGAATTCGTTCGAGCCGACGCATCCCGGTACGCTCATTGTGCGTGAACCGCGCGGCAATAGTTCGCCGATTCGCGGCATCACGGCGATTCGCAATGTGTCGCTCGTCACCGTCGAAGGACGCGGAATGCAGGGCGTTGTCGGCATGGCGGCGCGCGTTTTTTCCGCCGTCGCGCGCAACAACATCAGCGTCTTGATGTTTTCGCAATCGTCGTCCGAACAAAACATTTGTCTCGTGATTGAATCGGTGGGCGCGCCGCAAGCCGTGAGTGAACTCGAACGCGAATTTGAAAACGAAATGCGCGCGCAAAATATCGAACGCGTGTGGGCGCACGACAACATTGTCATCATCGCCGTCGTCGGCAGCGCGATCAAAACGACACCGGGCATCGCGGCGCGCGTGTTCACCGCGCTCGCCGAAAAAAATATCAACGTCATTGCTATCGCGCAAGGTTCATCCGAATACAATCTTTCGCTTGTGGTTGACGAACATGATGCGGACAACGCGGTGCGCGCGATTCATCATTCGATTGTGAAACAATAACCTCTCCCTAACCCTCCCCTTGGCAAGGGGAGGGAAGGGTGGGGTGGAGAATTCAACATGAACAAAATTCCCGTAGCCATTCTTGGCGCAACAGGTTTGGTGGGGCAACGCTTTATCACGTTATTGCACGAGCATCCGTGGTTTGAAATCGCGGAACTCGCGGCGAGCGACAATTCCGTCGGCAAAAAGTACGGCGATGCCGCGAAATGGCAACTGCCGTTTGAAATTCCCGAATCGCTCGCGGAAATGCGGGTCCTGCCGTGTGACCCCGAACGCGTGCAAGCGCCGCTCGTGTTTTCCGCGCTGCCGACGGACATTGCAGGTGATTTAGAAGTCGCGTTCGCGAAACGCGGCGCGATTGTTTCCTCCAACGCGTCGCCGCATCGGATGGACGCGGATGTGCCGCTGGTGATTCCCGAAGTGAATCCCGAACATCTCGCGCTCGCGGAAATTCAAAAGCAGAAATACGCGAGCGACGGCTATATTATTTGCAACGGCAACTGCACGACGATTCATCTCGCGCTCGGACTCGCGCCGCTGCATAAACGTTTCGGCTTGAAAAAAGTTTTGGTGACCTCGATGCAAGCATTATCGGGCGCGGGCTATCCCGGTGTGCCGTCACTCGACATTATTGATAATGTTGTGCCGTACATTGGCGGTGAAGAACAAAAGGTAGAGACCGAGACAGTAAAGTTTTTGGGAAAGTTAAAGGGAACTAAGGGAAATGAGGGAATCGAGTACGCAGACATTCGAGTCAGCGCGCACTGCAATCGCGTGGCAACGCGCGACGGGCATCTCGAAACGGTGAGCGTGGAATTCATTGATAAACCGAGCGCGGGCGACATCATCGCCGCGTTCGACGAATTTCGCGGACTGCCGCAAGAATTGAATTTACCGCTCGCGCCAATTCATCCGACAGTCTATCGCCGCGAAAAAGACCGCCCGCAGGTGAAACTTGACCGCGATGCGGAAAAAGGCATGGCGACGATTATCGGACGTTTGCGCGAGTGCAACGTGTTGGATTACAAATTTGTTTTGCTCGGACACAATACATTGCGCGGCGCGGCAGGCGCGACGGTGTTGAACGCAGAATTGTTGTACGTAAAGGGAATGTTGGAGAAAGAGAGATGGAGTGAACGAGTGGTGGAGTGATTGAGAGCCAGTAATCGGTCAGCAGTAATCCGTGAGCGGTGTTTGCGTGATACGCGATTTGTGATACGCGATTTGCGATACGGCATCTATCAACCTGTGCTACAATCTCATTGTGATTCAATTGAAAGCAATTCTGTGTTCGCCTGATTGTTGTCAAGTCGTAAGGAGCGAGAAACATGTTAAGCGTTCAAGGGATTTATCGTCATGGGAAGATTGAATTGATTGAACCACCCCAGGATGTTCGTGAGGAGACGTTTGTCATTGTCACGTTCCTTGAGCGCGGTTCGATTGATTTGAGGGAACGCGGGATTGACGAACAGCAAGCGGGAGAATTGCGCGGCGCATTAGCCGCCTTTGTGGAAGATTGGGACGCTCCCGAAATGAGCATCTATGATAACTATGACGCCGTCAAAGCTGCATTATAAACGCGGCGATGTTGTATTGGTGTTGTTTCCAAATTCAGACTTGCGAACTGCCAAAACGCGTCCCGCGCTCATTGTTCAAGCAGAGAACTTGAAAACGGGCTTGCCCCAAGTTATTGTGGCGATGATTACGAGCAAGGTGTTTCGCGCAAACCATCCAAGCCGCGTCTCCATAACTTTGAATAGTGATAAAGGCGAACAAGCGGGGCTGCTAACTGATTCGGTTGTAATGACGGATAATCTCGCGACAATTTTGGAGATTGCAATTGACCGAAAAATTGGAACGCTGCCGATGGACGAAATAGACAAGGCATTGCGTCATACATTGGGATTGGAAAGGGAAATTCCAGACCAAAGCAAAGATGAATAAGGAGTAATAGTGGCAACGATTGATTTATATCATTATGCGCGCAGCGAAGACCTCGACTCGATATCCGATGAGGGCATTAAACCGGGTTCCAAGTTTTTCATGTTCGATGTTCCTTCGCGCAACAACGCCGCGTACCTGTGGCGTTTTCCCGATGAAGATGTGATGGGCTATGACGAAAATCCGCGTTATGTGCTGTTGCGCGCGAAGGTGGATGCTGCCAAGCTAAAAATCGCGCCGATGGATTTAATCAGCGCGGCGTATGTGAATCACATTGGACGCGGGCAGCCAAAGAATCCTGACCTTGCCGCGCGTCTTATCGCGGCATATGAAAAAGCCCAAGTCCCATACCACGAGTACGAACACGGCAGATTTCGTACTCCCGAAGTTTTGGTGGAAGGTGGTGTAGATGCCGATGATATCGCGGTGGTGAAACAACCTGAATCGCAAGGACGCGGCGAAGGCAACCGCCGCGCGTACCAATCGAAATTCGCGGAACACATGATTCGGCTGCTCGGCATTCAAAAAACGCAGATGAAATTGAACGAACTCACCGAAGCCGCATTGAATCGCGGCGCGGCAGTCCGCGTGGCAAAACACGACGACGCGACCGCGTATCTCGAAACGTACATGATTTTGGAAACGGGTGAATTTTTTACGATTGAAAAGGAAGATTAGTCTCAAGTCAACAGTCAACAGTCAAGAGTATTGCTGTTACTGTTGACTGTCTACTCTCGACTGACGACTACTTATGGACAACGGCGACTCTCTCCGTCCGCTCCGTCATTCCGCCGCGCACATTATGGCGGAAGCGGTGTTGGATTTGTTTCCCGGCACAAAATTCGGCATCGGACCCGCGATTGAAAACGGGTTCTATTACGATTTTCTTTTGCCGCGTCCCGCGACCCCCGAAGACTTTCCCGCGATTGAAAATCGCATGCGCGAAATTATTCGCGGAAAATTTCCATTCAAACATTCTACGCAAAGTGTTGCAGAGGCGCGCGAAAATTTCAAGGAACAACCGTTCAAACTCGAATTGATTGACGCAATTGCGAAAGGGGAATTGGGTTTGCACGGCGAAGCACAGGCAAAACCGACGGACGAGGTTTCCATTTATCAGCATGACACGTTCACGGATTTGTGCGCGGGTCCGCATGTTCACAACACGGCAGAGGTTCCCGCCGACGCGTTCAAGCTGATGCAGGTCGCGGGCGCATATTGGCGCGGCAGTGAAAACAATCCGATGCTGACGCGCATTTACGGCACGGCATGGCAAACGAAAAAAGAATTGGATGAATACTTGTGGCGGCTCGAAGAAGCAAAGAAACGTGACCATCGCAAAATCGGCAAAGAGCTCGGCTTGTTTTATTTCTCCGATGACATCGGTCCGGGCTTGCCGCTGTTTGCGCCCAAAGGCGAAATCGTTCGGCATTTGATGGAAGACTATGTGCGCGAAGCGCAGACACGTTACGGCTATCAACATGTTTGGACGGGGCACATGGTCAAGGAAGAGTTGTACAAAAAATCGGGTCACTATGACAATTACTCGGACGTGATGTTTCCGCCGATGGTGGATGAGGACATTGTGCTGCGGCTCAAACCAATGAATTGTCCGAGTCACATGACGCTGTACAACGAAATGGGACTGCACTCGTACCGCGAACTGCCCCTGCGCTTTGCGGAATTTGCGACGCTCTATCGCTACGAAAAACGCGGCGAGTTGAGCGGGCTGACGCGCGTGCGCGCGTTGACGCAAGACGACTGCCATGTGTTTTGCACCGAAGAACAAATCGAAAGTGAATTTACGCGCGCGCTGAATCTCATTCGTCAAGTCCTCAACGCCTATCAATTTCAAGATTATCGCGTCCGCTTGTCACTGCGCGGCGGCGAAGGAAAATTTGTCGCGGACGATGAAAAGTGGGACAAGGCAACAGCCGCATTAAAAGCCGCGCTCGATGCGAACAATGTAGACTATTTTGTCGCGGAAGGCGAAGCCGCGTTCTATGGACCGAAAGCGGATTTCATCGCGCGCGACGCATTGGGACGCGACTGGCAGCTCTCGACGATTCAGGTGGATTTCATTCAACCTGCGCGTTTGGGCTGCGAATACATCGCGGAAGACGGTTCGACGAAAACGCCCGTGTTGATTCATCGCGCGGTCACAGGTTCGACGGAACGTTTTCTCGGCGTGTTGATTGAACATCTCGCGGGCGCGTTTCCGTTGTGGCTCGCGCCGGTGCAAATTCAATTGATTCCGATTGCGGACCGCCACAACGCGTACGCGTTCGAGGTGCAGAAAAAATTGCAAGCGCAGGGATTCCGCGTCGAGGTGGATACGCGCAGTGAACGGATGAATGCAAAAATCCGCGATGCGCAGTTGCAAAAAATTCCGTACATGCTCGTCGTCGGCGACAAAGAAGCCGAAGCTGGCGCGGTTTCCGTTCGCTTGCGGACAAATGAAGATTTGAAAGCGATGCCGCTGGAACAGTTTAGCGCGATGGCGAAAAGGTTGGTGGATGACAAGAGTATGGAATTAAAGTAACAAAACGAGGCAGTCTGCTCATTTGCCATCGCAGACTGCCTCGCATTTTGAAATTGAACTTTTATGAAACTTGCTTTTCTTTTTGCATTGTGCATTTGGGTTGTCGCATGTAGCCAACCCCAACCAATTCCGACACCACTCATTCCTACTCAGACAAATGTGCCAAGTACTACAGCAACCCCAACCGTAAGCGATACGCCAACGCGAAGTCCGTTCCCGACGCGCACCCCAATACCGCTAGCAGATTTATATCTGAAGAATCCAAAGTTAATCACCGACCCAGAACTTGCAGCTGCCTATTCACACAACTTGCTCATTCTGCGAGGGTATGAGCAGGGTTTTAGCTACGATAACGCTCTTTACACGCCTGTTAAATTTCCTGATGGTTCGCAAGGTATATTTGTTGCGATTGGGTATTCGGGTGGGACGCGCGGCTACAAACTTTTATATCGAATCGAGAAGACCGAATTTCGATTGATAGATTTATCACTGGACGATTATGATTGGGGAATGAATTGGGGTGACAATCGTGTTCCAGCGCAAAAGGTTGATTTGAAATTCCCCGAATTGATTTATGGCAAGGATGGAAAGCCCGAAAGATTAATAGAACTCTATGGTAGTGGTCATTTTGGGGTTGGCTTTTTTAAAGTTGGACATGAAATAGTACGAGCCACTGACAAAGGATTAAAGACAATTTTTTCCGATAAACAATTATATGTTGTATATGACTATCCTGGAGATTATGACGAATACAGCTATCGCTTTGATGATTTAGATGCCGATGGCATCAAAGAAATAATTAAAGATGGCAATGAATGCAATTGGATTGAAAATCCAGATTATTCTCGGCAAAAAATTAACTGCAAATCAATCCACGAAATCTACAAATACAACGGAGATATTTACGTAAAACAACCATGACCAAAATCTTTCTCATCACCGGCGGCGCGGGCTTTCTCGGCATCAATCTCGCGCGGCATCTTTTAGCAAAAGGCGAGCGCGTCATTTCGTATGACCTCGCGCCGTTCGATTATCCCGATTGCCAAGACCGCGTAACCGACCTTCGCGGCGACATTCGCAATCCGGAACAAATGACTGCGGCACTGCGCGGCGTGGATGTTGTCGTACATACGGCAGCCGCACTGCCGTTGTATAAACCCGAAGATATTTATACAACCGATATTGACGGCACGCGCAATGTGCTGCAGTCCGCGAAAGCGAACAATGTCGAACGTGTAATTCATATTTCGAGTACGGCAGTGTACGGCATTCCCGACCATCATCCGCTGGTTGAATCCGACAAGATGGTCGGCGTTGGACCGTACGGCGAAGCCAAAGTTAAAGCCGAAGAGATGATGAACGAATTTCGCGCGCAGGGAATGTGCGTGCCTGTCCTGCGCCCCAAATCGTTCATCGGACCCGAACGGCTCGGCGTGTTTGCGATGTTGTACGAATGGGCGTACGAGGGGAAAAATTTTCCCGTACTGGGCAGCGGCAACAATCCGTACCAATATCTCGCCGTCGAAGACTTGTGCGATGCGATTTACGCGTGCGCGACACTGCCGTGCGAGACAGTGAACGACACGTTCAACGTCGGCGCCAAAGAATTTGGCACACCCAAAACGGATTTTCAAGCCGTATTGGATTATGCGGGACACGGTAAAAAGATTGTGCCGATACCCGAAGGTCCCGCGATTCTCGCGCTCAAAGTACTGTCCGCCGCGGGCCTGTCGCCGCTCTATCCGTGGATTTATGAAACGGTGGGCAAAGAATCGTTCGTGTCCATTGAAAAGGCGCAGAAAACCTTTGGCTTCGCGCCCCGGTATTCGAACAAAGACGCGCTGATTCGCAATTACCAGTGGTACGTGACGAATCTGGACAAATTCAAAAACGCGTCGGGTGTTTCGCATCGCGTGCCGTGGAAGCAGGGCGCGTTGCGTTTGGCGAAAGTGTTTTTCTGAAAACGAAACCTTCGAGGTCTCTGCGAACTCGAAGGTTTTCATTTATAATCTGTCTCACTCATGTGAGCATACAGAGGGCGTGGGTAGAGAACGTGCGCTTTCACGAACCGGAAGCATCTTGAGCGTCACGGAAACCTTTCTGGATGCGTTTGGAAACCAGAGCGTGTTAGAACTCGTCATCATTTTCGTTTTGTTGGTGTTGAACGGCGTATTTGCGCTCGCGGAAATTGCGATTGTTTCTTCGCGCAAGGCGCGGCTGAAACCGTTGGCGGACGAAGGGAATGTGGGCGCGCGCGCCGCGCTCGATTTGGCGAGTGAGCCGAGTCAATTTCTTTCGGCGGTGCAAATCGGCATCACGTTGATTGGAATTTTGGCGGGTGCGTTCGGCGGTGCCGCGCTGTCCGCGCCGCTCGCGACGCTGCTTGTCCACGTTGTATTTCTCGCGCCGTATGCCCAACAAATTGCGTTTGTCCTCGTCGTAATTCTCATCACCTTTTTTTCATTGGTGATTGGCGAACTCGTACCGAAACGCCTCGCGCTGACGAACCCCGAACAATTTGCAATCTTTATCGCGCCGCCGATGCGCGTGCTGGCAAAAGTCACCACGCCCCTCGTGCGGCTCCTGAGTTTTTCGACCGAAACCATTTTGCGGGTGTTTCGCGTGTCCTTGACGAATGAGCAGACGGTCACCGAAGAAGAGGTGAAACATTTGATTGACGAAGGCACGGCGACGGGTGTCTTTGAAGAAACAGAACGCGAAATTGTGGGGCGCGTCTTTCGTCTGGGCGATTTGGATGTGAACGCGTTGATGACGCCGCGCAATGAAATCGCCGCGCTCGACTTGCAAGATTCCGAAAAAACGATTCGGCACAAATTGATGCTGCACAATCATTCGCGCTATCCCGTGGTTCGCGGAACGCTCGACAATATCCTGGGCATCGTCTTGACCAAAGATTTAATCGAACAAGCTCTCGAAGGAAAATCCATCAACATTGCGCTGGCGATGAAACCGCCGCTGTTTGTGCCGGAAGGCATGGGCGCGTTGGACTTGTTGGAAAAATTCAGAGCGGAACGTACACACCTCGCGATTGTGACGGACGAATATGGCAGCATCGAAGGACTGGTGACGATTACGGATTTGGTGGAAGCGATTGTCGGCGATGTGCCGCTGCCCGATGGAACGCCGGACGAAGAAATGGTGCAGCGTGCAGATGGGTCTTGGCTCGTGGATGGACGCGTGCCGGTTCACGAGTTCAAAGAAAAGTTTGACATCAAAACGCTGCCCGATGAAGACGACGGGTATTATCAGACTGTGGGTGGTTTCGTGATGGCAGCGTTGGGACGCATTCCGCACGCGGGCGACGCGTTCGATTGGAACGGATGGCGCGTCGAAGTGATGGACATGGACGGGCGGCGCGTAGACAAAATTTTGCTGACCCGCGCGCAAGAGACAGAATCCGCTATATAATTTCGCGCGGATGAATCGCTCCGCGCGCGTTCCACGACTGAACCTTGCCTCGCTCGTTCCCTCTGTGACGGCGGGTTTGATTTCGGGCGTCCTCGCAATTATTCTCCAAATTTCGTTTGCGGCATTGATTTTCAATGCGGACCTGTCGCCCCAACTTGGCAGAGCGATTGGTCTCTCGCTCTTTAGCGGTTTCGTTCTCGCCCTCGTCGTCGCGTTCTTGAGTTCATTCCCCGTCTCGATTGCCTCACCCCAAGACAGTCCTGCCGCGATTCTCGCGCTGTTGGCAACTTCGCTTTCTGCGCTGTTGACGCAAACGCGCGATACGTCGCAGACAGTTGCATCCGTCTTTGCCGCGCTCGCGCTCTCGACCATGTTGACGGGCGCGTTCTTTTTTGGACTTGGGCAGTTTCGACTTGGGCGTTTCGTGCGCTACATTCCATATCCTGTCGTCGGCGGTTTTCTCGCGGGCACAGGTTGGCTGTTGCTGCAGGGGGGGGTGAACGTGATGACGGGCGCGCAGTTGACGCCCGAATGGATGTATTTGTTATCGCAGCCGGTTGTGGTTGTGCGTTGGCTGCCGGGAATTGTGTTGGCGTTCGTGCTGCTGTTTGCCCTGCGGCGATGGACACACGCGTTGATTACACCGACAATAATTTTTTCCGCCATCGTGATTTTTTATGTTGCGATTGCGGTGACGGGTTTGACGATTGAAGAAGCGCGTGCGCGCAGTTGGATGCTGGGTCCGTTTCCGCCCGAAAGTTTATTTCAAGTTCTCACGCCGAATGCATTCGCGAACGCAAACTGGCTCGCAATCCTGCAGCAAGGCGATAAAATTTTTGCAATTCTCATTGTGAGCGTCATCGCGCTGTTATTGAATGCAAGCGGCATCGAGTTGGCTGCGAAACGCGACATAGATTTCAATCGCGAACTCAAAGCGGCGGGGCTTGCCAATTTTCTCGCGGGACTCGCGGCGGGATTTCCCGGTTATCATTTGCTCGGCGCGAGTACGCTTTCGTATCGGCTCGGCGCGCGTTCGCGCGTGACGGGCATCACGGCGGCATTGTTGATTGGCTTGACGTTATTGTTTGGCGCGTCGCTGCTCGAATTTGTTCCGCGCCCGGTGCTGGGCGGATTGCTCGCGTATTTGGGAATTGCGTTTCTCGTCGAATGGCTTTACGACGCGTTTTTTAAACTGCCGCGTTTGGATTATTTCTTGATTGTGCTGATTTTGATTGTGATAGCATGGTTTGGGTTTTTGCCGGGCGTCGCCGTTGGCAGCATGATTGCGATGCTGATGTTTGTCATCACCTACAGCCGCGTGCGTACCGTCAAACAGGCGTTGACGGGCGAAACGTTTCGCAGTTCGGTGGACCGTCCGCCGGCAGACCGCGCATTTTTGCGCGAGGTTGGCAAAGAGATTTGGATTCTGCAGCTGCAAGAATTTATATTTTTCGGAACCGCGCAAAATCTTTTGGACCAGGTGCGGGCGCGCGTCCAAGATGCAACTGCGGTCCCGCTCCGTTTTATTGTGCTGAGTTTTCGCCGCGTGCCGGGGATGGATTCGTCTGCCGTTGCAAGTTTTCAACGCATGTTGCAGCTCACACAAGCACAGCAAATAGAATTGGTGTTAACGGATGTGAGTCCTGCGATTACAAGACGGATGGCGCGCGGTGGCTTGATGGAAGGGATTCGTTACTTTCCATCACTCGACCATGGTGTGGAATGGTGCGAGAATCAAATTTTGTCGCAGCTCCCCCCGCAAACCACGCGCGCGGCGGCAACGTTTCAAGAACAACTCGCGCAAATTTTACCTTCCATCGAAGACGTACGGCGGTTGGAGAAATACCTGGAGCGGCTCGAATTGCCCGAGCAAGCCGTCCTGATGCGGCAGGGCGACACCGCCGACGCATTGTATTTCATCGAACGCGGCGAAGTGAGTGTCGAGTTGCAGTTGCCGGAGGGCAAAGTAGTGCGCCTCCGTACCATTCGGCAAGGCACCATCGTCGGCGAAGTGGCATTGTATTTGAACGGCACGCGCACCGCGTCGGTGGTGACAGTGATGCCGACGATTGCGTATCGGGTGACATCCACCGCGCTCCGCGACATGGAACACGCGGATGCCGACCTCGCGGCGGCGCTTCACAAATGGGTTGCGGGCGTCATCGCCGAGCGTCTGGCGGACAATGTGCGTACGCTCGAAGCGGTGATGGACTAGCGCATTTGACGAACATGTTTAGCTATGTTATAGTGTCGTCTCGCCGCGCAGATTGCGGCGTCATTCTTTTTTTCAGGAGCATCACATAAGCGACCGTCTCAGAGTAAACGAACAAATCCGCGCCCGCGAAGTCCGCGTGATTGACGATGCCTCGGGCAAACAGCTCGGCATTCTCCCCCCGCGTGAAGCCATCGCCATGGCGCGCGAACGCAATCTCGACCTCGTCGAAGTCGCGCCGAACGCAACTCCCCCCGTCTGCCGCATCATGGATTACGGCAAGTTCCAATACGAACGGACGAAAAAAGAGCGTGAGGCAAAAAAAGCGCAAAAAGTTATCGAGGTCAAAGAGGTTCGCATCCGACCCAAAACCGCAATGTATCATGTCGGTTTCAAATTGAACCGCGTGCGCGATTGGATCAAGCGGGGCAACAAAGTCAAAATTCGCATTCTCTTTCGCGCCCGTGAAATCACGCACTCGAATCTGGGACGCGAAACGCTCGAACAAATCGCGGGTGACATGGCGGACATTGCAACGGTGGAACAAGCGCCGTTGATGGACGGAAAAAGTTTGGTGATGCTGTTGGGCCCGGGCGCACAAAAGGGCGGCGCAGATGCCGCACGCCGCGCCGTGCGTTTTGCCAAAACGCGCCCGGTAGACCAAGCCGCGGCTCTGGCGGCAATGCCTGCTTCGACAAGCGTGGAAGACGAAGCCGAAACGGAAGAAACCGCGACGGAAACCGTCGCGTAAAATCATTTTCTGTAGGGGCTGTGAAACAACACGCCTCAACGTTGGGGCGTGTTTTGTTGTGCAGCGTGAAATTATGCGAACTTCCCTCGCACACAGCCACAAACATACAAGAGGAAGAAATCATGCCAAAACTCAAAACACACAAATCGACGGCAAAGCGTTTCAAACGCACCGGCACCGGCAAACTGATGCGCCAGAACATGCCAAAAGGGCATCTGCGCCGACGCCATTCCAAGCGCAACAACCGCAAACTCGACCGCTACGCGGAAGTTGTCTTGCACGAACAGAAAAAGAAAATTGATACGCTCGCACCCTACATCTAGGGATGAGCGATGAGCAATGAGCATTGAGTTTTGCTGTCTCGCTCATTGCTCAACACTGACGGGGTGGCAAGAGGATGCCTTCCTCGTCGTCACGAACAATGTTCGTAAGGAGAATCGAAAATGCCTCGCGTAAAACGTGGAGTGACCGCGCGTGCGCGTCACAAAAAAGTACTCAAACAAACCAAAGGGCAAGTGGGTTCGCGTCATCTTTTGTATCGCCGCGCGCGGGAAGCCCTGACCCATTCCCTCTTTTATCACGACCGTGACCGCCATGACCGCAAAGGCGAATTTCGCCGCCTCTGGATTGCGCGCATAAATGCCGCCGCGCGTGAAGAAGGCACAACGTACAATCAACTCATGCACGGTTTGAAACTGGCGGGCATCGAAGTGAATCGCAAAATTCTCGCCGACCTCGCCGTGCGCGACGCAGGCGCATTCAAAACATTGGTCGATGTCGCGAATCAAGCGCGCGAAAATCAACCAGCGCCGAGTGCGGGATAAAACGCATACAAGCGAACTGAGGGAAACAAGGGAACTCACTCTTGTTTCCCTCAGTTCCTTTATGCCCCTTGTTCTCGTGATTACGAGTCCCTCGAACGAAAAAATAAAATTCGCGCGTTCGCTCGCGCGCAAAAAAGAACGCGTCGTCGCGCAGCAATTTTTGGTCGAAGGCACGCGACTGGTATCCGAAGCACAACGCGCGGGCGCACAACCCGCGCTTGTTTTTTTCGAGCGCGCGGCATTTCAAAACGACGCGCGCTTGCGTTCGCTCATCGCCGCGTGGGAAAAAGAGAGACGCGAAGTCTACGAAGTGAACGCGCAGGTGCTGCGCGCGCTCTCTGATACCGAAACGCCGCAAGGCATCGCCGCCGTTTTTCCGCTTCCCACCCCTCCCTCACCCCCCCCTCACCCCCCCCTCACGCTGATTCTCGACCGCGTGCGCGACCCCGGCAATGTCGGCACGATACTGCGGACGGCGTGGGCGGCGAACGTGGCTTTTGTCCTGCTCGCGCCCGAAACGGCGGACGCGTTCAATCCCAAAGTGGTACGCGCCGCGATGGGGGCGCATTTTCATTTGCCCATCGCGCACGCATCGTGGAATGAAATCGCGGCGCAATTGAAAAATATCCCGCGCGTGTATCTGTCGGACGCCGCGAGTGAAATGTCGTACATGCGCGCCGATTGGTCTGCGCCGTGCGCGCTGATTGTCGGCGGCGAGGCGGAAGGCGCCAGCGACGACGCGCGCAACATTGCCACCGCGACCATTTCGATTGCAATGCCCGGCAGCGCGGAATCCATGAACGCGGCTGTGGCGGCGGGAATTTTATTGTTCGAGGCGGTGCGCCCGCGTACTTGAAACTCTGTTTCCGCTTTGTTATAATCCCGGGCAATGCCCTCCATTCCCGACCCCCTCAAACCGTACCGGCTCTATGTCGCGATGTTTCTCTTGAACATCGCCGTCGTGATTGGCGTAATCTATCTGTTGCGCCGCGAAGAGCCGCGTCCCGTCGTCATCACCCAGCCGCCGACGCGTCCCGCCACAACCACCGCCAACAAAACGACCAAACAAATTTCCGTCACCCTCAGCGGCGCGGTCAAGGAAACAGGCACGCTCGTTTTGCCCGGCGATGCGCGTCTGGCGGATGCGCTGCAAAAAGCGGGCGTGAAGCCCGAAGCCGATTTGAGCAAATTAAACTTGACGCTGGCGTTAAAAGACGGCGATAAAATTGTTGTGCCGTCACATACCGCGAGTGTTCCCACTGCCAACCCGCTTGCGAATGCGACCCCAGGTTCTCCGCAACCGACCAAGACGTTGACCGCTCCTGCGGCGACGGCAAAAATCAATCTCAACACCGCGACGCTTGAGCAGCTCGATTCACTGCCGGGAATTGGTCCCGCGCTCGCGCAGCGCATTCTCGACTATCGCAATGAAAAAGGCGGATTCAAATCGGTGGAGGAATTAAAAGAGGTACGCGGCATTGGCGATACGCTTTATAGCGACATCAAAGACCTTGTTGTGGTGGAATAATGGCAAATGAGTATTCGGCGCAGTGGTTCGACACGTTCCTTGCGCCGATTCCGTTGGAACAAACCGCGCGCGAGATAAATTTTCTCGCGCGCAATTTGTTTCAGCCGAACTATTCCACCATTCTCGACGTGTGCTGTGGCATGGGGCGGCACACGCGCGAACTCTCGAAACGCGGCTATCATGTCACGGGCGTTGATGCCAATGCCCGCGCGCTCGCGTACGCACAACGCGTTGATAAACTCACGCGCTATGTTTTGGGCGATATGCGCCAACTCGACGCGTTGGTGGCGACCTCACCCCAGCCCTTGCCTAACAAAGGAGAGGGAGCGAGGTTCGACGCCGTTTTGATTCTTTGGCAGAGTTTTGGAAATTTTGACGATGCGATGAATGAAAAAATTGTTCGGGACATGGCGCGCGTCTTGAATCCGCGCGGGCGCTTTCTTCTCGACATTTACAATCGCGCGTTTTTTGAAACGCGTTTGGGCGAACGGAAAATCGAAACGAATGGGCGCGTCATCATTGAAACCAAGACGATGCGCGGCAATCGCCTGCGCGTGGAATTGGATTACGGTGATGCTTTGACAAGCTCAGCACACATTGCGCGCGATGTGTACGAGTGGCAAATTTTTTACGCAGACGAAATGTCCGCGCTCGCGGCGCGCTGCGGATTTCGGGAAATTTTGCGCTGCGCAAATTTTGACGAAATGATTCTGCCCACTTTGGAAATTCCGCGTATGCAATTTGTGTTTGAAAAAGCATGAGCGAAACATTTGTGCCTTATCGTGAATTGGCTGCGAATGTTCTGAAACATTTCAACACCGACGCACAACGCGGCTTGACGACGAACGACGCGCGAGCGCGCCTCGCGCGACGGCAAAAATGAATTGCCGCTCGCGTGGAATGATTGGTTGATTTGTGCTGCGGTGGGGAGTATGGTGTTATGGCTACGCGAGTTGGTAAAACTCTGGCAGAACAGACGAGTGTAAAAAAAGACTGTCCATGTGGACAGTCTTTTTTTGCTCAAAGAAATGCTTCGTCATAACTTTCGACATCGAAATAAAATTCGCGTTTCATCTCGGTTTCAAAATCGGGCGCAGGTTGAAACGGTTCGGTTGTCTCGATGCGATTCCACGCAAAGCGATACCACTCGCGGTCTGCGATTTTTGCAAGCGGCGGCAAATCGGCGAGCGGCTTTTCGTCATGCCACGAAACGTACAATGTGAACGGCGGAAAAATGTGCGTGAATACAATGTCGTAATTGCACATCAATTTTTTCTGCCAATGCTTCCACTTGTTCAACGAACCTTCAATCACCGTCGAACCAAAATACCCCGCGTGTCCGTCGCCCGCTTTCAACAGCGTCAAACCTTTTTCGACGAATAACAACAATCCATCGCGCGTTTCCGGCGGGTCGCAGACGAACGTGTCGAATGTTCCCAAAAATTCGCGCGGCAGTGGTTTCGTCAAATCTTGCTGCACCACGCGAATCGGCAGCTTGCGCGCGCGCGCGACATCGGAAATGTACGCGCACAAGTGCGAATCAATTTCAAAGACGACGATTTCTTTGGGGTGCTGTGTCAGCGCGAGCGCGATGCTTGTGAGGTCGTCGTCGCCCATGTGCGCGATGCGTTTGCCCGTGATGTCGCCGAGCGTGAGCATCCACGCAATTCTGCGAAATGTGGATTCGGGCGTCATCTCGCCTTGGTTCAAATCTTGATTTTGCTGCGTGGGACTCGCGCGAAAAATTTCCTGAAACGCGGCGAACTCGTTCGACAATGCGGAATACTCGCTGCCGCTTGTGCCGCACGTTGGACACGTCAGGGTGGGAACAGCATACGCGCCGACTTCGTGCGCGAGCGTTTGTCCTTTCGCCGTCAGTTCTGTTTTGTCGCCGACGTATTGGATGTAGCCGTGCGCTTGCAGTTCGCGCAAAATGTTGACGGCGAACGGAAACGGAATGCGCGCGCGCGCGAACCAGTCCCAGGGCGCGTTTTCGGAAAGAATCGCGCGCATAATTTTTTGCACGTCACTTTGGGTGATGTGTTCGGGCAGTTTTGTTCGGAGAAATTGATATTCGCTCATGGAACCTCGTTTGGAGATTGGAGATTAAAAGTTGCAAGTTGGAGGTTGAAAGTTGGATGCATGGTTGTTGTCACTGTGAGCGCAGCAATCCCAGCGCGAATCGCAAACACAATGCGTTGTGCGTACTCGGCGCGTAGAGATTTCTCGCCGCGACGGCGCGAAATGACACTATGTCGTCCCTCGCTGCTGCGACGGGTTTGCGGGCGGCGTGGACCAGCCCGGATATTCGCCCTCATCGTCGTAATAAAAATAGCGCGCGAGTTCGGTTTCAACATCGGGCGCGGGTTCAAAATCGGGCAGCGTTTCGATGCGATTGAATACAAAGCGATACCACAATGCATCGGCAGGCGGCAGTTCTTGAAGCGCGGGGACCTCCGGATAAGGCACTTCAAATGACCACGGTTCGTACACGGTGAACGGCTGCGAAATGTGTGTGTACAGCACGCGGTAATCGCCGAGAATTTTCATCTGCCACTCCTTCCATTTCGTCGCGGACGCTTCCATGATTGTCGCGCCAAAATAGCCCGCGTGTCCGTCGCCCGCTTTCAAGAGCGTCAATCCTTTTTCTACAAAGAGCAGCAGTCCGCTCGCCGCTTCGGGCGGGTCGCACACAAAGGTATCGAACGTGCCGACGAGTTCGGGCGGAAATTTTTTCGTCAGGTCTTGGAGCTGCACGCGGATTTCAAGATTGCGTTCCGCCGCAATTTTTTCGATGTATTCACAAATCCCCGGCTCGATTTCAAACACCGTCACCTGCGCGGGGAATCGCGTGAGCGCGAGCGCAATGCTCGCGTAATCGTCGTCGCCCAAGACGGCGATATTTTTGCCGATGATGTCGCCCTGATGAATCATCAAGGCGAGGCGGCGAAAAAGTGATTCGGGCGACATTGCGCCTTGATTGAGTTCGGGATTTTCAAACGTCGGACGGGCGCGAAAAATTTTTACGTACTCGTCATACACCGCTTGGAGCGAATGCCAATCCGCGCCGCTGCCCGCGCACAACGGACAGCGCAAATCGGGCGACGCGTATACCGCCAGCTCGCGCGCTAAATTTTCGCCGCGCGCCGTCAAACGCGCGGGCTGCGCGGCGTTGTATTCGAGATAGCTCATCTCGTACAACGCAGTCAAAATTTTCATCGTGTATGGGAAGGGAACCCGCGCGCGTCCGAACCACTGCCACGGGTCGCTTTCCGAAAGCGCGGCGCACAAAACTTTTGATACATCCCCGCGCGTAATCGGCGCTTCCAACCGCGCGCCCAAATTTTCATATTCGCCCAAATTCGTCTCACAATTTTTTTTAACAGAATGAACAGGATTTACCGGATTAAAATTTGTAATTCTTGTTCATCCTGTTAATCCTGTCTATTCCGTTCGTACAAGTTCAAACGGTTCTGCCGGCATCAGCGGATTCGTCCGTGCGCGCCCGCGCGGAATTTTGATGTATTCCGTGTCGCGTGGGCGAAAATGTTTTTCGAGGCGCTGCACAATTTTTTGCGGGTCCGCATCGCCGCAAGTGAACACGTCGAGCGCGACGTAACCGAGTTCGGGCCACGCGTGCAAACTCAAATGCGATTCGGCAAGCAGCGCAATCGCGGAATAGCCCTGCGGATAAAAACGGCGCACGTTCAAATCGAGTAACGTTGCGCGCGCAGAGCGCACTGCCTCTTGAATCGCTTCCGCCAAACCATGTTCCGATTCCGCGTTTTCGCAATTCCAAAATTCGGCAATGACGTGGCGTCCCAAACCGACGTGCGCTTGTTCCGCGCGCTGCGCCGACGCGTTCAAAAATGCTTCGGGAATCGGAATGGGCGACTGCGTTTCGCCGCGCGCCAACATCACCCACGCTTCATCGAGCGACTCCGCATCGGAATACAACTCGTCTTGCGGGTTGCTGTCATAATCCACCGGCGGCACAAATTCTTTGAGGGTTTCGACGCGAAAAAACGAAGAGCGGTACCAGGGCGTTCCGTGAGTTCCTTCAAGTTCCTTTTCTGCTGAAACCCGCTCGTTTTGAGAATCGGAGGGAACCAAGGGGAACGAGGGAACTACCGGGTACGACGGCGCGTACATGCTGAACGGCTCGCTGATGTGGGTGAACACGAGCGCGTGGTTTTGCAAAAGGTGGCGTTCCCACACGTTCCATTTCAACATGGACGCTTCAATCAAGCTGATGCCGAAATAGCCCGCGCGTCCGCCGCCCGGCGCAAGCATCGCGAGACCTTTTTCCACGAACAGCAAGAGACCTTGAATCGTTTCCGAAGGGTCGGTGACGAAGGTGTCAAAATGCGCGCGCAAATCGGCGGGCAGTTGTTCGCGCGCGTCGTGTTCGACGACGCGGAGGTTGAGATTTTTTTCGCGCGCCACGCGGCGAATAAATTCGCACAAGCGCGGGTCAATTTCGACGACGACGATTTCGCGCGGCAAGCCCGTCAGCGCGAGCGCGAGGCTCAACAAATCATCATCGCCGAGCAGCAAAATTTTTTGTTCCGCCACATCGCCTTTGGCATACATCAACGCAAGACGGCGAAAGACGGAATCGGCAGTGAGCGCGCCCTGGTCGTACGTGGCTTCGGCGGGCGGACGCTTGGCGACAAGGGGCAGAAAGTGATGATACGCGTCGTGAAAAAAATCAAATTCAAAACCGCTGCCCGCGCAGTGCGGACACACCACATTTTCCGTGCGCGCCACGCGCAAGTCGCGCGCAAACGCCTCACCCTCACGAGTGAGGCGCAATTCTGATTGATGCATTTCCAGCAATCCGTGTTCGCGCAGTCTTTGAAGAAGGTCAACCAATTCCGCGAACGGCACATTGGCGCGTCCCGCCACTTGCCACGCATTCGCGTTGGAGCGCTCGTCTAGATTTTCGAGTAAGGCGCGCATCACACGCGCGATATCGTCACTGCCTGCGCCGAGGGAGCGCAGGAGAGCCGTCAT
>CALMZO010000079.1 GCA_937870825.1 uncultured Chloroflexota bacterium | reverse complement strand
CGTTTAGTTTGTCGCATCGAATTTCACTACACACCCAAACATGGCAGTTGGTTAAATATGGTTGAATCCGAGATTGCTGTTTTGTCGCGTCAGTGTTTGGATCGGCGCATTCCGGAAATCGAACTGCTGCAACGCGAGATCGCCGCGTGGGAAGCCGCACGCAATGAGCAAAGAGCCACCGTCAAATGGCAGTTCAGAACAGCCGATGCGCGAACGAAACTCAAACGCCTTTACCCCTCAAAACTTTTGTGGTGAACCACTAGTGGCAAATAACCCCTCTTTCAGGTGACAAATGTCACCTTTTTCGAATTCAAGCATCTAATCTATCAAAGACTATTCCAATTGGTGCCCCCGCCGGGGCTAATCATTAAAGGAAAAAAACGATGTATATCCAACAATTCTTTGTTGACGGTTTAGGATGCGCCTCGTACCTCGTTGGGTGCGAGGGCGCGGGTGTGGCAGCCATCGTTGACCCCGACCGCGAGGTACAGAAATACCTGGACGCGGCACAAGCACACAATTTAAAAATCACTCACATCATCGAGACCCATCTGCATGCCGATCACGTGTCCGGCAACACCGACCTGGCGGCCCGCACCGGCGCAGCTATCTACCTGCACGAACAGAGCGGGGCCGAGTTCCCCCACAAGACCCTGAAGGAGGGCGACCATCTACAGCTGGGCAACGTGCGACTGGATGTATTGCACACGCCCGGTCACACGGCGGAGAGCATCACCCTGCTCGTCACCGATACCATGCGCGCTGAAGAATCCTGGCTGGCACTGACCGGCGACACGCTTTTTGTCGGCGACGTGGGCCGGCCCGACCTGGTAGGGGCAGACGCGGCGCGGCAGCTGGCCGGGCAAATGTACGACAGTCTGTTCGACAAGCTGCTCAAGCAGAACGACAGTCTGCTCATATACCCCGGACACGGTGCAGGGTCGCTGTGCGGCAAATCCATCGGCGCGATGCGCAGCACCACGCTCGGCTTTGAGCGCAAATACAACGCGGCACTGGCCCCGCGCGCCAAAACGGATTTTATCCGGTGGGATGTGGAAAACCTGCCGGAACAGCCCGCCAACGTCAAACGCATCAAGGACCTGAACCGGCGCGGACCTGCCCCGCTCGGTGAAGTGACCCCGCGCCCGCTCACCATTCAGGAAACAATCCCCTACTTTCAGCGCGGCGCGGCCCTGCTCGATACGCGCCCCAAGGCAGATTACGTCGCGAAACACGTACCTGGTGCCGTGCATCTGGAAGCGGATGACCAGTTGAGCAACCGCGTTGGTTTCATCTTGCCGCCCGATGTCCCGATTGTCCTGCTGTTGTCTGACCCGTCCGAGTTTCGCCGCGTCGCCTACAGCCTGGCGCGGGTGGGCTACGAGAATGTCGCAGGCTATCTGGCCGAGAGCCTGGACGTGTGGGAAGCGATGGGCTTGCCCGTCACCAGCGGCGATATCCGCGACATCGAACCGCTCGAACTGAACGCGCTGCTCCAGTCGAGCAACGGCGACCGCCCCATCGTGCTTGATGTACGCGAGCCGTGGGAATACAGGCAGGGGCACGTGCCCGATGCGGTGTTGATCCCCTTGGGCGAACTATCGGCGCGCGTTGGTGAACTCGACACGGAGCGCCCGGTGGCGGTAATCTGCGCTTCCGGCAGCCGGAGCCAGTCCGCGGCGGCGTTCCTCGGGCAAAAGAACTTTAAGACCGTGTACAACGTGCTCGGCGGGACGATGGGCTGGATGCGCAGCCGACTGCCAGTTTCAAAAAACTGAGGAGATTATGAACTTTCTGTCTAAACTTTTTGGACCGGCGACACCGGAACTGGATGCGGCGGCGGTCAACGCCCGCCTCGATGGGACAACGGGGCCGCTGGTGCTCGATGTGCGTGAGCCGCACGAATTCACCGGCGGGCACATACCCGGCGCACGCCTCATGCCCCTTGGTACATTGCCGCAGCGCATGAAGGAACTGCCGCGCGACCGCGAGATTATCTGCGTCTGCCATTCCGGCAATCGCAGCCGGAGCGCGGCGCGCCATCTGGCCTCAGCCGGCTTTAAAGCGATCAACCTGCGCGGCGGCATGATTGCCTGGTCCCGCGCCGGGCTGCGGGTCCGCAAGGGCGGCAAGTGATGCCCGGACTGCTGCTCGATCTTGCGCTGGGTTTCGGCATTGGGTTTTCGCTCGGTCTGCTGGGCGGCGGCGGCTCGATCTTGACCGTGCCTGCACTGGTATATCTGGTCGGTCAATCGCCGCAGGCGGCTGTGACCACCTCGCTCGCCATCGTCGGCACGAACAGCCTGGTAGGCGCGTCGCTGCATGGTCGGCAGGAGTCGCTCAACTGGCGTGTGGCACTGATCTTTGGCGGAGCCGGGATGCTGGTCGCGTATCTGGCGGCGGGACTGTCCCGGCTCTTTTCGCCCAGCGCGTTGCTCGTGGCTTTTGCGCTGATGATGCTCGTCATCGGCGGGTTGATGTTCTCCGGCAAAACGCCCGCGCCGGGGAGTGTCGCCAGCGCGCCGCGCGGTTGGCTGGTGTCATTGGCTGCCGGCGCGGGCGTGGGCTTGCTGACCGGTATTTTGGGAGTGGGGGGCGGATTCCTGATCGTACCCGCGCTGGTGATGTTTGTCGGGCTGCCGATGAAGCAGGCGGTCAGCACGTCTTTACTGGTCATCGCCGCCAACAGTCTGGCGGGGCTGCTGGGCCGCCTGAACGACGAGCCGCTCGACGTGGCACTCCTGGTGACGTTTGGGATAGCGGGATTAATTGGGATATGGGCTGGGGCACGCCTGGTGCGTCGCCTTCCGGCGGACCAATTGCGGCGCGGCTTTGCCCTTTTTGTCATCGCGCTGGCGCTCTTTCTGCTGGCCGATAACCTGCCCCGGCTGCTGGCATAATGCGGTCAAGCCGTAGAACGGGAGTCAATGGTCGTATGAGAATTGCAATCGGCACGAACGATCGGCAGAACATTAATCCCCATCACTTTGGCGAAAGCCGCTATTTCTACGTGGTGGAGATTTCAGTGCACGCGCGCGTTGTCGCATGCCGCGCGAACCCCTGGTGGAACCTCAAAGTCAGCCAGCGTGCCCCAAGAATCGCCGCCCTGCTTGGCGATTGCGAAGCCATTGTAATTCGCGGCATCGTCAAGCAGGGTCTGGATATTTTGTCGCAGACGTTCCGCTCTGTCTTACTCACCCGACTCACTGAGGTCGACGACATCGCCGCGCGGTTGGCGCGGGGTGAAATGGCAGAGTTCCAGACATACAATCCTGCAACGCAAAAGTTCGAGAGACAACAACTGTGATGAGCGAACAATACGCTCGAAAGCCGCTTGCGGCACAAGGCGACGCCGGGCGGCGTTTCGTCACCGATTTCATCCGAGAGATGTTTCGCTCAGGAAGCATCGCCGCGCTTGCCATGATTCCGTTTGGGCTGGTGTTTTTCGCGCTGGGTCTGCGAGTGAACGAATATGGAATAAAATTCATCCAGACGTTTTTCGGAGACCAGCCGCCCGGGGTCCGATTTGGCTTTTTTGTGATCGAACACTTTGTCATCAGTTGGAGCGTTTCGATGCCATTGTTGCTTGCCTTGCTCGTCACCCGGCGAAGACTTCCGGCAATCGTGACCGGACTGGCTTACGGGGCCGGTTTCTATGTGCTGATCAATTCATTGGCACTGCCCTGGGCCTTTGGCGACCCCACTCCCTGGCAGCTGGGGGTTAAGGTCATCTATCCCAGTTTGATCATCCATCTGATATATGGAATCGCGATTGCACTGACCTCAAAGCCATTTATCAGCCGCTACGCTAACCATCTCGAAGCAGGCGCCATTGCATAAATGCAAGTTCGGGCAATCCGCAGTAACGTGGAAATCATGGCAAACCTGCGCCAGCGAACCCAAATACACGACCCCTTCGCTGCTTTTGTTGCCAGCGTCGGCAATGCTCAGCGCAGCAAGCGCTCAAGGTCTGCGGCAATCGCGTCCGCTCGTGCTTCGTACGGAAAAACCAGCCGCATCATTCCCGTTTGGTCTATCACCTGCACCAATGTCGTGTGATTGACCAGATACGCGTCCTCTGCGTCGTGAAGATGCGTCGTGCCATCCGCGTGGATATGCGCGCCGGGAGAGGGCGTGACGGGTATCTCGTTAAAGAAAACGGTATACGCACGCGCGACATCTTCGATCTCTTCCAGCGAGCCCGTCAGCCCGACGAAAGTGGGATCGAATTGCGCGAGAAATTCGCCGAGCCGCGCGGGTGTGTCGCGTTGTGGGTCAACTGTGATGAAAACAAAACGTACCCGCGCTACATCGTCGCCGAGCCGAGCCGCGACCCGTTTGAACGTCGCGAGGGTGATGGGACATTCAACCGTGCAATGGGTGAAGCCGAAAAAGAGGACGACGACCTTGCCGCGATAGTCGCTCAAGCGCACCGTTTGCCCGTGTTGATCGGTCAACGCAAATTCGGGAGCGGGGATTGGCTTTTCAAACGGCAGACCGTGAAAGGCGGGGGGGCGAACAAGAGCGAGAGAGATGCCCGCGGCGATACTGAGGAAACCGAGTAAGAGCAAGAGAACGAACAGCGCCCGGCGCGGTGTGTGCATCTTTTTTTGAAGCTGTCTCGCTGAAAAAACAAGGTCGGGCATTTGGCAGTCTTATGATTCGAGCTTGGTAAACGTCGTAAGCGGCTCGGCGCTGAGGGGCGAGTGTTGTTCGATGTAGCGTACCAGGAGTTCCACTGCCGGTTCCGCGCTCGGCTTGGCTGCTTCGTCCATGTACTGCGTGCGTCCGCCCGAAGTGCCGACCAAATACTTGCTGCTTTCTTGCCAGGCGGCATCGTTGATGCGGATGTTATCCAGCCGCTCGTTGCGCGCTTTTTGTGCCCGCAAATCTGCCTTGACGCCCGCGCAGCGCAAAACATCGCCGCCCAAGCGCTGCAAGGGGTCCGCGTTGAATATATTGTCGAGGTTGTCTTCCAACGACGCGCGAATTTGCCGCCCGCTCAGTTTTGCGGTGTATAACGGGGTCGCGGTCGGCTTGAACGCATTATAAACATCCTCAACCGTCATGGTTCCCGGCAAGAGCGTTGCGCCAAAGCGCCAGCCGGGTGCACAGCCCACATCTGCGCCTGCGATGTCCCGATATGCCTGCGTCACGATCGCGTCCGACGTGCCGCCAAAGAGCGAGCGCCGGTAGAGCAGCGAACGCGTCTCGCCAACCACACGGAGCAAGCGTTCACGATGCGGCGCGTACCACTTTTCGATCAGCGCGTCAATCTCTGCATCGGGCGCAACGCGCTCGGCAAGCACCGGAATCAGATTGTGCGTAAATCCCACAACCTTGCCGTCGCGAATCTCCAGATCCAATTCTCCCAACAACTTGCCGTGCGACCCGGATTGGGTGATGATTGTCTGTCCGATCTGTTCGGGCTTCCATAAAATGTCGTGCGTGTGCGAGCCAATCATCACGTCCACGCCTTGAAGCACGCCCGCCATGACTTTGTCTTGCTCCAAACCCATGTGCGAGAGGAGAATAATCAGCTGCGCGCCCTCCTCCTTGCGCAGCCGATTGATTTCCTTTTGCAGTTCATCCTCCCGATAGCCCATGCGCCAGCCCGGGTTCGCGTCCCGCGCTTCGGTAGTCAACAAACTGAAAGGGTACGCCTGCCCGACGATACCGAGCTTGAGACCCTGAACCTCTTTGACCAGACTCGGCTCCAACACGCGGTCTTCAAAATCCGTGTCCACCAGGTTTTGAGCGAGGATGGGAAATTTTGCCTCACCGATGCGTTCCAGCAATGCCTCTTTGCCAAGATTAAACTCCCAGTGCATCGTCATCGCGTCATAGCCGATTGCATTCATGACCTCAACCGGCGCTTTGCCTTGCGTCAGCAATGCCAGCGCGGAACCGTACCACGCGTCGCCTGCATCGAGTAGCAGTGTGCGTTCGGGCGCCGACGCGCGTTCTTGCTTGATTAAAGTTGCCAGCTGCGCGACTCCGCCAACCTTGCCGTACTGTTTGGCGAGGTCGGCGAAATCCACTGCGGAACCAAGATACGCCTCGACGCTGCCGCGCGCGATGCCATGCGCGTCCAGATATTGCGCGTCATGGTCTTCGCGGTGATAGAGCGGGCGCAAATGCCCGTGCAGGTCATTGGTGAACAAGATGCGCAGGTGCATCGAAGGACCTGTGGAGGTCAAAGGCGCTGCGACGGGGGAGGGCGTGGCAGGGGCGTGTGTGGGGGTGTTCAATTGAGCACCTGTGCCGGCGGCGGGTATCGGGGCAGGCGCGCACGCGCTCAATTCCCATCCCAGAGCGCCCGTCAACGCCGCTGCTCCGGCGTTCTTGAGAAATTCGCGTCGCGTCAATTTTTTCATTGGCTCTCGAAAATAAACCGGATTGACAAATTCATTTGTTGGGGAGTAACCTCGCGGACGGAACGATTGAAATCGTAACCGGGTTAGAGTGCGGCAAAGCGGCGCGTGATTTCATTCCACTGCGCCCAGAGAAACCAAAGCACGATAATGGCGACCAGCGCGATGACCGCCCATTCCCAGCCGATGATATTTGGCAAAAAGACCGCCTCGCCGAGTTGGTCAATCAGTCCGGTGTTGATTAACCATTCGTTGACGAGCGACGCGGAGAGTGTGTAGCCAAGGAGGGCGACCCACAACTTGACATGCCCCTCGCCCGCGCGCCAGATGGTGCCGCCGCCGCAGCCGCCTGCGAGGACCATGCCCACGCCGAAAATGACGCCGCCCAACAGCGCGCCCCACCAAAATGTCGGGCGGACGAATTCGTCGGCTTTTTCAAGAATCGTAACTTTGACGATGGCAAAGCCGATGACGCTGATGAGCAGAGCCAAGAGCATGGCGCGCGTGTGCTCTGCACGCCCCGAGAGGAACGGTTCGCGAAACGCTTGAGCGAAACAAACGCGCGAGCGCTGCATGACAACACCCAATATGACGCCGAAAAGAAGAATGACACCGCGGTCGGCAAAGCCAAACCCGCCATAAGCCGCTGCCCATGCCAGTAATGCCAAAAAGACGAGCGCGCCGGCATAGACCTGCAGATTGCGCGGTCTGCAGAGAGGCGAGTTGGCGGGTCCGGGATTGGGGGGGGGCGGATTGCCTTTGCCCTTGTCAGGGGCAGGCATGATGGTGTCATTCGGCTTTTGGCGGCGGAGGATGGCGCGATCTGCTTCCCACATCAAATAGATTACGCCGATGACTGCGCCTAACGCAAGCCCCGCACCCATCGTCAGTCCGGCGAGCGAGAACGCGCTCGCGCCGCTGAAAAAACCGCCGATGTTGCAGCCGCGCGCAATGACCGCACCCGTACCGAGCAACAAGCCACCGACGGCGCCCTTGGCCAATTCGCTGACAGGTCCGACGCGCACGCCAAACTGGCTGGCGAGCAGCGCCGACATCATGGCGCCAAAGAGCAGACCAAAATTGATGACGGACCCCGAGCGGAGCAATGGCGATAGCGCTTCGGCATTGATAACGCCAAGATTGTCGAGGGCCCAATTGCCCCAATTCAAAATGCCGTCCAGCGTCGTCCAGGGCTGGTAAAAAACAAAGAGAAAGACGTTGAGAAACCCGATAAAGATGCCGCCCAGCAGCGCGGGCCACTGCTGTCCGAACAACATCTGAAAGTTTTTCCGGAGCAGATCGCGAAGCGTCATGGTTTGGACCTGTAGCTGCGCGCTGCCAAGCGACTAGCACTCTACCAACGTCAAGTTGCGGGGTGAGTTGGTCAACACTTGCGAAATTTGGCAAATTTCGCAAGTGTTGACAGTTGGAGTACTAGTGCATCATGAAACAAGCGCTTGGAAGTCGCGCACAACGAAAACGTAAAGAAAGCGTCTTGCGACGCAACGGCACGCAAAACAAGTTGGTTAATGATGCACTAGTTCTTGGCAAGCGTGCGGATGTACTTGATGAGTGCCCGTCGTTGGTCTGGCGTCAGCACCAATTCCCACGGCGGCATGTCACTGCCCTTGCCTGCCGAGATGGTTTTGAAGAGCTCGTCATCACTCTTGTTTTGAAGGATGGTCAAGTTCATGCCGCCTGCGGTGCGCAGACTACCGGCGGAGGGCCCGTTTCCCAGACCCTCGAGCCCGTGACACTTGGCGCAGTTATCCACAAAGAGCTGCTGACCTTCTGACGGGTTACTGGCTGCCGAACTGGATTGACCCGGCGTTGCCGACACGGGCGCGCTCGTCGCCGGCGCGGCGGGTTGGGATGACGTACCGCCGCAATTGATCAAACTCGCCCCCCCAATAACTAACAACGTCGCGACGAAAATAAATCGCGGATGTGAAAAGATGTGCATGGTCGGCTCAACTGAATTGGACTGGCGCGGTGGCTTCTTGTGTTTCGCGCAGGTGATTGGTAACGACCACGCGCAGCGGTGCCTGTTTGTCGGCGCGCAGCTTGAATGCCATGAGCGGGTCGTCCGAAGCTGCCGAGTTCATTTCAAACAGACTGATTTGCTCGTCGCCATAGAACACTTGCACCTCGCGAAGGAATTGAGCGGGTTCCGCGCGCCGAAAGCGTTGAAAAGGGTTTGGAGCATCCTCCACCAGTGTGAGACCGGTGGTCGAGGGATGTTGAATCTTGAGTTTGACCTCGATGATGTCGCCCTGTTGGATTTGATTCGGCAGCCGCAGCTGCACTTTGAACTCTGCCATTTCAACACCCTCCAAGACTGACTTTGAGTTGCTTGCTGGTAACCCATTTCCCATGTTTGGAACATTCGGCAATCACGTACACGGTCGGGTCGCCGCCGTCCATCCGGATTTGCGTCGAGAGATATGCCAGACCATTCGCCGGGGTAAAGTGATAGATGCCTTTACTGACGATGGGGTCTTTGAAATTGACGATTTGGATGCTCTTGATGTAATCGTCCGCCGTCATTGGATGGTCGGGGAGAGAGACGACGATAGGCACGTTTGCGCCATCTTCGGCAATCAGCGGCAGGCGAACGTCTACGATGTGTTCCTTTTCGAGCGCGGTCGGATTGGCAGGATCCTTGACGACGTTAAAAAATTCGTACGCGGGCGCTTGGGCGGCGAGCCGACGTGCGTCCAGCCCAAAGAGGGCTGCCAGTGCGCCGCTTGCGCTACTTGCGAGGGCAAGATAAAGAAAGCGGCGGCGGGACATGAGGCGGTACTTGACCATTCTTACTCCCTTTGAGCATTGCCTCACCGCAGAGCGGTGAGGCGAAGCTCAGGACAATTCTTGAGTGCGGAACGGCTTACTTGAAAGCCGCCGCTGTCGCGCAATCGCCGTTGGCGTTCGCGGCAGGCAAGTTCTTGGCGCTCGCGAGATTGGCTTGGGTCAAATGTGTGACGCCGCAGAAATAGGGTGCCCATTGAACGCCGTTCGCGCCGAACCCTGCTTTGACGCTGGCAACTTTTTCCACTTTTTTGGTTTCGGGGTTCCACTTGAAGATGGTTACCGTGTCGCCCAAACGGTCGCTGCCCACCGCATAGCGCCCATCGGCAGACCACTGAACGTTGTGAGTGCCTTTGCCGCCCGCCTCGATTTTTTCAATCACCGCGAGTTTTTCGGTGTCAATGACGGTGTACCAGTCGTCGGTACCGTCATTGGTGGCAATCGCGACCGGTTCGCCTTGCGGATGCGCGTAGGCGGTGTTGGTGGCTTTGCCGCTGTCGAGAATCACAGCGATTTCTTGTTTTTCGACGTCCACAATGGCGAGCTTGCCAGCTTTACCCAGACCGATCATGGCGAGCTTGCCGCCTTGGGCAAAGTTGATATTGCCCGGTGCTGAATCTTTGGCGAATTCGATTTTCTTTACAATTTCTTGCTTGTCCACATCCACAATGGCGGTAAAGTTGCCCGGAGGAGAACTGGCAAAGAGCCATTTGCCGTCAGGTGTCATCTTGAGCCGACCGCATTTGTCGCAATCGATTGTTTTGATGATTTTGGCGGCGGCAATATCGAGTACGTCGACGTTGCCCTTGCCTTGGTGTCCCACAAACGCGTACTTGCCATCGTGGGTTTGAATCACATCGCGCGCGGCATCGCCGGTGGTTTCTACCTTGGACATTACCGTGTGTGCGATCGGGTCAATGTAATAGACATAGCCGCCCTTGGGGTTCAAGTCGCCGCATAGGAACAACTTTTCATCGATGGGGCTAAAGCTGCAGTGGAAGGGGTCGTCAAAGTCGGTCTTGACTTCGGCGACGACCTCGTCGGTAAAGGTATCAATCACCGTCATGACGTTGTGGTCGCCTTTGCCTTCCGACTGGTGGTTGATGTAAATGTAACGCATGCCCGGCGTCGTCCAAGGGTGATGCGGCTGCGCCGCATTGATTTTGATGAGTTTGACCAACGGGTCGGGTTTTTCAGGGTCAATCACTGCCACCACACCATCGTCTTGGATGGGGATATAGAACTTGCCGCGCGCCATTGGCTTGAGCAGGTCAGGTTGCGAGGGCCAAGTTCGAGCGTCAGCGTAAAAAATCCGGTCAATCGGACCCATGGCTTGCGACGCTTCAGTGGGCTTGGGCGCCTCGGTGGGTTTGGGCGCTTCAGTTGGTTTGGGCGCCTCGGTGGGTTTGGGCGCTTCGGTGACCGCGGGCGCGGACGTTGGCGGGGGGACGGATGTTGTGGTGCTTGCTGCCGTGCATGCGGCGAGAGCGAGCAATCCCGCGAGCAGGACTGTGCACCAGACGATCTTGATTGTCATTCTGCTCCTCCTTGAGCTGCAAACTCAGCTTGACCAACCATATCGTGGCACAATTGGAAATATAATGTAACGCCTATTTTAGTGAGGGGAGGAGTCGCGTCAAGGTAATGCGAAGGAAATTTCGAGGAAATTTAGCGGAAATTTCCGGATGGCGTTGCTATTTCGTTTTCCAGAAATGCTTTTACGGACGCGACCGCACGGTCCAGGTAATTTCTGACTTGGCGCGGCGAAACGTCCAGCATTTCCGCAATGTCATCCTGAGTATGCCCTTCCATAGCGAGGTGGAGCGTATAATAATCGGCGGCGGATGGAGGAAGATGGCGGCGGCGTTTGGCGCGAACCGCTCGTTCGCGGAGGATCTCGAGCGGTGGGAGGCTTTCGGAAGGTGCCAGCGAGTTAACTGCGCGTTTGAGGGACTGCTGTAAAGAGTAAACCGCCGCACTACCGCAATCCGCCGCCTGTATCAGCGTGCTGAGGGTACTATCCTCCCGCGCGAGTATCGTCGCAAGACGGTCTGGACGGTTGTAGCAATAGATTGCCTCGCGCAGCTCTTGGGGGTTGATGCTGGCAGCTGGACCTGCCAATGCGGCTTGCAGCTCGCGCCGCAGAGAAACTTCTTGAGTGACCAGTGCATCCGCTTCGGCGCTCAACTCGACGATGCGCTGTGCGGCTTCCTGACGCCGGCGGGCTTGTTCCAATGCCGCGCCCAGATATGCCGCGAGCGTTGCCACCCACACCCGTTCCTGGCGGTCATAACCTTCGCCTGCGCCCCGCTCACCCAACAAGAGAAACCCGAGAACGTGCTCGTCAAAACGAATTGGTTCCCCCAGTGCCAAGCAGTCCCAACCAAATGTACCGTTCTCACCGGCTTTGCCAACAGCGGTGCCCTGCCCAATCTTGGGAACAGTGCCATCTTCGGAAGGGGTCAGCGGCACCGTCGCTCCAATCCGCGCCATTTCGGTCGAAGCCCGGATAACGAGCCGCTCTTGTTCCCACAGCGCCACGCAGACAATGGATGCCCCCGAAAGTTCTTGAAGGCGATGAACGAGGGTCAGCATTTGTGTGTCCAGGCGTCCATCGTCCGAATGTAAATCGCGCGCCAAGTCGTTGATTTGAGTGGGAAGCGTCCGCAGGCGCTTGACGAACAATCGCTCCGACCACTCGCGAAAGGGTTCTGCCAAAAAGTGCATCAGGATGGTCAACCCGATGATGACAATCAATGTCAGCGTGGCAGAGTCCAAGCCAAGTGTCAGTGACAGCGCGCGAGCACCGAGGATCGCCAACAAGTAGACGCCGGCGGACGCGATCAGGATTGCGCCGCGCAAGAAAAAGTCGCGCTTGCTCCAACGCCACGACATGAAAAGATTATGGTAGGCGACGGCGTATGCCAGAATTGCTGCCGCACTGAGCGCAATTGCTTCACCCAGCGCCAGACGATTCGGCGGTGTCAAGGGGAGGTTGAGAAGATCAACCGTCACGGGCCAGTAGAGGATCCAACCGGTAAGCACCACAGCGATGCTGCCCAACAAAAGATAGCGTGAGGCAAGGGTCTTGGCCGTGCTCCGCTGCCACAGCTGGATAATATTGTATATGGTTGCGGCACCAACAGTGAGGGCAAAGAGTGAAATCTGCCAGACCAGTTCGGGAGGCAATAGCGTCTGGCGGGAGAATCGCCAGGGTCCAAGGATCCAAGTGACGCTCAATAGGAAGGTAATGCCATAGATGAACCACAGCGCGGTGCGCTGACGCGCTCGAATCTCCGGCGGCAGCAGCGTCAAGGTGAGATGAAACCACAGCGGCAGGGGCCAAAGGGCAAGCCAACCCAGATTGCGCCGCCAGATATGACCGATTTGGTCTGCAGGCACAAAGACACAAAGGACCGCATGCAAAAAGTATCCTGCCAAAGCAAACAGGGTCAAAATGGCGAGGCGCGAGGGCATGGAGCGGGGACGGTGCGCGACAAGAAACGCCGCCAGCCAGGTGGTCAGGACAAACCCCAAACCGCTGACCAGATGCGCAATCGTCGCGTGAGGGAAGAATACGTCCATTGGCATGCCTCCGTCGGCGTTCCGAAGCGGCGTGCGTTCTTAATGGAGGGCGCGTTGGAACGCGGGTTCGAACTGCTCTGCGGTAACCAGTCCGAACCATGTCTCGAGAATTTGCCCCTTACCGTCCACCAAAAAGAATTGCGGCATTGAGCGATAACCGAGCTGCCGTTTCAGTTCATCCGCCGCGGAATCGTCAATATCCAAATAAACGAAACCGATGCGGTCTTGATACTTGCGTTCAAGCCCATGCACGATGGGTTTCATGCGACTGCAAGTCCGTCACCAGTACGCAAAAAACTCGATGAGCTGTGGCTTGCCGCCCGCCAGGACCACTGTCTTTGGGTCCGTAGGGCGCCAAGGATCATAAGTCGGAGTCGGTGCGGGTGCAGCAGCCGACGTGGGCAATGTTTGGGACAGAGCTGGTGAGGACGCGCACGCCGACAGTGCGGCTGCACTCAAAAGGAGCAGGCAGGCACTCCAAGCCGCGCGGCGCAAGAAAGCATCTATCACTGCTGTCAACACCATTTCAAATGCTCCCAGTGCGGCTATTCTAGACCGAATTCCGCTTCGGTGCAAGAAACGCTGAGCGCGGGCGTCGAATGCTCCGCGTAACGCAAAATTTCTGTAAACATTTGCGAATAATTCACACTTGCATCAAAATAAGTCCACCATCGTGGAATGAACAATGCATCAACGAACGGATGAATCAACACGCGCCCGCGAAAATCAGGAAATGTTTGCGCGCATCGCGCCGCGCTATGATTTGATGAATCGTTTAATGACGGCGGGCATGGATGTTGCATGGCGTCACGAATTGATTCAACGCGCGCAGCTCACAAACACCGCGCGTGTCCTCGACCTCGGCACAGGCACCGGCGACATTGCGTACGAAATTACGCGTCGCTTTCCACGCAGCATCGTCATCGCCGCCGATTACACATTTGAAATGATGAATGTCGGAAAGCAAAACGGACGCGCGCTACCTTTCAACGCCGCCGACGCACTGCGTTTGCCGTACGCGGATGAAATGTTCGACGCGGTTGTTTCAGGGTTTCTGCTGCGCAACGTCACCGATATAGACCGCGCGCTGCGCGAACATTTTCGCGTCTTGAAACCGGGCGGGCGTTTTGTTTCGCTCGACACCACGCGTCCCGAAAAAAATTTTTTCACCCCCTTCATTCAATTCCATTTGCAAAAAGTGATTCCCACACTCGGCAGAGTCATCGCGGGAAATGGGAATGCGTACAGTTATCTCACGCGTTCGACGGAACATTTTCTACGCGCGGAAGAATTGGCGGAACGCGCGCGCGCGGCAGGATTCCGCGACGTTGGTTTTGCGCGCAAAAATTTTGGAACGATTGCGATTCATTGGGGAATCAAGTAACAAGCGTTACCGCGGAGCGCACCCGTCGCCAAAGCAATCTCGTATGCTCACCTCCACCGCAAAAAAATCACCACTCGAAATCTGGCTGCTCGCCATTCGTCCGCGCACGCTTCCCGCTGCTGCCGCGCCGGTCATCGTCGGCAGCGCGCTCGCGTTTTATGATGACGCGTTTCAATTCTTGCCCGCGCTCGCGGCGTTGCTCGGCGCGCTGCTTTTGCAAATCGGCGCGAATTTGGCGAACGATGTCTTCGATTTCAAAAAAGGCGCGGACACCTCCGAACGTCTCGGTCCCCCACGCGTAACACAGATGGGCTTGCTCACGCCGGGTCAAGTCTATATTGGTATGATTATTGTGTTCGCCCTGGCGGCGTTGATTGGTTTGTATTTGATTTATGTCGGCGGTTGGGTGATTTTAGGGATTGGAATTTTGTCAATCGTTTCCGCGATAGCGTACACAGGCGGACCATTTCCGCTCGGCTATCACGGGCTCGGCGATATTTTTGTGTTTTTATTTTTTGGATTGGCGGCAGTGTGTGGCACGTACTTTGTGCAAGCAGGCAGAGTCACCAATTTTGTGTGGCTCGCGGCAAATCCTATCGGCTTGCTTGCCGTCGCGATTCTCGTCGTCAACAATTTGCGCGACATTGATACAGACCGCGCGGCGGGGAAAAAAACGTTGGCGGTACGTTTTGGCGCGCGCGGCGCGCAAGTGGAATATCTCGCGCTGCTCGCGATTGCTTATCTCGTTCCCCTGCTTTTCATCGCGCTCAATTTCGACTTGATTTGGATTTTGCTCACGTCGTTTTCGATTCCTCTCGTCCTTCCCCTCATACGCATCGTTCTCCATGAACGCGGGCGCGCGTTGAATGCGGCGCTCGCGGGCACCGCGCGTCTCGAATTCATGTACGCGCTCCTCTTTGCTGTCGGGCTGCTCCTCGCGCGTTGGCTCTAGTGCAGCATTAAACAAGCTCTTGGGAGTCGCGCACAATGAAATCGTTGAGAAAGCGTCTTTCAACGCATCGGTACGCAAAACAAGTTGGTTAATGCTGCACTAGCGCAATCTCGTCAAAAGCCGTTCGGCGCGCGTAAGACTTTGCGAAACCGCATCGTTATATACACAATGGTTGATGCCAACAAGGCGTTTTTTTTGCCTTTGGCTCGACCGCGCTCGGCTTGCATCATCACTCTCCACAAACGAAAAGAGGGGTCATGTCCAACGTCGTACGTCCGCTGCTCTTGGTCGGGTTCGTTACCGCGATTCTTGTATTTGTCGTCGCGTTTGCTGTGGACATTCCGCGCGCACGTGCCGATTCCCCGACGGCAACACCCCTCGCACAATCGTACACTTTACATGACCACGCGTCCCACGAACATTTGTGGGACCATCATCGCCAGAAAACCATTGCCCGCTCCGAAACGAATCTCGCGCCAATGGCGCGCGTGAACTGCACGCTCGGCTTTGCCGGACCGTATCCCTGCGCGAACATGGACTTGCTTGCGTTTGTGCCGACGAATCAACTTTCGGGCGGCGGAACGGCGGCTGACATTTGGGGCTGGACCGACCCGCAGACGAACAAAGAGTACGCGATTCAAGCGCACGCGGGCGGCACGTCGTTCACGGACATCAGCGACCCCGAAATTCCGGTTTATCTGGGCGTACTGCCAAGTTTCACCGCGAATGTTTTGTGGCGCGAACTCAAGGTGTACAACAATTATTTGTATGTGGTCGCCGATGGCTCATTCGCAATTCCTCACGGCTTGCAAATTTTTGACCTTACGAAATTGCGCGACGTCATCGCGCCGACTGTGTTTGTCGAGACCGCGCATTATGCGGGCTTTTCCAACGCGCACACGATTACGCTAAACGAAGCAACGGGGTATGCGTACATCAACGGGAGCAACACGTGCGGCGGCGCGCCTCACATGCTCGCCTTGAGCAATCCCACCGCGCCCGCGTTCGTCGGCTGCGCGGGCAGCGACGGTTACACGCACGACGCGCAGTGTGTGCTGTATCACGGACCCGACGCGCAATACCTAAATCGCGAAATTTGTTTTCTGGCGAACGAAGACACCGTGACACTTGTGGATATCACCAACAAAAACGCGGTCAAACAGCTTGCGCGCAAATCGTACAGCACGTACGCTTACGCGCATCAGACATGGCTCAACCAAGACCACAGCTATTTTTTGCTCGACGACGAGTACGACGAATTTGACGGAAACGTGACCAACACTACGACATACATTTGGAGCGCGGCTGACCTCGACAATCCAACCATCACCAGTGTGTTCACGCATCCGACGACGTGCATTGACCACAATCAACATACCAAAGACAGCGCGGTCTATCAATCCAACTATACCTGTGGACTGCGCGTCTATGACACCACTCTACTCGCGCAAGGCACAATGCAGCTGCTCGGTTGTTTCGATACGCATCCGGCGAACGACGCTGCCGCGTTCGCGGGAACGTGGAGCAATTTTCCATACTATGCGAGCAATGTCGTCGTCGTAAGCGATATTGAAAAAGGACTCTTTATTCTTCAGCCCAACCTCGGCGACCCGATTCCTGCAACCTCCTGCATGTCACCGCAATCCGAGACCCCACCGGCGTCGCCAACTCTTACTGATACCGCCACCGCAACTGCAACACCCAGCATCACACCCGGCGGACCTACACTGACTCCATCACTCACTCCGACGAACACGCCCACGTTCACTCCGTCGCCGACGCCGACCCCAACATTTACGCCCGGCGGCGCAATATTGACGCCAACGCCAACCGCGACGGGCACGCTTCCTCCGCCAACCGCAACCGACTCGCCAAACATCACCATTCAGGAAAATCATGACGCAGTGCGTTATGACGGCTGGCGCGGCAAGAGCGATGCCAATGCGCGCGGCGGCAGTTATCGCGTGAGCCGCAATCCGAACGATACGCTTGGATTTCGTTTTGTCGGAAAAACATTGCGCTGGACAACGTACACGGGTCCCGACCAGGGACAGGCGCGCGTTTTCATTGACGGACACGACCAGGGCGTGATTGACCTCTACAGCGCGTCGCCGCAGTACCACGTTGTCAAAACATTCAAAAATTTAGGCGACGGCAAACATCGTTTGCAAATCCAAGTACTCGCTACCAAAAATCCCGCGTCGTCCGACACGAACGTCGTGGTGGACGCGTTAAGCGCTCCGGGCATGACGGTCCAAGATACGTCATACATGATTCGCTACAGCGGCTGGGGCGGCAGAAAAAATAACGCGGCGAGCGGCGGTACCTATCGTGTCGCGCGCAAAGCGACGAGCAGCCTTCGCTTTACATTTATCGGCACGCGCATAACCTGGCTTACAGCCAAAGGACCCAAGTACGGGAAAGCGGACGTGTACATTGATAACGTCCTCGTTGCGGACGATGTGGATTTGTACGATGCCGCGCCACAATGGGACGTTCCGATGCTGTTCAGCGGGCTCGCTTCCGGCGAACACACCATCCAAATTATTCCGACCAATCAGAAACATTCTGCATCCAAAGGCAAGCTCATTGTCGTTGATGCATTTCGCGGACCGATTCTCGCGCGTTCGTCCGCCGAATAAAACGCTCCATCGCACGCGTAAACATTTTTCAATGTGACGTGGTGTGAATGCATTTGGCATTTCACGCGTCCTTGCTACCTTTTTCTTTTTTCAGGAGGCGTCATGTTTTCACGATTCCACATTGACTGCCGCACCGTGCGTTACGGTGTCGGTGTAATTTTTTTCATACTCCTGGCGGCGGGCATTGCGCCGGAATTTCGCGCGTCCACACATCCCGAATGGTTGCAGCAATGGCTCCGGCGCGGCTTGACCAGCAACGAGTACGAGATCTTGTTGGAGCTCAGCGATTATTGGTACACGCGCGTCACGTACCCGACCGGTCGGTTTGACCAGCGCTGGCTGCTCGACGCGGCAATTGAGGATGCGCGCATTCCGCGTTTGATTCCCGGCGGCAGCAAAACATATCGCCGCGAAGCGGCGGGAGCCGTCGAGCTGGATGCGAATGGATTCACCTCGCTGGGTCCGCGTCCGCTCAACAGCGACACGTGTCAAAAACCCTGTTTCTCTTTTGGAAATGTTTCGGGGCGCGTCAACACCATCGCGGTGGACCCGGTGGAAACGAATGTCGCGTACTTTGGTTCTGACGGCGGCGGCGTGTGGAAAACGACCAACTGTTGCACGGCATTGACAACCTGGACGCCCGTCACCGACGACCCGCTGCTTTCCACCATCGCTATCGGCGACCTGTACATTGACCCGAATGACCACAACACGGTGTACGCGGGAACAGGCGATTTGCGCTTTGGTTCATTTTCATTTGGCAGCACCGGCGTACTGCGCAGCCGCGACCAGGGCAACTCGTGGGAAATTTTGGGCGCGGATGTTTTCACCGCGTATTATCCGCAGTCGCCCGGCGCCTTTCCGCAATACCAAGCCATTGGCAAAGTCCGCACCGACCCGCGCAACAGCGACACCCTTATCGTGGGAACCAAGACCGGCGTCTTTTTTTCGTATGACGACGGCGTGAATTGGACAGGTCCTTGTTTCACCAACGCACATACAGGTCAGCGCCAGGACATCACAGGGCTGCTTGCCAAAGACACGGGCAGTACAACAATTCTTTATGCCGCCGTCGGTGCGCGCGGTTTTGCGACGACCGTTCAAAGCAATCTCGGCGAAAATGGCGCGAACGGAATTTATTCTGCGACGGTTCCTTTGTCCGGCTGTCCCGCGTGGACTCTGCTCACGCGTGCGGACAATGGCTGGCCCCAGGGGACGGGCAGCGGTGTTCCGTTTCTGCAAGGCGGCAACAAAGTGGGACGAATTGATGTGGCAATGGCGCCGAGCGACCCGAATGTGATGTACGCGCAAGTGCAAGCGGTTGAAGTGCAAAACGGCTGCGGTTTGCTCGCGCTCGGCAGCGCGCCCGGTTGTCAACTCGGTTTGTGGCGCACGACAGACGGTGGGACAACGTGGGAACAGCGTTCCGGTCCCGAAGACCTCGGCGGCTGCGGTTTCAACTATAACCAAAATTGGTACGACCAGGGACTCGCCGTTGACCCGAATGACCCCAACGTCGTTTTCATGGACACGTACGATATTTGGAAATCTACCGACGGCGGGGCAAGCTTTACGGATATCACATGCGGCTATTCGACGGGCTTGGCTAAAGCCGTCGTTCACGTTGACCAACACGCGCTCGCGTTTGTCGGGAATTCTTCCTCCACACTCCTTGCGGGCAGCGACGGCGGCATGTACTTGACATTGAACGCCAACGCACCCGCGCCGGTTTTCGTTTCGCTTAACGACACCATCAGCACGCTCGAATTTTATTCGGGTGACATTTCTGCCAACTTTGCGAACGCGAGCTCGGCGGCTGCAACCGGCGGCTTGCAGGACAATGGTTCTTCGACGGCGGAATGGCCCCTCGGCGACCCAAGCGAAACGGCTTGGAGTATGCGGTTTGGCGGCGATGGACTTTATTCGCGCCTCGAACCGAAACAAGGACAGCGCTATTATCACGAAACACCCGGCGGCGCGCTCGTCGTTTCCACCAGCGGTCCGCAAGGTCCGTACACCGGCGCATCGGGCGGCTGGAGCAGCGATGACCGCAAGAGTTTTATTTTTCCGTACGAGATGGACAAACACAATTGCCCCGGCGCAACGTGCGACCACATGATTGCCGGAAGTTTTCGCGTGTGGGAAACGATTACGGGCGGCACAACCGGCAGTTCGTGGTATCCAAACAGTCCCGACCTCACGAAAGGCACTCTCGCCGACCGTTCGTTCATCAATCAACTCGCGTACGCGTACAGCACGAATGCGAACGCGATTGCAGGTACAAACGACGGCAATGTCTGGATTGGCTTGGGGATGGGCACGGGCAACGCGAACAGCGCGAATTGGAAAAATGTGACGGGCAACAATGCCGTGCTGCCCAATCGTCCCATTCTCGATGTTGTGTTCGACCCGGGCAATCCGTTAATCGGCTATGCCGCCGTTGGTGGCTTTGACCAAAACACACCCTCAACGCCCGGACATGTTTATCAGGTCACATGTACGGCGAACTGCGCGTCGTTCATGTGGGTAAACAAAAGCGGCAACTTGCCAAACATTCCGGCGGATTCCATCATGACGAATCCGAATTTTCCGCAGCAAGTTTTCGTCGGCACCGATTGGGGTTTGTACTTTACCGACAACATCCATGCCAATCCACCGTACTGGTCACGCTTTCAACAGGGACTGCCAAACGCGATGATTTGGGACATGGCGATTGACCGCGGCGCGACAACACTCGCCGTCTTTACACGTTCGCGCGGCGTGTTCGCATGGCCCCTGCCGAATGGTCCCGTGGGCTTGCCGACGGAAACACCCACACCCACACGCACGCCGACGAAAACCAACACCCCCGGCGGTCCGACCCTGACGCACACGCCAACACCCACGCGCACCAACACGCCGACGCTGACGGTCACGCCCGGCGGACCAACATTCACACCCACCGCAACACTCACTCTGCCATCCGGCAACACCATCCAAGACGACAGCACGAGCGTGCAGTACAACGGATGGCGCGGCGTGCAGGACGGCAACGCGTCGGGTTCCAGTTATCGCGTGAGCAACAACGGCAATAACTTTGTCCGCTTTGTCTTTAACGGCGACAAATTGACGTGGCTCACGCGCATGGGTCCCGACCAGGGCAAAGCGCGCGTCGTCATTGACAACGTGGACAAAGGCGTGATTGACCTCTATCGTGAACAAACGCGCCACAAGGTTCGCAAGACGTTCAAGAATTTGGGCGACGGCAAACACCACGTCAAAATTATTGTGCTCGACGAAAAGAATCCCAATTCGTCGGACACGAACGTCGTCGTAGATGCGTTCCGCGTCGGCAATTCGCGCATCGAAGAGACACACGTGCGCGTGCGCTACAGCGCGTGGGTGGGCGTCGCAAACACCGCCGCGAGCGATGGCACGTATCGTCGTTCGAGCAATCCATCCAGCCGCGCGCGCTTGACCTTTATCGGCACCGCGATTGATTTCATCACCGCCAAAGGACCAAGGTACGGCAAAGTCAATGTGTTTATTGACGGCAGTGAGGTTGCGCACGAGATTGACCTCTATGACCCGACACCGCAGTGGCAAGTGGAATATCACTTTGACGGCTTGACGCCCGGACAGCACACCATCGAAATTCGTCCGGCGAATGCCAAGAACGATGCTTCGGCAAGCAAAGGCGTTATCGTGGACGCGTTCCGCGTGACGAATCTTCCGCCGCCGTAACGCGTCAAAATCTCGCGTACAAAAAAATAACTCTATTGTTCGCAGTCGGAACAATAGAGTTATTTTTGTTTGTTCGTTTCGTCCATCAACGCTCGCCGCAAAATTTTCCCCGCCGCATTGCGCGGCAACGCATCCACAAAAACAAATCGAGTCGGAATTTTATAGCGCGCCAATTTTTCCGCACAGAATATTTTCAATTCTTTCGCGCTCATCAGTTCTCCTTCGCGCAGTACGCAGTACGCAACCGGCGTTTGTCCCCACTCGGCGTTCGCCGCGCCAATCACCACCGCTTCCAAAATCGCAGGATGCGAATTCAAAACATTTTCAATTTCTGCGGGATAGATATTTTCGCCGCCCGAAACAATCAAATCGTCGCGCCGCGCCACAACGTACAAAAAACCTTCTTTATCCAAATAACCCAAATCGCCCGTGTGAAACCAGCCATCGCGAAACGCGCGCTCCGTCGCTTCAACATCCTCCGCATATTCTTTCATCACCGTCGCGCCGCGTATCACAATTTCACCAATTTGGTAAAGTTCCTCGAATTCCCTTATTTCCTTCTTTTCCCTTGCTTGCTTTGTTGATTCTTCACCGTTCCTAAAACGCTCAATCTCTAATTCCACACCCATTAACGGTTTTCCCGCCGAACCCAATTTTCGCAGCGCCTCACCCGGCGCGAGCGTGGCGACTTGCGACGCCGCTTCCGTCAAGCCGTACGTTTGCGCGACAGGCACATGTTTTTCCGCGCACCGTTCCAATAATTCGCGCGGCGCGGGTCCGCCGCCCAACAGTACGCAACGCAGCGTATTCGGAAATTCGTGTTCGCCGCGCGCTTCGAGGACACGCCGCAGCATCGTACTTACCAGCGAAACGATTGTCACGCGCTGTTCGTCAAACGCGCGATTCACCGCGCCCGCGTCAAACGATTCATGCAAAACCACAGGATGTCCATAAATCACACTCCTCAGCAAAATCGCCAAGCCGCCAATGTGAAACAATGGCAAACACGCGAGCCAAACATCCTCTTTGTACAAACCCAAATTCAACGCCGAACCCATCGCGTTCCACCAATGATTCGCGTACGTCAACACCGCGCCCTTCGGTTTCCCCGTCGTGCCGGAAGTGAAAAGAATCGAATGAGCATCGTCAAGCTCGAACTGACGAACGACGAATGACGAATGACGAACGCCTGCTGTCTTCAAGTTTCTAACATTGACACGATGCAGTTGCGAAATTGTTTGCGCGACTTGTTCCGCAGTGTACATGTTCGCGTCATCGTACATCAAGTGCCGCGCGTGAATGTGATTCAATTGCCACGCGATTTCATTTGTCGTCAAGCGCGTGTTGATTGGCACAAGCACCGCGCCAACGCGCGCGAGCGCGTGAACAAGCACCACATACGCGTCGCTGTTTCGCATCAACACCGCGACGCGCGTATTTTCTCCAATTCCATGCGCGCCGAGTTGTGACGCGCACGCCTTGACGCGCGCGTCCAGTTCGCGCCACGTCCATTGCGCGTTTTCAAAAAACAACGCGACACGTTCTGGCGAACGCATCGCGCGTTGGGCGAGCCAATCTTGCATCAAGATTCTTTCTCCCCTCTCCTTGATAAGGAGAGGGGGTGGCGTCGCGTCATCACGCAACGGCGAATCGAGACGCACTATGCGTGATGACGCGTCGGAGGTGAGGTTACGGCAAGCGCGGAAATTTTGAAAAATCCGGCTTTCGTTTTTCCAAATACGCGTTCTTGCCTTCTTGCGCCTCTTCGCTCAAATAATACAACAGCGTCGCATCGCCCGCGAGCTGCTGCAAGCCCGCGAGTCCGTCCGTATCCGCGTTGAACGCCGCTTTCAGCAGCCGAATCGCGAGAGGACTCTTTTCCAAAATTTCGCGCGCCCACTGCACCGCTTCCTCTTGCAATTTTTCGAGCGGCACAACCGTATTCACAAGCCCCATCTCCAACGCTTGCTGCGCGTTGTATTGACGGCACAAGTACCAAATTTCGCGCGCTTTTTTGTGACCGATGATGCGCGCCAAATAGCCCGCGCCATAGCCGCCGTCGAAACTTCCCACCTTCGGACCCGTCTGTCCAAAAATCGCGTTCTCTGCCGCAATCGTCAAATCGCACACCACATGCAGCACATGTCCGCCGCCAATCGCGTATCCCGCGACCACCGCGATGACCGGCTTGGGAATCACGCGAATCAAGCGCTGCAAATCCAAAACATTCAAGCGCGGAATTTTATCTTCGCCGACATAACCGCCCTTGCCGCGCACCGCTTGGTCACCGCCCGAACAGAATGCCTTGTCGCCCGCGCCGGTAAAAAGAATCACGCCCGTGTTCGCATCATCGCGCGCGTGCGTGAACGCATCCAACAGTTCCTTGACCGTCAACGGACGAAACGCATTGCGTCGTTCGGGACGATTGATGGTAATTTTTGCAATCGCTTCGTCCGCCGCGTGTTCGTACAAAATGTCTGTATATTCCTTAATCGGTTGCCAGTTGATTGACATTGAAATCCTCGCGTATCCCAAATCGCATCGCTTTGTAAGCGTCTCTACGCTTTCACGAAATCGCGAACAAGTTCATCAAAAATGTTCGGCTGTTCCAAATGCACCGCGTGTCCTGCATCCGCAACAATTTCCAATTTCGCGTTCGGCATTGCGCGCGCCATCTCTGCCGCAATCTCGGAAAATTTTTCATCGAGTTGTCCCGCAATGAGCAGCGTTGGAATGCGGATGATAGGCAAAACATTCCACAATGACGCCTGCACGCCCACACTCAAGCCGCGCAAGCTGTTCGCTAAACCTTGCGCGTTGTTTTGCAGACGCTGTTGTTTCAATGCCGCGCGCGTCGTTTCAGGCAAACGCGCTTGTGTGGCGAACAACTGAATGTTTGTCCACTCTTCGACAAAGTTTTCGAGCCCCTCGCGTTCGATGCGTTCCGCCAATTCCGCATCGCGCGCGGCGCGTATCGCGCGTTCATGCGAATCTTTTAACCCCGGCGACGCGCTCTCTAAAATCAGAGTCTTGACGCGTTCGGGGTACGCGTTTGCAAAGTGCAGGGCGACGCGCCCGCCCATCGAATATCCCAAAAGATGCGCGCTCGCAATTTCCAACGCGTCAAAGATTTCCTGCAAATCGGCAACACACCACTCCATTCGATAACGCAGCGCGTCACGCGGCGCGTCCGATTTGCCGTGCCCCAAAAAATCAATCGCAACAAGCGAAAAATATCTTTTAAAAAATGAAATGTGTTCGCGCCAGTTCTCGCTGCTGCCCGTCAAGCCATGCAGCAACACCAGCGGCTCGCCTTCGCCCGCGCGTTCGATATTGTAATGAACTTCCCGTACCAAGATTCGCATAGTTCATTTATTCGTTCATTCGTTTATTCGTTCCAGATTCGTTGATTCGCTGACACGGCTCTCCAAACCGCGCGGTGCATCGTCACATTCGTCTCGCGATTCGTTTTCACTTGCACAATGTCCAAACCATCTCGCGCAAAACTCGCGGAAATCTCGGCGCGAAATTCGTCCCAATTTTGCGCGTCCACAAAACGCGCGTCGTACAATTTCGCCGCGTGTTCAAAATTCAAGCCGTGGGGCGTGCCGAACAATGTTTCAAAATGTTTTGGGTACGCGGCTTGCGGCAGAAACGAAAAAATTCCGCCGCCGTCGTTATTGAGCAAAACAATCAGCGCGTTCAACTTGCGCAATTTTGCCGCGAGCAGTCCGTTCAGGTCGTGGTACAGCGCGAGGTCTCCAATCACCAGCACCATTTTTTCCTCACTCGCCGCACTCGCGCCCAACGCGGTGGAAACCACGCCGTCAATGCCATTCGCGCCGCGATTCGACAAAAAGCGAAGGCGTTTCGCCGATGACGGAAAAAATGTGTCCAAATCACGGACGGGCATACTGCTGCTCGCAAACACCGTCGCGTTGTCCGGCAGCAATTCCGCCAATTCTGCAAACACGCGCCCTTCGAAAAATTCGCCGTACGTTTCGAGTTGCGCCGCAATCGCGGATTTCGTTCGCGTGTTGATGTTGCGCCACTGTTCGAGCCACGCCGATTTCTGTCGCGGCGCGGTAATTTTTTTCGCCAATGTGTCGCAAAACAAAACAGCATCGGCACGAATCCCCTCGCGCACGACATGCGCGGGTTCATTCCAACCCGCATCGTCAATCAAAATTTGCCGCGCCTGCGCGTGCTGCTGGAGATACTGTAACACGGGTTTCGATGTGGGAATTGCGCCAAATCGTAAAACGATGTCGGGTACGAGTTGTTTCGCCAAATTCGCGTCGCGCAAAAACGCGTCGTACGAATCTATTACATTTTCGCGGCAGTGTTCGCCGCAGCGCACCTGCGACAACGGGTCCGCGAGCATCGGATACCCCAAGACATTTGCAAGTTTCGCCGCCGCTTCGGGAAACAATCCGCCGTTCTGCATCCCCGCGACAATCAAGCCGCGTTCGTTTTGTGCGAGCGATTGCGCGAGCGCTGAAATTATTTTTTCGTCAGGCAAAATTTTTGCGCGCGAAATTTCGACGAACGCTTTTCCGTCTGCGCGTCCAAAATACGCGTCGCGTTCATTTTCGCTCACCGAAATTTCGGTTGCAAGCGGCACAAGCGGTTCACGGAACGGCATGTTGAAATGCACCACGCCCGCAGGTGTTTCAGTCGCCTTTGCGACTGCGCGACACGCCATTGTCCGCGCGTAACGCAGCATTTCCGCGTTCGCTTCGGGCAGCGCGATTTCCGCGAACCATTTCGCGTACGCGCCATAGATTTTAATTTGGTCAATCGTTTGCGGCGCGCCCGTGTCGCGCAATTCGGGCGGACGGTCAGCCGTTAACACAATTAACGGAACGCGCGCTTGAGACGCTTCCGCAATCGCGGGAAAAAAATTCGCGGCGGCGGTCCCCGACGTGCAAACGAGTACGACAGGTTCGCGTGATGCTTTGGCAAGCCCCAACGCAAAAAACGCGCACGAACGTTCGTCGAGGTGCATCCACAAACGAAAACGTTCGTCGTCCGCAAACGTCATTGCTAACGGCGTCGAACGCGAACCGGGACAAAGACAAACGTGCTTCACACCACTCCGCGCCAATTCATCCACAAACGCGCGTGTGTACAACCATGTGATGTTTTCGTGCAACAAATTCATTCACCAACAAACCAAGAAATTTCCAAACCCGTTTTCTTGGAGAAAACGGGTTTGGAAATTTCTCAATGACTTGGCCCCAACGCCGCCAACATCGGTTTGAATTTCAATTCCGATTCCGCGTATTCGCGTTCGGGCATCGAGTCCGCGACGATGCCGCAGCCCGCGAACATCGTGGCGCGATGTTGTTGCAGCAGCGCAGAACGAATCGCCACGACAAATTCACCTTCAAAATTCGCATCGAGCCAACCTACCGCGCCCGCGTACCAGCCGCGGTCCAATTTTTCATTTTCGCGCAGCCATTGCAATGCTGCCGCGCGCGGACGCCCGCCCACCGCAGGCGTCGGATGCAAACGTTCCACCACATCCAAAAGTGAATAGCCGCTCGCCAGTGTGCCGTTGAAACGGGTGAGTAAATGTTGAATCGTGTTGAGTTTCAACAGCGTTGGCGTCGCGCTCACCTGCAATTGCACGCAGGTGTCGCCCAACACTTCGCGCATCGCGCGCACCACGATTTCTTGTTCGCTGCGGTCTTTGACGCTTGCCAACAATTCGTTTCCAAACTCTTGATCTTGCTCCGGTGTTGCGCCGCGCGGCATCGAACCCGCGAGACCCATCGTCTCTAATTTTCCCGCGCGCACGCGCGCCAATTGTTCCGGCGTCGCGCCGAGAAAACAATCGTCCTCGCGCACGAACGCGAATTGGTATGTCCCGGGCGCGTGTTTTGAAAAATAATGTAACGCGCGTTGTTCGTCGAATCCTTGCGGCGATTCCAGTTCAACCGCGCGCGCCAAGACCACTTTTTCCAAATCCGCGCGGCGAATCACTTGAAGCGCGTCTCCGACAATTTTTTTCCACTCGTGGCCGGGCACAAGTTCGCGCAAGGTTGGTTTGTCCGCGTGTGTCGTCGCGCGCCGTTCATACTTTTCATTTTCCAAAATCTCTGCGACGTTGCTCGCGTAGAGATTCAACAGCAAAATTTCAAACGCAGGGTCCGTGTCAGCATCTACAACGAAATTGCGCGTCAACCAAAATTCATTCTGCACTTGCGTGAACAGCAAGCGCGGGAGCACCATCTCCGCGTGTGGAAAATTGCGCCACAGCTTTGATGTTGGCACATGCGCGTCGAACGCAAAACCGCCGAGCAAAAGAGGGCCCACGCCCGGCAACCCGCGTGAACCCTCTACAATCGCGCCTGCCGTCAGATAACGCCAGTCGGCTGCCGCTTGCCGGAACCGCAGCGACTCAACGGTATCAATGGCATGTGCGACCCCCAAACCGACGAGCGTGAGCTCGCCGTCGGGTTGCGCCCAAAAGGCGCGCGCTGTCGAAAACTCGACTCCGCGCGCAAAAATTTTCAATGGCTCAAAATCCGAAATCGGTTCGGACACACTCACGACAATTTTTTTGTTTTGCTGTTTCGCCTGTTCCGTCCCGCGATACAACGCGTCTACAAATTCATCGGTCAACGTTTGTGGATACATCATCTTTAGCATGTCGAATTTGTGATTTTTATTACAATCGAATTATACCACGAATGTCAATCCGACGCGCATCAAAAAAGGGAACGCTCGCGCCGAACGTTCCCCGCTTATTCAAATGACGTTCCGCGTACCCAAAATGAATACGTTGCGCGCCGTTGCGCGCATTTGCTGCAAAATTTTTACTGCAAAATTTTTGCTACAAAATTTCTCGCGCCGCGTTGCGCCCTGCCGCGCACGGAATGCCTCCGGGATGCGCGCCGGCACCGCACAAAAACAATCCGTCAAGCGGCGTGCGGTAATTGGAATAATGTGGCACGGGACGCATAAACAAAAATTGGTCGAGCGTCGTTTGCCCGTGATTGATGTCGCCGTTCGGCAACGAGTACGTTTCTTCCAAATCGCACGGCATAAGAATTTGCGAATGGAGAACGAGAGACGGGAGATTGGGCGCGTACTCGCTCAATGTGTCGAAAATAATTTTCTGCAATTTTTCTTTTTCCGGTCTCCAATCTCCGGCGTGCAATCTGTCCGGCGCGTACTGCATCCACACCGACATCACATGTTTCCCTTGCAGCGCGCGCGACGAATCGAGCAAACTCGGGATTGTAATCTCCAAATAGGGTTCTTGCGAAATGTTTCCGTACTTGCAATCATCATACGCGCGTTCGAGATACATGATGCTTGGGCTAATAGAAATCGTGCCGCGCAATTGTTCCGCTGTCGCGTTTTTGAAATTGGGCAGTGCGTCCAACGCGAGATTCATTTTTGCCACAACGCCGCGCGTGCGAATGTGGCGAATGCGCGCAGAGAATGTCGGCTCAAGTTCGATGGGGTCAACGAGTTGCAGAAAAGTTTGTTTGGGGTCCGCGCTCGAAATAATTTGCGGCGCGCTGATTTCCTCGCCCGACGCGAGCGTGACACCCAACGCGCGTCCGTCACGCGCGCGAATTTGTACGACATGCGCGTTGGTGCGAATCTCCGCGCCGCGCGCTTTTGCTGCATTCGTCAACGCGTCCGCGAGTTTCCCAACGCCGCCGCGCACGAACGTTGTCGCGCGCACAACACCATCATTCACCCCGCGCAAAAAATTGTACGTCGTGCCGACGCCGAGCGGTCCCAACATCAAACCGCGAATTCCGCCTGCCGCGAGCGCGCCTTTCAATAAATCATTTTCAAATTCATAGTCGAGCAATTCCGCAATCGGCATCGGCAGCGCGCGCAAAAATTCGGGCATGTCGCGTTTGCCCAAGCCGCGCACTTGCAAGCCCAACTTGCCTAACGGAAATAAATCGGCGGGATTCGTCGTCGTGATGCTCGGCGGTGTGAGCGCGTGAATCGTGTCCAACACGCGCGCGAGTTTTGCCATGCGCTCGCGGAAGGTGTGCCATTTGTTCGCGTCGTTCTGCGAAAACGCGCGAATCGAATCGGATGTTTTCGCATCGTCGCGCCAAATGGTAATCGCTGCGCCATCGCGTTGTGGTGCGAACACGCTGACATCCGATTGAATCAACTCCAATCCGTGCTGCGCCAAATTCAACTCGCGCGCGATTTTGGAATCGAACCCCGCAATGTTATGCGTGACGGTATCGAATTTGAATCCGGGAAAAATTTCTTCTGTCGCCGCCGCGCCGCCGATGATGTCGCGTCGTTCCAACGTCAAAACTTTTTTGCCCGCTTTGGCGAGATACGCGGCAGCGGTGAGTCCGTTCAGACCCGCGCCGATGATGAGAGCGTCGTAGTTATTTTGCATGACAAGTTATCAGTAACCAGTAATCAGTAATCAGTGCGTAACTGATAACTGATTACTGATCACTGATTACCCGTTATCCTTCAAAATCTCCAACGCCGCCAACCGCCCCCCTGCTCCCATGATTCCTCCGCCCGGATGTGTGCCGGAGCCGCATTGGTAAAAATTGTGGAGAGGCGTGCGATAGTTTGCCCACTGCGGCGAGGGGCGCAAAAAGAAAAGTTGATGCAGCGCGAGTTCGCCCGCGAAAATGTTGCCTTCGGTGAGACCCGTGATTTGTTCAATGTCCCACGGCGTCAACACCTGGCGATGCAAAATAATTTCTTTGAGGTTCGGCGCGAATTGCGAAAGCGTATCTATCACCGCGTCGCCGAATGCTTCGCGTGGCGAAACTTGTCCCGAGCTTGTCGAGGGATTCCAACCGCCATTCAAATTGTACGGCGCGTATTGAACAAAGATGGACATGACGTGTTTGCCCGGCGGCGCCATGTCAGGGTCAATGAGCGACGGAATAATCATGTCCATGTACGGACGCTGCGAAAAATTTCCGTACTTGGCATCGTCGTACGCGCGTTCGAGATACTCCACACTGGGCGAAATCGAAATCGCGCCGCGCAGTGTTTGCATGACCATTTCTTGTTTCGGAATCGCGGTGAAATTTGGCAGCGCGTCGAGCGCGAGATTCACTTTGCCCGACGAGCCGCGCGTTTTGTAGCGTTTGATGTCGTTCAGAAAATCGTTCGGCAATTCCTTTTCGTCAACCAATTTGAGAAACGTGCGTTTCGGGTCGAGCGAGGAAACAATCACGTTCGCGTAAATTTCATCGCCGTTGTCCAATGCGACGCCAACCGCGCGTCCATTTTTTACAATCACATTCGCCACACCCGCGTTGCAGCGAATTTCCGCGCCGAGCGCGCGCGCCGCATTCGCAATCGAATTGCTGATGCCGCCCGTGCCGCCTTTGGCAAAACCCCACGCGCGAAATGCGCCATCTATTTCGCCCATGTAGTGATGCAGCAACACATACGCGGTGCCGGGCGAACGCGGTCCCATGAACGTTCCGATAATACCGCTCGCGGCTTTGGTTCCCTTGAGCGCGTCGGTCTCGAACCATTCATCCAAATAATCGCCCGAACTCGACGTCATCAATTTGAACAATTGATAAAATTTTTCTTCGCCCAGCCCGCGCATGTGCATACCCATTTTCAACATGCCGCGCAAATCGTTCGGACTGAGTGAAGTCGGGTCGGGCGGAATCATTCCAATAATCGGACGCACGGCTTTTGCCATGTGATACATCAAGCGTCCGTATTCGTCGTACGCGTCCGCGTCCTTGCGCGAATGGCGCGCAATTTCGTTGTGCGTTTCTTCGTGGTCATCCCAAAATGCAATGTAATCACCATTGAGCATCGGCGTGAACGTACTGGGCAGCGGCAAAATTTCCAAACCGTGCGCGGGCAAATTCAAATCGCGCACAATTTCAGGACGCAGCAAACTGACGACGTACGAAAATTCGGTGAATTTAAAGCCCGGATAAATTTCTTCGGTGACCGCCGCGCCGCCGACGAGATGGCGTTTTTCCAACACCAAAACTTTTTTCCCCGCGCGCGCGAGGTACGCCGCGTTCACAAGTCCGTTGTGTCCGCCGCCGATGATAATGCAGTCATACGAATTTGGCATGGCGAGTAATCAGTAACCAGTAACCAGTAATCAGTATTCAGTGAAACACTGATCACTGAATACTGACCTCTGATTACTTTCTCTTGCGTTCTGGATTAAAGAACGGCGTTTTCACCACCATCGCCCGCGCGCGTTGGCGTTCATGTTCCACCGTCACTTCTATTTCGACGCGCGAGCCGATTTCAAAATATGGCGCGCGGAGATGCGCGAGCGCGATGTATTTTTTTAGGATGGGTGACCAACAGCGACTTGATACGTACCCAATTTGTTTGTCTTCCGCGTACATGGGAACGCTCTCGCGCACGGTCATCAACGGCAAATGCGGATGCAAATTTTTGCGCGCGTAGATTTCTTCGAGCGAGTCCCATTCGATTTCGATGCCGACGAATCGCCATTCCGCCGCGCGGTTGTTTTCTCGAACGAGCGCGCGTTTGCCGACAAAATTTTCTTTATCGAGCGCGACCGTCCACCCCAAACCCAGTTCGTACGGCGACGACATTTGGTCAGGAATCACCGCTTTGCGAACGGACGTGTAATCGGTTTCAATCAACATCAAGCCGGCTTCCATGCGCGCAATATCGAGCGCGAGAATTCCAATCGGCGTGATGCCGTAATCTTCACCGACTTGGATCAACATGTCCCACACGGCGAGCGCATCTTTATTTTCCATCCAAATTTCGTAACCCAAATCGCCGGTGTAGCCCGTCCGCGAAATCAGCACGGGTACATCGCGCAAAAAATTTGGCATCACCCGGAAATAACGCAGTGCGTCAATTTTTTCGCGCGTGAGACGATTCAAAATTTTGCGCGCGTTCGGACCTTGCAGCGCGAGCGCGGCGGTGATGTCGGAAACATCTTGAATCGAAACTTGAAAGCCATTCGCGTTTTCGCAGAACCAGCGATAGTTCGGGTCGGCGGAG
>CALMZO010000078.1 GCA_937870825.1 uncultured Chloroflexota bacterium | reverse complement strand
CTGTCATACCACTGGTCAGGCGTTTCGAGTGTGCCGCAAACCTTTTGCACGCGCTTGAGTTGATTCAGCAGCGCGGTACGAGCGAGGCGTTTTCTATTTCGACTCGGCGGAGGGACCTTGTTGGTTGGCGGAATTTCGAACTTTTCACTCATTGTAGTTTCCGGTCAGCGATAGTGTTACTGATTACTTTAACGTTTTCTCGAATCGGCTGCAAGAGGAAATGGGTTACAACTGCGCGACAATTGTAACCCCGAGCAAACCCTCGAGGCAAAGCAGTTGCGGCATTGGACAGCAACGCAAAATGCTTTGCCCTCACGAATTATGCCAATTCTTTACCGTGAACGATTGAAATTGCGTGGAATAAAGAACGCGGATTATCATTGGATAAAATCATTGCGTATGCGGTAGAATAGATTCATGTCCCTCGTCTTTTTAAAACTCGGCGGTTCCGCCATCACCGACAAAACGCGCCAAGCGACGGCGAAACCGGATGTGATACGCGACGCCGCCCGCGCGATTTTTTCTGCGCGCGAGCATTTCGCAGGCGAAATGAAAAATCCCGAATTAAAAATTTTACTCGGACACGGCAGCGGTTCGTTCGGGCATTTCACCGCGAAAAAATTTGGTTATGGCGAAAAGGAAAATTGGCGCGCGTATGCGGAAACCGGCGCGTCCGCACAAAGATTGAATCGCCTCGTCACCGATATTTTCCTGGAGGAAAACGTTCCCGTCGTTTCCATTCAACCGTCCGCGTCGGCGCGCACCCGCGACGGCGAACTCTACGCGTTCGATTCTACCAACATACAAACCGCGCTCGGACACGAACTCGTGCCGCTGATTTACGGCGATGTCGCGTTCGACGACACACGCGGCATGGCGATTGCCTCCACCGACGCGTTGTTTGCGTACCTCGCGCCAATTCTGAAACCCTCGCGCATCATTTACACAACAGCCGTGAATGGAATTTACACCGCTGACCCCAACAAAAATCCCGACGCGCAGCTCATCCGCGAAATCACGCCGCAATCGTTCGAGCAAATTCGCGCGCACGTCGGCGAGGCGCACGGCGTTGATGTGACGGGAGGAATGTTGGACAAGTTGGAACGGAGTGTGAGATTGGTGGAAACATTTCCACGGCTCGATATTTTTGTGATTGCGGCGCAGGGCGCCCAAATCACCTCTGCGCTCGCCTCTTTTCCAAACGGTACGCACATTCACTCTTGAATTTCGCCCAATCCTTTCACGAACTATCCAAGAACATAATTTCTATTGCGCGCCGCGCGCGGGTATGTTAGAATCCGCGCACATGTGACTCGCATTCTTTACATGCGAAACATACACGCGCGAAACTTTTGAGAGAATGCGGCGTACCCACTACGCCGCGTTCGTGTTTCCGTATGGAGGAAACAAGCGCGCGGAGACCATCACTTGCGTAACGCGCGCAAAATGCAAAGCTCCCACCTTTGCGTCTTTGCGCCTTTGCGTGAGATTCATAAGGCGCCATGGATCTCGATGTCATTTACAACAACGATTGTCGCGCGATGGAAGAACTCGACGACAATTCGGTGCAGCTCGTCGTCACTTCACCGCCGTACAACGTCGGCAAAAAGTACAACTATTACCAAGACCGCGAACCGCTCGACAATTACCTCGCGTTCTTGAAAATCGTTTGGCAAGAATGCAAACGCGTACTCGTCCCCGGCGGACGGCTCGCCATCAACATTGCCAACACCGGACGCAATCCGTACATTCCCCTGCACGCGTTCATCATTCAACAGTGCATTGATTTGGGTTTCCTCATGCGCGGCGAAATTTTGTGGGACAAGTCCGCGACGGCGGGCGTCTCGACCGCGTGGGGCAGTTTTGCGCGCGCCTCGAATCCGACGTTGCGCGACACGCACGAATACATCATGGTCTTTTCCAAAGAGACCATGCGTCTCGAACCGGAATGGACGCGCGGCGAACACACCGGCATCACGAATCAAGAATTTGTAGATTGGACGCGCAGCATTTGGCACAAGAACGGCACCGCGAAAAAAGCCATCCGCGACACGGCGCGCAGCATTTGGCATTTCGGCACACAAAGCAAAAAGTTGCAACACAAAACAAAAGGCATTCCGCACCCCGCGCCTTTTCCACTCGACCTTCCCGTGCGTTTGATTTTGTTGTACACGAATGTTGGCGATGTTGTTCTCGACCCGTTCATGGGCAGCGGCAGCACCGCGATTGCCGCGCGTTTGACGAAACGCCATTACATCGGTTACGAAATTTCCCCCGACTATATCGAAATCGCCAATGAGCGCATCAATTTGTACACTTCGCCTCAACCGTACATCCCCGACTTGGAACCGCGCGCTACGCCAAAGAACGGGACGAATGGCGCAAAGCGAAAACGCGGGCGACCTCGCAAGACCGAAACTGTAGTTGCATAAATCAACGGCGAGAGAAAATATTCTCTCGCCGTTTTTCTTTGCGCGCCTGCCATTGCGAGGAACGGGTTTTGTGATGCGATGCAGTTCATCGCCGCAATCTCTCCGCGAATCGCCAAGACAACGCGTTGTGTGTACACCGTGCGTGGAGATTGCTTCATGCGAACACAGACCGTTCGCCGCGCAAGGACAAAGCCCTCTTTTCAGTGGACAAAAAGTGCCTTTCCGCTATAATGTCTATCGTTCAGTCAAAGAGGAGATTTGTTGAATGATAGACAACACAGACGCCAAAATTCTGGATATGATTCAGCAAGATGCCCATTTGTCGAGCGCGGCGCTGGCGGAACAAGTGGGACTGACGAAAACCGCCGTGTTCGAGCGCGTACGAAAAATGGAGCAAGCGGGCATCATCTGCGGCTATCACGCGCGCCTGGAGCCGAAAAAAGTAAAACGCGGACTCGTCGCGTTTATTTTCGTCCGTACCGAAGAACCGTTTGCAAGTCAAGCGACGGGCAAAGCATTGACGCGCATTCCTGAAGTATTGGAAGTTCACAACATGGCGGGCGAAGATTGTTATCTCATCAAAGTGCGCGTCGAAAATACAGACGCGCTCGGAAGACTGTTAAAGGAAAAATTTTCCAAAATCAAAGCGATTCGCTCCACGCGAACCAACATCGCGTTGGACACGCTCAAAGAAACCGCATCCTTGCCATTGGACACGTTGACGGAGAAAGAGAATGAGTAGCAAACATGCGCCGCGTTGGTTGGTGATTTTGTCCTTTGCCGCGATTTATTTGATTTGGGGTTCGACATATCTCGGTATCGGTCTCGCCGTCCAATCCATGCCCCCGCACATCATGGCAGCGATTCGTTTTTTGATTTCGGGAGCGGTGTTGTATGCGTTCATGCGTTGGCGCGGCGTGGCTGCGCCAAAATGGAATCACTGGCGTTCCGCGCTCATCATTGGCATTTTTTTACTCGGTCTCGGCAATGGCAGCGTCGCGTGGGCAGAGACAATGATTCCCACCGGACTTGCCGCGTTGATGATTGCTATCACGCCGTTGTGGATGGTGTTGATGGAAGCGCTGCGTCCGGGCGGACACAAACCGCACGGCGGCATTTTTATCGGCATCACGCTCGGGCTCGCGGGCATGTTGCTTTTGATTGGACCCGCCGCGTTGGGCTTTGAGCGTCCGCTCAATCTGTTGGGCGTCGCGATTATTCTTTCTGCGTCGCTGAGTTGGGCATTCGGCTCCATTTATTCGCGGCACGCGCAATTGCCCGAATCGCCGCTGCTCTTGACGGGAATGGAAATGCTGCTCGGCGGAGTTTTTCTTTTGGGCATGTCGGTTGTGTTCGGCGAATGGAATGAATTCCATTTCGCGCAAGTGACAACGATTTCGTGGCTCGCGCTCGCGTATTTGATTTTGATTGGTTCGTTTTTGGGATTCAGTGCGTACGTGTTTTTATTGCAAGTGAGTACGCCCGCCAAAGTTTCGACGTATGCGTATGTGAATCCTGTCGTCGCGGTGTTTTTGGGCTGGGCGTTGAATGGCGAACAAATCACGCCCATCACCTTTGTCGCGTCCGCCGTGATCGTCGTCGGCGTCGCGATCATCACGTACTTTAACACGCGGCCGCAGGCGAAACGCGCAGCGCCGCCCGCGATGGAGCCGGAGCGCGCCGCCCGCGTCGCGTTGGATGAACCGAACACTGCACATCACTAAGCAAAACGCTTTGTGGGAATTCCCCGCAAAGCGTTTTTTGTTTTGTGTGTACCTTTTCGCAACATTGCACGTATATCCGACAATGGATACAATCCATTTGAACCTGACAGAGAGGTGACACATTGAGAAACATTCCATCTCGCAAGCCCCCGGATGATTCGGGGAAAAATAATTTTTTGGACAAATATCTACTACCAAAAGGGAGTCCTCCTATGCGTCTGCCAAATTTCATCGTGACCATTCTGGTCGTGCTCGTCGTTCTCGCCGTCGTCGCGTTCATCGCCACCCGCTTTGTGTATTTTCTTGCGCCCGTCGAACAAAACGAAGTGGGCGTGCAATTTCGCAATGGACAAATTGTGAATGTTGTCGGACCCGGCTTGTACACCGATGCGGGTCTGTACGTGGAATTGAAACGCGTCGGACAAACGGCAATTCCGTTCCAGGTCGAAGACGCCGAAATTATCACCAGCGACAAACAACGCGTCGGCGTCATTGTCACCGGCGATATTTTCCGCCCCACCATCGCGCAGCCGGACTTGCTGCGAAACAATTGGGCATCGTATTCGGACATTTACCTTTCCGATGATGCCGCAAAAAATCGCGTCGAAGCACTGGCGCGGCAAGCGATGAAAGTGTGCGTGGGACAGCGCACGTTTGAAAACAATGTCATCGGCACCGCGCGCGATGAATTGCGTAACTGCATTGACACCGAATTGAGTCGGCTCTCGGAAAATTATGCGCTGCAAATCAACAACGTCACCGTGCCGAATATCATTCTCGGTCCCGAAGTGCAAGCGTTGTTGGATGCGATTACCAAGAGTCGCTTGGAAACCGAAAAGGCAAATCAAGACAAACTGCGCGCGGAAGCGCAAGCGTTAGCGGAACAAGCAAAACAGCGCGGTGAAGTTGCCGTCGCGCAAGCGCGCATTCAAGAAGAAGCCAAGCAACAAACAGTGTTGGCGCAGCTCGAACAAGAAAAACTCGCCGCGCAAAAAGCCGTCATCGAAACACAAAAGGGGAACGATTTGTTTGCGGCGCAAAAAGATTTGGAAATCTTTCGCGCCACTGCCGGCGCGGCTGCCGAAAAAGCCAAAGCCGATTTGGCGCAAAACACCGCACTGGCGAATCTATATGCGAGTTTCCCCGCCTACGTTCAATTGCTCATCGCGCAGGCGAACGCGAACGCGTTAAAAGCGACAGACAAAATTATCTTTACACCGGAAGGCACGACGCCGACGATTGTGTTACCGGGTCCGGGCGTCGTTCCGACGGTGAACACGAATCCGCCGTCGAACACAAACGCGGCGCCGTAACGAAAAAGACCTGCAAGGTTTCGGAAACCTTGCAGGTCTTTTTTGATTCGCGTTCGCCAACACATCCTATGTGAACTGCCTGTCGTTGAGCAGTTCACGCGCAATAATCATTCGCTGCACTTCACTTGTACCCTCGCCAATCAACAGCAAACGATTGTCGCGATAATAACGCTCGACGGGAAAATCGGTGAGATAGCCCGCGCCGCCGTGAATTTGAATGGCGTTCCAACATACGCGGTCACTCGCTTCCGTCGCAAACAATTTTGCTTGCGCGGCTTGTACGCTAAATTTTTTGCCCGCGTCTTTGAGCGCCGCCGCTTTGTAAATCAACAAGCGCGCGGCTTGCAATTCCATCGCGCTGTCGGCGAGCATGTGTTGAATCGCTTGATATTCCGCAATCGCTTTGCCGAACGCAAAACGTTCTTGCGCGTATTTGAGCGACGCGCGCAACGCGGCTTCGCCCAAGCCCAATGCCATCGCGCCGATGCCGATGCGTCCGCCGTCGAGAACTTGCATCGTATAACGAAACCCCGCGCCGCGTTCGCCCAATAAATTTTCGCGCGGCACGCGACACTCTTCAAAAAAAACTTGGGTCGTGAGCGAGGTGTGCAAACCCATCTTGCTTTCGAGTTTGCCGATGACGAGACCGGGCGCGTCGCGCGGAACAATGATGAGCGACAAGCCGCGATGACCTCCCTGCGTTTCGGTGCGACACAACACAAGAATCGAACGCGCGACTTTGCCGGACGTCACATATAATTTCGAGCCGTTCAAAATCCATTCATCGCCTTCGAGGCGCGCGGTTGTTTTGACCGAACCCGCGAGGTCGCTGCCGCCGGACGGTTCCGTCAACGCGAGGGAACCCAGTCCTTCGCCTTTTGCCAACGGCGCGAGCCATTCCTTTTTCTGCGCGGCATTCCCGAACAAATAAATCGGCGTCGCGCCGAGTCCCATGTGCGCGGCGTACGTCAGACCAATCGAACCGTCTGCCTTGGAAATTTCTTCAATCGCCAACGCGGTCGCAATCGCGTCCGCGCCCGCACCGCCGTACTCTTCGGGAAACGGCAGACCGAGCAAGCCCTGCGCGCCCATTTTTTCGTACACGCGCGCAGGAAATTCGTGTGTGCGGTCCCATTCGGACGCGTAGGGCGCGATTTCGTTTTCTGCAAATTCGCGCGCCAAATCACGAATCGCGCGTTGTTCTTCGGTCAGTTGAAAATCCATTTTGAAATTTCGGAATTGAAATTGCGAATTGCGAATTGTAGGTTTCAGGTTCACAATTCGCAATTACAACTCCGCAATGAGTTTTGGTTCTCCCCACACTGCCCAATTCCAGCGATGGTCGCCGAGCCCGTCCGTTTGAAATTCGATGCGCGCAATGTCGGACGCAAGTTCGGGCATCGCCACCGTGTATTCATCCCAGCCGCGCGAATTTTTTACCGCGCTCCACAATTTCCAATTGTTGACGAGGACGCGGAACGCGATGTAACGGTCATTCGGCAATTGCGAACCATCGCGGATGCCGACAAAAAATTTCAATTTTAACCCGCGCAGTCGCGGCGGCATCGGCACGGCATAACTCACAATCGCCGCGCCCGCAAGCGGCGGATGTTCCCACAACGCGCGTTTCGTCACGCCGTCGCACGTTGCGTCCTCTGCTTTGACTTCCATCCCCGCGCGGTCACGCTGCGCGCTGATTTTTGCTTGCGCGAATTTTTCGACAAAATCGAACGTCCACGCGTTTTGCGCGTCACGCGTGGCATGGAGCAACGATTCTACAAACGCGCGCGTGCGCGCAATGTGCGCGTCGTCTAGCTGCGCGAGCAGTTGATTCAATTCTTCGCGTTCGGACATGACGCGGCTATTCTACCACAGGCGCGAGTGGCAGATAGCCAATACGAATTATTTTTGCTGTCCCACGCGTGTCGAATATAATTTTGACTCGCTATCTGATATCAGCCATCTGCTTAATGTGAGGTTTTCTGAAATGCCAATTTACGAATATCGCTGCGGCAACTGCAAACGCCGCGTAAGTGTTTTTTTCCGAACGATCTCGGCAGCACAGAACGATACGCCGCATTGCCCGCGCTGTGACAGCACAAATCTGTCGCGTCTCGTTTCGCGTTTCGCGACCGTGAAATCCGAAGAAGCGCGCATGGACGCGATGGCAGACCCGTCCGCTTTGGGCGGCGTTGACGAGAATGACCCAAAATCGCTCGCGCGTTTTATGAAAAAGATGAGCGGCGAAATGGGCGAAGAGATGGGACCCGAATTTGATGAAATGGTTGGACGCCTCGAAGCGGGCGAGAGTCCGGAAGAAATCGAAAAATCCATGCCGGAAATGGGCGGCATGGGCGACGATGGTGGAATGGGAATGGGAATGGGAATGGGAGGGATGGGAATGGGTGGAATGGGTGGAGGAATGGATTTGGAGTAAGGAAAGAGCCGCGAGCTGCGCGGCTCTTGGTTTGGGTATTGCGCTCCTGGATGTTCCCGCACTGTTCGTCGTCGCGCTCGTGCTGCCGAGATGGTCGCCGTGCAGATACAGCGGCGTGTTCACACCTACCCGCATCGCCACGCGCTGCTTGCCGAAATAACAGTATTTCGTCGCGACGCCGTTCGTCACCTCGTAGTGATTTCCGACATAGTAGGTGCTTGTGCCACCAACCGTTTTCTTGACGCGGTTGCCGTCGCCGTCGTAAAGGTAGGTTGTCGTGGTGGCGCCGACGGTGATGCTCGTCAGTTTGTTTTCTTTGTCATACACCAACGAATCGCCGCCTGTCGTACATGTGGCGTTCGTGGACGCGCGTTGTATGTTTGGCTGTGTTCTTGTTCCTATTTTTTTCGATTACCGAGGAAGAGAGCAAAAATAATTACAGCAGAAATAAGCATAAACCATCCAGAAGCCCATGCAGTCGCTCCTGCGGCGTTTTGTGTACAGGTATTTTTGATTATGCCGTTAACTAACGCACCGGTGGAAGTTGATAAAAGATGACACAGAACCCCTTGAAAAAACCCGGCAAAGACACCAGACAATATCATTATGCCTAAAATAGTAATCGCAAATGACACAAGTGTCGGTTTACGAAATTGGCGTAACGCATCTAGAAACAAAAACAAGCCTGCAACTGTGGAAATAATGGGAAGTAGATTAGGATAAACAACCCCAATAGTTCCCAAGATCAACCCTATCAAAAGGGTCAACCCTATAATCCTGACAATAATATGACTATTGTTATTTTTCTGGGGAAAATCTTCTAAAGACTTCATTTTATCCCCTCCATTTTCGCATTTGCAAAATTGGCTATGTGGAAGGGAACCACATAGCCAATTGGCTTTGTCAGCATCTCAATTGTACGCGATACACTCGTACAAAAATAATCTGCTATTCTAGTTCGTCCTGGACACGATCTCCTTCATACTTCGCGGCAAGGTTTGACAACAAGGTCGCCGCTTCTTCAAACATCCCTGCTTGTAATAGCCTTGCCAGTTGGTCATACGAATCTGCTGGCAGATACAACCTTGTCCGCCCAAGATCAAAAATGATCTTGTCGCGGCTCATGAAGATAACTCTTGGTAATGCCTCACTTCTTATGGTTCTATTTGCACCTTCAGGAATTAAACCTGCTCGCACAAATGCTCTCGATAGTGTAGTGCCGACAAGTCCAGAAACAACTCCTGCCATACTATCAACTACAATTGCATCCCGTTGGAGTACACCAGATGCGACTGCGTCATTGAGAAATCTATCCCCTTCAAATCCTTTCCCAGATAGAATCAAAGAAGCTTGTGCAAATGTCGCTTCTGCAAGGCGCTGCGATTGTCCACCCACCATTCCTACAATTGCACCGCCACCTGCGGCTCCAATCACTGTACTTCCTGTTGTGCCTGCTATCGCAACGGTACTGCCTGCAATAACCGGTGCTGCTAGCCCGAGAGTTGCCCCGAATACCGCTCCACCTACCACGCCTGCTGCAATCTTACCTCCATCTACTTGAGTGAAGGTTTCCATCGTCATCCCATATTTTTGATAATTATCCCAAACCTGAATACCATAGGCAAATATACCCCCACCAATTGCTCCGACAATTGCCGTACACAAAATTGCACAATGCCCACTTGGGTCGGTGTATGCGAGTGGATTGTTTCGCGTGTAACTAAATCTGTTAAAGTCTTGGGGATTGAAATTATCAGGAATGATAAAGTCAGGTTGTGTGAAACGCCCCAATATGGGATCGTAATAACGCCCATAAAGGTTGTTGCTGCCATAATACATCAACCCTGCACTCGCATCTCGTCTCTGTCCCGTAAATCCAAAATCCGTTGGCGCACTCCCCGAGCGAATTCCACCAAACGCATAATACAGTTGACTGCTCGTGGATGTTCCCGCGCTGTTCGTCGTCGCGCTCGTGCTGCCGAGATGGTCGCCGTGAAGACATTCGATCTGATACTATTTTGATGGTGATACTTCAGCGACATCGTCGAGGATGGCTTTGACAATTGTTGACAACGGAGTTCCTTCCTGATAAGTCGTGTACCTTCCAAGCCCACTTGCAAACCGGCCTGTTTCATCCAATGCGTGAAGAAACAACTTGATGTTTCCATCATGCCATGCAATCGTGTAGCTGAAGGAGTCCTTGGCTAACTGGTTCCAGCTCTTCGCACCCGTTGCGATAAGGACAGGATCCTTGCGCCGTTTCATCTCTTCCTTACTTGGGGGAGGAATCAAAGGATGACCCGCAGCTATAATCTTTTCAAGAGCCGCGATCAAAGCATCCTCAGTCAACTCTGCCTCAAAAACGGGTTCCATTTCCAAATATCCATCCCCCTGGATTTTGGCATTAACTGGGAGATACGCCCTCCCCTTTCGAATAAGTACACCGGCTATCTCAATCATTTCTCACACGTTCTCTCTATTGTATCGGAATAATGTTCAGGGTTACACCAACGCTCTGTGCATATCGTTGAAGTGCAAGAAGTGCATCAAGTTGTGCCTTGGTTACTCCAGATGATGGGATTGCCAGATCGACAGCTCTCCCAGTAATCTGCCACGGCAGAATTCTTACGCCACCCCAAGCTCTCGCCTGTCCCTGATAGTTAGCCATCTTATCAACGTATCCCGTGACGACAGATTTCAGCGCGTCAACGTTCTGATACGTTTTCGCTGCAAGATCAATACTCTTGATACTCGTTGCGACACCATTCTCAAAGCGGTCAATGACCGGAAAATTTTGGGTTAGCTGGGAACTTCGCCCCAACATATTTTCGATGGCTTGCCCGCGTTGAAATGGATTGAGGCTCCATACGCTTTGGATTGTGCCAGAAGCAGAATTTGCGGTCTGTGCAAGCCGCAGCCCACTTTGGGCAACAGCATTTACCTCGTTCGTGCAATCCCCATCCGCGCACGCCGCTTCCGCTACACCTGCCGCAGGCGCGAGTGGTGCCCACGCCGCGATGCCGCTTCCCACGACAGCAGCGACATGAGCCGTTCCTTCTGTCGCAATATACCATCCTGCAAATGCCTTTTCCCACCCGTTCGCCTTCGGATGCTGGACAATGGTCAACGCCATGTCTAAATAGAACTGCATAAATCATGCAACAATTTTGAGAACGACCTCGGGCGACTCTGCCATTTCGGAGATAAAGGCTTCGACGGCAGCCATCAAGCGCGACATCGTGCGAAAGAAAT